>JBLIEW010000045.1:0-39801 GCA_047633255.1 Colwellia sp.
GTGATCTTTAGTCGCGGGGTAGTTCACAAAAGTACGTCTCATATCATTGCTTATAACTAAAGCGCTTATTTACTTCTGAAGCTATAAACTAACTTGTACTTACCGTATCATCTTTTAATCTTAAAATTTGAATTTTGAATTTTGACTTTAAGGTTCTAAAGTCAGATTAAACTTGTGCTTCTAGCTCTGTCTGCGTAGTAGAAGTCCAGGCATTAATAACCGCTTTCACTAACGTCGCTAATGGAATAGCAAAAAACACGCCCCAAAAGCCCCATAATCCGCCAAAAAATATAACCGCTATTATGATAGTAACGGGATGCAAGTTCACTGCTTCAGAAAACAGTAAAGGCACAATAACATTACCATCAATTGCTTGAATAAGACCATAAGCCAGCATCACGTAGCCTAACTCGTTACTATAACCAAATTGAAACAAGGCAACTAAAAAGACAGGAATAGTAATTATGGTAGCACCAACATAAGGCACTAATACTGACAAACCAACCAATACCCCTAATAAAACGGCATATTGTAAATCAAGAAAAATAAAAGCAATCGTTGTTGAAATACCAACGATTAAAATCTCAATCACTTTCCCGCGAATATAATTCATTATTTGCTGATTCATTTCCTTACCAACTTGCGTTGCCATACGGCGCTCTTTCGGGAAAAAAATAGCAATGCTAGCCAATAAGTCACTTTTATCTTTAAGAAAGAAAAATACCATTAATGGCACTAGAATAAGATAAATCATTAATGCAACTAGGTCAGATATAGAGTTTAAAGAGGCAGTTAGCGCTAACTCGCCCCAATCAAGCAGCTTATCTTTAACGGCAGCAATAAAGGTTTCTATTTGCGATGCCTGAATAATATCGGGGTATTGTTCTGGTAACGTTAATAAATAATGCTGACCTTTGGAGATCATATCAGGAACTTCTTGTAGTAAACTACTACTTTGTTGCCAGATAATAGGCATTAGCCCTAACATTGAAATTAGCGTTATACCGACAAAAGCGGCGACAACTAACACAGTAGCTCCCGTACGAGATACGTTAAGGTTTACTATTTTATTTACCGGTAAATCTAATAAAAAAGCTATCGCTATAGCAACCAACACCGGCATAAGTAATTGGCTAAATAAGGCAATAAATAAAAATGAACACGCCAAAATCACCACTAATGTTACCGCATGAGGATCTGAAAATTTACGGGTATACCAATTGCGGAACAAATTAAGCATAGCTATCCTATTTTACTATTGAAGTGAACTCTATTTACTTGATAGGGTAATTTTAACCCTACCATTGTCAATAAGACTTTGGTTATAAAAGTAACCTAGCTTATTAAGTAGTTTGGGGATATCGTCAATTGACCCTTTATCCGCAATGGTTAAAATACAACGATCACCCTTTTGCATTTTTTTTAAAAGTAAACGTAAGTTAACCAATGGCAAAGGACATTTTTCGTCACTGGCATCATATTCAAAGATCATTTTATATTTCTTACATATACCTTTTTTTTATCAAGGTAATCTGAGACAATTATCGCTCACATACTATATTAAGTAATGCCATTAAAATAGCAGGAAATAAAACTAAATGAGTAGCTTGTCTAAAAATCCTAACTTAAAAGAGATTAACGCGCTTAAAAAAAAATTAAGTTGGGGTGATGTTCCAACAATCTATCGTTTAGTTTCCTCGTCATTAAGTGACCTAGATGGTATTTTATCTCATGGTTTTGATAGCGCCTATAAGACTATTTTAGATCGAAACACCTGGAATTTATCAGCACTGAATGGCTACAGAGATAGTGATGGTAAAATACGGGTAAAGGTTAGACCAAAATTGATTTTACGCCATAATTATAATGAGATAGGTTATGAGTTGCTTTGTTGTCCTGTAGTAGATGGAGAACGCATTAGTCATGCGTTGATACGAGAGCATAATAGCCCATTTCAACTATGGCTACCTGAAAGCATGGGCATACTTTTTAGAATAAATAACTTAGTCGCCTTTTCAATATTCGCCTATCAAAGTGGTGATGAAGCAGACTTAGCTTTAGTTAAATATGCTTATTATCGCGTTGCGCAATTAATTAAAATATTATCCGAATCTTTTGAGCTTATAGAGGTCGAAGGTTATAGCATTGCCAGATTCTATCAAGAAATTGATCGAAGAAACGGCAACATACTAAGTAGTGAACTCATTCAAGAGCCTTCTGAGAGTTAAGTTTTTATTTTCGTATTCTCTTTTATCTTTATTTTTCATGCTCTTTATTTAATAACAGGAAGCCATATTGTTTAATATTAAGTCATTTTCTCTTGCTTGTGCATTAACCGTAGCGATAGCAAGTACCTGTTCTTTTAATGTTGAGGCCATTGGTCAGAATAATAAAAATAAACTGCCTGAAATAGGTATTTCAGGCGTTAGTGTCCTTTCTTTAGACAAAGAACGACAAATAGGTCAAGCCATGATGCGCCAACTACGCGCTAGCCAACCGATAATTCAAGACCCTGTACTGATCGAATACGTTAATCATTTGGGTAATCAACTGGTTAAAAACGCTCAGGATGTTAATTACGCTTTTAAGTTTTTTTTAATCAATAACAATGAACTCAACGCCTTTGCTTTTTTCGGTGGTCATGTGGGTATTCATAGTGGTTTATTAACTACAGCAGATAATGAAAGTGAACTTGCCTCTGTTATTGCTCATGAAATTTCTCATGTCACTCAACGTCATTTAGCACGCCGATTAGAATCTCAGAGCAGAAGCCAAACATTATCAATGGCAGGAATGTTATCAGGAATATTATTAACATTAGTCAATCCGACTGTTGGTATGGCGGCATTAAGCGCTTCTATGGCAGCATCACAACAAGCCAGTATCAACTATACCCGTGGCAATGAAAAAGAAGCAGATAGAGTTGGCATTGCACTATTAGCAAACAGTAATTTTGATCCTCAAGGGGCACCCAGTTTTTTTAGTAAAATGTCAGAAAAATACCGCTATGCAAGCAAACCCCCTGCAATGTTATTAACTCACCCTTTGCCTGAGTCTCGTATTGCCGATGCCAGACAACGTGCGCACAATTTTCCTGCTAGGCAGTTAGCCCCAAGTTTATCATTTGAATTAGCTAAATCTAGAATTCAAGCACGTTATCAAGGTAAACCAAAAGATAATATAAGTTACTTCAAACAACAATTGGATAAAAAAAAGTACACACTAAAAGCAGCAGCTAACTATGGCTTAGCAATATCTTATTTTGAAGATAAACAATATCAGTCAGCCAAAGAACTGCTTGAATCTTTACAAAAGCAAGATAAACATAACCTGTTTTATATCGATGTACTTACCGATGTTTATTTGGGGTTGAAAGAGTATGACAAAGCCTTAACTATGTTGGCCAACTTAGCTTTGTATATGCCTAACAATCAGGTAATCAGCTTAAACTACAGCAACGCGTTATTAAGCGCTGGCAACTATCAGGAAGCAGCTACAGTATTACAAGATTTTTTACTCGTTAATCCTGATAATTTCATTGCTTATGATATATTAACCACCGTTTATCGAAAACAAGGAAAAATAGGTTTAATGCATACCGCTAAAGCTGAAGTACTTGCGTTGTTAGGCGGCTATAGTAAAGCGGTTGATGAATTACAAACCAGTTATAATTTAGTAGAAGAGCAACCCTTACTTCAAAAACGCATTAAAGCGCGTATTTTACAATTTCAAGAACAAGAGAATAAGTTAAAACGCTTATAGCCAAATATATATCCGCTCCACTTGAAGAGGCATGATCCAGCTGGAACGGCTATACGTATTCACCATTAATTATTAAAATTTACTAAAAGAAACACACCTATGTTAACTATTTACCACAATTCAAGATGTTCTAAAAGCCGTCAAACACTTGAGTTAATACAACAAAACTCTACTAAAGAACTGACCGTTATTGAATACCTTAAGCAGCCACTCACACAAGTAGAAATAACAAAGCTTTTATTACTACTCTCGTGTAAGCCTATCGATATGATGCGGGTAAAAGAGTCTGAATTCAAAGAGCAAGCTTTAGCAAATGCAAGTGACGAGCAATTAATTAATGCTATGGTCACTACACCTAAGCTTATTGAGCGACCCATTGTTAGCGATGGTAATCGCGCCATTATTGGTCGTCCACCCGAAAATGTTTTAGCGTTATGCTAATTTAATAGGTAAGAGTAAACAAATGAACAAACAAAAAATATCCACCCAAAATTTAAAAAAAATGGCACTATTCGGCTATTTTTCTTTACTTTTTTTTATGCCTTTATGGTTATTAGTATTATCCCCTAGCGAAAGTTTAAGTACTTCAACAACTCTAATACTTTTTATATTACCGCTACTATTTCCGTTAAAAGGCCTATTACAAGGCAACCCGTTTACCTATGCGTGGGCAAATTTTATTGTGCTTATTTATTTTCTACACAGTTTAACCACACTATGGGTATTACCAAGCGATAGAATTTGGGCAATACTAGAGTTAATTTTTGCCTCAACTATGTTTTTAGGCTGTAGCTATTATGCAAAATATAGAGGACAAGAGCTCGGTCTTAGTATCAGAAAAAAGAAGGAAGATAAATAAAGCCTGACAACTGTTATTAATAATTATTGGGGAGAATATAATGGCGTATAAGAACTATTGCATCAATAAACTATCCATTTATTCTCTTATAATAATAACAGGGTTAGCTTTGAGTGCCTGTAATAGCGATTCAAATAAAAACACATCAACTGATGTGGATGCAGATACGAATACCAATACCAATACGATAGTCGTTATTGACACTAACTTATTGACTGAGCAAAGTGTCGAGCTAATATTATTTTACCCTAACGACAAGCTCAGTAATATTAACTGGCAACAAACTGCGGGTAAAAACGTTACCTTATTGGCTAAAAACGCTAAAGTCATTGCCTTTACCCCAAACACACCAGGTGATTACAGTTTTACTGTCAATTTTTCAGTTAATGATGGCGCAAACCAAACATTAAGCCAAACAATCAATATCAGTAACACATCAAATAAAATTGCCGCACGTCTAAGTCATGCGGTATTAAGTGAAAATAAAGTGTCATTACGCACAACTCTCGACGCATCTATAGTGGCTAGCACATTGCAGTGGCAACAGATTTCAGGACCAAATGTCAATTTCAGTGAAACAAATACCCAGGGTAATTTAGCGGTATTTTTCAATGCGCCTAAAGTAAATAAAGACACGCTACTTAGTTTTAAAATTTCTGCATCTGATGGTGAACAAAACTTTACTGATCATGTGGCTATTTTAGTGGAGCCAGCATCAGCAATAGCAAGTAATGCCTATTTTGATGAGCGAACTGCACGCGTTTTTCCCTATAATAGTAACAGTCCTTATGCTCAAAGTTTGGTCAATTGTACTTATAGTAACACCTTAAGTAGCTCTTGTACCTTAGCTAGCTTACCCTTACTGGCTCAAGAAAGTATCTCGCTTTCAGTAAGCAATATTATGGACCGAGTTGTGGTATCACATCAATGGATGGGAGATCGCTTTAAAGACTTCCTCGTTAACAATGATAATAATAATGACTTTAAACGATTACTTCGGGCAACCACCGCCATTGTTATTTCTTATGATATACGCCCTTCTTTTTATTGGGCTGCAACAGGTGCAATTTATTTAGATGCCGAAAACTTTTGGTTAACGCCACAAGAGCGCGACACCATCAACGAGGCGCCTGATTTTCGTGCCGATTTTGGTAACGACCTTCAGTTTTCCATGCCATGGCGTTATGTAAAGAATAACCAGTATGCCACAAGCTCTTTTAATGAAGAGCAAAGAGTAACCCGAACCCGCAATGATGGATTTTATCGTTTAGCTTCGCTTTTATACCACGAACTTGCGCATGCAAATGACTTTTTCCCAAGTACTGAGTGGTTTACTCACAATGCACAAACTCGCATACTAGACGCAGCAACAAGCACCAACTTTGAATCAGATCAATTATCAGTTTCCTTGCCATTACAAAGCCAAAAAATGCGAGATTTAGCGCAAGTTAGTTTTTCTGGTGAGTTAGCTACTGCGGCGCAAAAATCTTATCAACCTCTGGACATCCAAAGTTTCTTTAGTCCTGATACTGCCACTGACTTTTATGCTTATTCAAGTCTTCGTGAAGATTATGCGATGTTGTTTGAAGAATTAATGATGCAAAGTCGCTTTCAAGTATTTCGCGATGTTGCAATCATCAATCAACCAACCGCTAATAGTATAACCAGTCAAGATTATATTGTTACTTGGGGACAAAGAGGACGTGTCGGTGAGGAAACTATTAAACCTAGAGTTGCATTTAGTGCCAGCAGAGTTTTACCTGAATTTGATAGCAATAGCGCCTTAGCGGTTACACCCGCCCCTATTGCCATGATCGAGGGTAGTAATTGGTTAGAAAACTTAGCCATAAGCCCGCTATCAATCGGTAGTATAAATAAACAAAGAAGTGTAGACATAACAACTAAGCAAAATAAAATTGCACCTGGGTCATATCGATATTACCAAAAAACCTTACCTAAACATTAAACAGGATCCCCATGAATAAAGAAATTGAAATTCAAGCAGCCGTCTTTCGTCGCTTATTAGCTCACTTAGATGAACGTAAAGATGTGCAAAATATAGAGCTAATGAACTTAGCAGGGTTTTGTCGAAATTGTTTTAGTAAATGGACGGTAGCGGAAGCTGAAAAGCTAGGCGTTGATGTTGATATTGATACAGCCCGCGAGCAAGTTTACGGCATGCCTTATAGTGAGTGGAAAGAAAAACATCAGTTACCCGCGACTGAAGAGCAATTAGCTAAATTTAATGCGTCAAATAAAGCTAAGTAATCCATGTTTGGCGATGTAAATTGTTAAACATGTAGTAGCTTCTAAGTAAAATTTAGCTACTACAATATTTAGCGAC
Source organism: Colwellia sp. (assembly GCA_047633255.1). Lineage (GTDB taxonomy): Bacteria > Pseudomonadota > Gammaproteobacteria > Enterobacterales > Alteromonadaceae > Colwellia. Next base: position 6,966 of record JBLIEW010000045.1, read on the forward strand.
TGTGAACTTAACTAGAAGACTTAACTAGAAGACTTAACTCAGAATAATCAAGGATATGATTTAATCTTCACCGAATTAACTCTGTTCAAAAATTAACAATTAATTATTGAAATAACGTTACTTCATCTTCAGTTAAGTTACGCCATTCGCCCGGTGCTAGTTCAGCTAATTTAAGTGCGCCAATTTGCTCTCGGTGTAAACCTATAACTCTATTTCCTACCGCCGCAAACATACGTTTTACTTGATGATATCTACCTTCTGTTATTGTTAACAATACTTCATTGTCAACGTCAGTATCTGTCACCAAGGTTAAAATAGCCGGTTTAGTTAAAGACGACTCACCTTGTAATTGTATGCCTTGAGAAAACTGCTCAATAAGTGCAACTGACTTTTCAACCGTGATTGGCGTTCTAAGCCATACTCGATAGACTTTTTGGCACTCTTTTTTCGGTGAAATAACATTATGCGACCAACGGCCATCATCCGTAATTAACACTAAGCCGGTAGTATCCGCGTCCAATCGCCCTGCTATGTGTAAATCAAACGCTTTATCAACATCAAGAAAATTTAATACCGATGGATAGCCTTCGTCAACATTAGAGCAAATAGTATCGGCTACTTTGTGCAACATAAAATAACGTGAGCCACGGGCGGTTAACGTTTGACCATCAATTTCAATGTTATTATTTTCATGTACTTGCATAGAGGGATCTTTTGCAATATCACCATTAACACGAACTTCACCACTTTTAAGTAACTTTTTTGCTTCACTTCGTGTTAATTCAGTACTTTTACAAATAAATTTATCTAAGCGCATCAGTTATTCACTTGCCTCAACCCAAAACCAAAAGCCTTGATCGAGTAGTTCACACATTAACGAAATGAACTGTTCATTGTCATGCCAGGGTGCTAACTCAACAGTGGTAACAATGGATTGATCACATAATAATTTAATTACCGGAGCAATCTCGCTAGAAAAACCCTTTTGCTCACCGTTGATATAAAAAACACCGTCGTTAACTGTATCTTCAAAATAAAAAGCTCTAAGACCCCCTAAACGCTTAATACTGTGAATAGTAAGTAACTGTGACACTTCATCACGCTCAAACGGTTCTTCACTGGGCATTAAGTCTAATTCATGTTTGGCATTGGTTAAAAATTTACCGACAAAGCTTTTAAACACTTGCTCATTTTCAAGTAAGTTATTTAACTGATTTTTAATACTATCGTAATCATTATTGGTAATTTCACCGCTGTGAGTAATCGCTTGACGATCAGCATCTTCAAGTAACTCTGTTCCTAATTCATTATCAATCAGGTGATCGGCCAATGCGCTTAATAAGCTCACGGTAGAATTAGCGCGAAAACCAACAGAAAAGCTCATCGATGGCTCTAATGCAATACCTTCATGGGGAAAGCCAGGGGGAATATAAATAATATCTCCCGGCTCTAATTCAACATCAATAATCGCTTCAAACGCTTCAACATGCAACAACGCCTCATGGGCAATCACTTCATTCTGCTTGGTATTATCACCAACACGCCAATGACGCTTGCCTGAGCCTTGACAAATAAATACGTCATAATTATCAACATGAGGGCCAACACTTCCACCCGCAGTGGCAAAACTTGCCATTAAGTCATCTAAACGCCAGTGAGGAAGAAACCGAAAAGGCTCAATGAGCTCTGCCGCTTCTTCGCTAAAATTATCTAAGGCTTGTACCACTAATGACCAATCTTTATCGCCAAGGTGCTCATATTGTTCAAATGGGCCAAATTCAGCTTGCCATTTTTCGCCCTTTTTATAGACCAAACGTGACTCCACCTCCTCTTCCATCGCTAGACCTGCTAATTCGTCAGGCAATATGGGATCGACAAAGTTTTTAAATCCTTGTTTAATGACAACAGGCTTCTTTTGCCAATATTTTGCTAAGAATTCATTTTGGCTCATTTGGTTTAAATCTAAGGTAAACATAATTTTCTCTAACCTGTATTAATATTAATCGTCACTCATCGCATTATTTTAACAGCTTTACGCAACCGACATACCAGCAATTTGATGCCAAAAACCATTACATTCTTTATCTGTCTCTAAAGGATAGGTTTGGGGCGTTAATAATTGCGCTTTAAATTTGTCTAGTTGGGTAAAGGCCTGTTCACTATCGGCACTGATACGTACAATATCAACACCTATATCGTTAAGCTGAGTGACTTCGTTAATTAGATTATACTGGTAAGCAGACATAGTTTGAATGCCATTTAGCACAAAAACTTGTTCTCCTTCGCGCGAATTCATTTTTCGACCCTGCGGATAGTTAATACAGCAGTACTGACAATCATCTTTGGGTCTATTTTCTGAGCGTGCAGTAAAGCAACGAGCTGAATAAGCAAGGGGCAAATACCCCCATGAAAATACTTCACATTCAAATTGTTCACGAATATTTTCGTCAACCGCTTGGGTTAACATGGTTTTTAACCAATCACCCGACAGCTCCACTGGCATTAACCAGCGCATCATTCCTTGTTTGAGCAGTACTTTTAATGTGGATACGTTATAACAGTTAATCGCTGGACCTGCGACAAAGGGCATTTTTAAGTCATGCATAATTTGTACAGCGCTTAAATCATTGGCTTCTACTAATAAATCACCATTATCACAGAGTCTTTTTAAGGTGACAATTTCAGCAGGAGACTCAAGTAAGGTCATCGTGGAAATAACTATTTGTTTGTTGGTGTCACGGGCCAATTCACGACCTAAGCCTAACCAATCTTTAGCGCGGAGTTCTCGACGCTTTGAACAGACCGTTTCACCCAGATAAATAATATCGGCGCTAGAGTTTTTCGCTTGTTGATAAAATTGTTCAACATCCGTTTTTGGCCAAAAAAACAAATTAGGCCCAAGAGAGAATTTCATATATTTCCTACATTTTAAAAGTTATCGCTAACTAGATCGTCATTCAGCTTTAAGATGTATGGCTCAATTAAAAGGAAGAAGCACGGAGTTGACGCGAGTCAATGAGTACTTCTGACGTATAAATTGGGCAATACAACGACAAGATGAAAGACGATTATTGCCATTTGCGGTGATATGCACCCAATGTGGTCTGTGAGCCTTCAGATAAATTAGCTAAGGTCTGCATCCAAGCACCATCAACGTGGAAGTTGTCTGGATCTTTCTTGCACCGATCGAGTGCCATACGCCATGTTTTAGCGACCTGCTCAACATAGGCGGGACTACGTTGGCGACCTTCAATTTTAACTGACACAATACCCATGGCCATGAGATCTGGGATTAGCTCTAAGGTATTTAAACTCGTTGGCTCTTCGAGGGCATGATAAACATCACCATCAACGTCAAAACGCCCTTTACACAAAGTTGGATAACCGGCATTTTCATCTTTTTGATATCTGTCTATCAGCACATTATTTAAACGTGACTCTAGCCCTTGTTCAGTTTCTTGCCAACGGACATATTTAGCGGGAGAACATGCGCCTACGGTATTCGGTGATTCACCTGTCATATAAGAAGATAAGTAACAACGCCCTTCTGCCATGATGCATAAACTGCCAAAAGCAAAGACTTCTAGTGGTACAGGGCTCGTTTTGGCTAATTGTCTCACTTGTTGCACTGACAACACTCGTGGTAGCACAACGCGGTTTACCTCAAAATTATTGTGGAAAAATTTTATCGCTTCTAAATTGGTGGTTGATGCTTGCACCGACACATGTCGTTCAATATCAGGGTATTTATTTGCCGCATAATCAAGCACGCCTAAATCGGCTATAATTAGGGCATCAGTACCCATAGCTACCGCATTATCCACGGCTTTTTTCCAACGTTCTTCTCCACTAGCGTGGGCAAAAGTATTAATGGCAACATGTAATTTCTTACCTCGTTCATGCACATAGTCAGCAGCTTTGGCTAACTTACCATCATTAAAATTAAGGCCAGCAAAATGGCGCGCATTGGTATCGTCTTTTAAACCAATATAAACCGCATCTGCACCATTATCTATGGCGGTTTTCAAGGCAGGTAAATTACCTGCCGGACACAATAGTTCCACAAAAAACTCCAATTTAAATTACGTATACAAGTACAAGCTGAAAAACTTGCTCGGTAGTCTATGGGTTTATCTATCGGGCTTTATTGATATGTATTAAAGAAAACTTGATCTAGGGCAGCAAAATTTATTAATCGACTGGTAAACTGTGAAAATATTGATTCATATAATACCAATTTAAGTAATGAATTTATTATTCAGCGAGAATTATTTCATTTGGTATAAGTCAACTCTAGGTGCTACAAACGTGTTCAAATTATCCTCATTACCTCAAGCCGCCGTTAACTTAATACCAGATAACTTAATTTCCAATGACAAGAAAATGATAGCAAGACTTCCGCTAAAATTACGTGCTCGCATGATAGACGTAATGCCTAAACTATTACGTCCTAGTCTGCAATTACTACCCTTTTCGGCACAAAAAGCATTGTTATTACCCGCATTAACCTCTGTTTTTCAAGAGGCCATTGAAGACGGAGACTTTGAGTTTTTACAAGATAAATGGTTAAAAATTTCCATTATCGATTTAGAGCTAGATTGGTGGTTAAGCTTTGATCAAGACAAGCTGGTAATGGCATCGATGAGTGAATTGAAATCAAGCGATATAATTGAAGATGTTAGCTTTAGTGCCACCGGTGATGATTTAATATTGATTGCTGGGCGCAAACAAGATCCCGATACGTTGTTTTTTCAGCGCCGTTTAAAAATTGAAGGCGATACTGAACTGGGGTTAGAAGTGAAAAATTTAATCGATGCTATCGACATTGACCAACTGCCAAGTTCAGTGCATTCTTTAGTGGCTTTTAGCGCTGCTTTTTTACAAAATACGCGCGAGGAATTAGCCAATTCATCACGTTTATAGGTAAATGAGCAGCTAATACTGACAACTAATACTTAAACATTAGACTTACAAAATCGCTGCGTAAGCTCTTGCTTTTGCTAAGTCTTCCGGTGTATCAACGCCTTCAACGGGCACATTAACTTTTGCTACAGCAACATGGATGTTCTCCCCCTGATAAAGTACTCTCAGTTGTTCAAGCGCTTCAACTTGCTCTAATTGGCTCGTTGGCCAGTTAACATAATCTTTAATAAAACCTGCGCGATAAGCATATATACCGACATGGCGTAAATAAAACTCACCTATATTACCTATCTGTTCGTTATTAAGGAAACGATTACGATCATAGGGAATTGTCGCTCGGCTAAAGTAAAGCGCATAACCATCTTTATCAGTTATCACTTTTACCGCGTTAGCGTTAAACGCTTCTTCAACTGAATCGATATTAATTGCTAAAGTCGACATACGAGAAATTTTACCTCCTCGATTAACAATATCATGAGGGGTTTCATCGGTCGCGTCATCATGTTGATGTGCTAAGTTGTTGGCCACTTGCGCGATATTCTCAGGTGGGATAAAAGGCTCATCCCCTTGAACATTAACAATAATTTCATCATCACTAAACTGATATTGCTCCATCACTTCAGCTAAACGTTCAGTACCTGATTGATGATCTGCACGTGTTTTACACACTTCACCACCAAAGGCCTTGACTACTTGTTCCACTTCATCATTATCGGTTGCGACAATGACCTTACTCGCACCGCTAAGTTGCGCTTTTTCAACAACCCATTGGATCATAGGCTTGCCGCCAATATCCGCTAAGACCTTTCCCGGTAAACGAGATGATTGATATCGAGCAGGAATAACAACAACAAAAGAAGTATCCGTATTGGTCAGAGTAGCATTCGCCAAAGTAGCATCTGTCATATTTTTATGATTCCTGTTCAGCGGTTTCATTATCAAAAGGAATGTGTCGGGCTTCATTTTCTAGCAGCACCGGAATATCTCTATCGATTGCATAAGCTAATTTATCAAATTTACAAATAAGCTCTTGCTGGGCTTTATCGTAATCAAGCTTACCTTTACACACAGGACAAGCCAGTATTTCCATTAATTTTGTATCGAAGGCCATTATTTTATTCTCTTGTTATATTTGAGTTTTATTTGAGTTTTATTTGAATTTTTTGTCTTATTTATATCTTGTTATTTATCAGACTAACTGCTTAATATGTTGTATCAATACTTGTTCATCTTGCTCTGAAAACTGTGCATCAACCGGTAAATACCACCAGCTATCTTTAGCGAATTCCTGACATTTTACCGCATCCTTCTCAGTCATGAATAGCGGTAAATCATCTTTAAATTGATTAAAATCATCAAGCGTGAAATTTTTATGATCAATAAAACCTTTTTGCTTACCTAAATTGAAACCTAACTGCTGTAAGGTATCAAAAAAACGTTGCGGTGAGCCAATACCGGCAATAGCATTTACCTTAGTATTATTCGCTAAAAAGTCAGTTAGACTAACCTCTTTACCTGTTTGCATATGACATAATTTAGTGGCAACTAAGCTCATTAATGAGGATTTATCTCTTATCTGACAACCCTCCTCTCTCGCCTTACCTTCGCCGTTAAAAATAACAATATCTGCATTATTCAATCGCCACGATCCTTCTCGTAAAGGGCCTGCTGGTAATAGTAGTCCATTACCAAAAAGACGCTTGCCATCAACGACAATGATTTCTAAATCACGCTGTAAACGATAATGCTGTAAGCCGTCATCACTGATAATAACATCACAGCCTAACTCAATTAGCTTTTGAGCATTAGCCACTCTATCACTACCCACCACAACGGGAACATGGCAACGCTTGAAAATAAGAATGGGTTCATCACCTGCTTGCTCTGTAGTGCTCAACGTGGATAATGAATAAGGATAAACGTCAGCTTTGCCGCCATAACCACGTGAAATAACGCCCGGTTTAAGGCCAAGTGTTTTAGCTAGTTCAACTAAATGGATCACTACAGGCGTTTTACCATTACCACCAACGCCAATATTACCCACAACAATAACGGGTTTACTCACTGAATAAGACTTAAATAACCCAAGAGAAAAAGCAAACCGTCGAATTGAACTCAGTATAAAAAACAATGCAGTTAATGGCAGTAATAAAGGCACTAACCACCATTTTGCATTGTGGTTATCAAACCAAACTTTTTCAATTAATCGCATAATAACTGCTCGTTAATAAAGTGACTTACTTCAAATTTCAACATCAATACCAACATCAGTAATAGATAACAAACTATGATTGAAATTGAAAGTTATGTAACTGAGCATAAGCCCCTTTTTTAGCAAGTAATGACTGATGATCCCCTTGCTCAATAATTTCACCTTGCTCCATTACAATAATTTTATCGGCATTCTCAATGGTTGATAAACGGTGCGCGATAACAATAGAGGTTCTATTTTTTTGTAAGGTTTGCAACGCATCTTGAATATGACGTTCAGATTCAGTATCTAAGGCACTGGTCGCTTCATCTAAAATTAAAAACGGCGCATCACATAGTAACGCTCGCGCTATCGCGACCCGTTGTCTTTGTCCGCCAGAAAGTAAAGCACCATTTTCCCCAAGGTTAGTATCAAGCCCGTATTCCATTTGCTCGGCAAATTCCATCACATGAGCACTCATTGCCGCGGCAATGATTTCTTCTCGACTAGCCTCTGGTTTACCGTAGGCAATATTGTTAGCTAGCGTATCGTTGAATAACACCACTTGCTGGGAAACATAAGCAAATTGATGGCGTAAACTTTTTAATTGATATTGTTCAATATTAACGTTATCAATTAATATTTCACCACGGTTAGCATCATAAAAACGTAACAACAAAGCACTGGCTGTTGATTTACCGCTACCCGAGCGTCCTACGAGGGCAAGGGTTTGTCCCGGATTTAATTCAAACGAAACATCTTTTAAAGCCCACTTTGTATCTCCTGCTTTATCGCTCACAACCCCATAAGAAAAATCAACATTTTTAAAGGCAATGTTCCCTTGTGCTTTTTCAAAAACACGCGTGCCCTGATCGTTTTCTGTTTTTTGATCTAATACCGCAAAAATACTAACACAGGCAGCCATACCTTTTTGAAACTCACTATTGACATTGGTTAGCATTTTTAAAGGTCTTAATAACATGGTCATGTAGGTGATAACACTGACAAAACTACCCGCAGAAATACTCTCTCGTAAACTATCAGAGTTAACCGCATAGAAGACAAATGCTAAGGCAAATGAAGCGATAATTTGAATAACAGGTACGCTAGCCGCTTTGGCAGCGGTTAATTTCATCCGTTGATGGCGGTTATGTTTATTGATTTGTGCAAAGCGCGAAAATTCTCGACTCTGCCCACCGAAAGTAACCACAACTTTATGGCCATTAAACGTTTGTTCGGCTGCCGTTGTAACTTCACCCATTGCCCCCTGAATGCTTTTACTGACCTTACGAAAACGCTTTGAAACAATGGTAACGATAATGGCAATTAATGGCGTAACCAGTAAAAAAATGACTGATAATTGCCAGCTAATAAAAAACATCAAGCCAATTAAACCAATAACAAAAGCACTCTGTTGAACAATCACTAAAATTGATTTACTGACTGAGTTTAATACCTGTTCAGTATCAAAAGTCAGTTTAGAAATCAGCCCACCTGTTGATTCTTTATCATGGAAAGAAACTGGCATTGCCATAATATGTTCAAATAAATTTTGTTTTAGGTCAGTAACGACATGATTACCTACCCAAGCTAAACAATAATTAGCGACAAAATGAAATATTCCCCGACAAAAGAACGCCACAACCACAAATACTGGCGCCCATTTCATAAAATCAGGATTAGCGCCGGCTAAACCATCATCAATAAGCGGTTGTAATTTTGATAAAAAATAAACATCAATGGCGGCATAGCCCAACATACCAACAATAGCGGCAACAAAACCGAGTTTGTAGGGTTTAGCATAAGAAAGAAGTCGTTTGAAGTTTTGCCATGTGGTAGCGGATAAGTCAGTACTTAATTCCTGCTGTGGTGAAGGTATTGCCATTGGCTAATATTTCTCATTTTCGTATGATGTGTTCACAATAATCTAATTTTAACGTGATTTCTGTCAACAACCAAACTTTTCTCATCGTAAGATTCTTATAAACACTAATGAGCAAACCAAAAGGGCCACAAATCACGGTAATAAGATCGCTGAGTGATGTCTTGCTCCGACATAGTAAATATAATTTGGCCCGATTTTGCAGTAGTCAGTAGTTTAATATGGTGCTGCTGATATCGTTGAACTACTTCAGTAACCGGCATATGCCAACGATTTAAATAACCTGCACTCACAACAGCCACGGAGGGTTTCAACGTCGTAATAAACAAATCGCTTGAGGAAGTTTTAGAGCCGTGATGTGGCACAATTAGAATATCAGCACTGAGTTTGGGATATTGTTGTAGTAATGCGGCTTCAACTTTTTTTGAAATATCCCCCGTTAATAATACGCTTCGCTTGCCATCAGAAATTAATAATACACAAGAATCATCGTTTTCTTTGCTAACAATGTCCTTAGGCCACAGCATTTTAAAGTGAAGGCTTTGCCAAATAAACGACTTCCCTTGCAAACAAACCGCATTTTTGGGTGTTTTTTTACCATTATAAATCAACTCATTGACAACAATAGATTCTTGTATTTCTGCTAAACCGCCGGCATGATCATTATCACTGTGGCTAATTATCATTTTATCTAATTGCGCGACACCAATATGTTGTAAGTAAGGTAAAATCACGGCATTAGCCATATTAAATCCGCTTGGATAGGCAGCGCCAGTATCATATAAAATAGTTTTCGAATCTCGTTGAATCAATAAAGATAAACCTTGTCCGACATCAAAAACGATTAGTTGCCATGGCGTATCATTAGCGTTCTCTACTGTATTGATATTGAAGCTCTCGGTATTTAAAACAAAAAATAGCAAAGCACTAAAACTGATCGCCAAAAAAATTCTTTTTACCTGTCTTTTCTGATTATTTTTCTGTTCATGAATAAAATCACTGTTCGTGGCCGGCAGCTTAAAAAACAAATAGAAAACACTTATGAGCCCAAGTAATACCAACAATTTAATATCCACACTTGACAGTTTTACCACTGCCCATGTTTGCTGTGACAAATAAGTTAAGTAATGCCACAGCACTTGCAGACTATCGAGACAACACACCATCAAAAACTGCGATAGTGATTCAGATAAAGGCATCACCAACACTGATAACAAGCACAAAGGAATACTAAAAAAACTCATCCAAGGCACCGCAAGCAAATTAGCCAACAACGCGACTAAAGAAACTTGCTGAAAAAATACTGCGCTAATTGGTAACAGCATCAGCGTTAAACTTAATTGAATAACCAATAACCCTTTAATAAAACGCCAAACAGTGTTGCCACCATTGAGCACATTTTTAAAGCGCCATAACGTAAGAAAAATAATAGTAACGGCATAAACAGATAACCAAAAACTGGCGGTAAATAAGCTAAAAGGCGTCATGAGTGTTAATAAAAACAGTGTTAATAACAGCCAACGTTTTATTGAAATATGTAGACTTAATACCCGTGAAAGCCAATAAATACTAAGCATCAGTAAAGCCCGTATTGTCGGCAAAGAAAAACCAGCTAAATAACCATAGATTATTCCAACAGCCAAACTTATCCCGATAACAAGATAGCGAATATTAATTGTTTGAAATAAACGTAAATTATTGCAATAACTTAAAGGTAATAAACGAATACACAACATAATAAAAAAGTAACTGCCTGTCGCTACTAAGCCAATATGTAAGCCTGAAATAGCAATAAGGTGTCCTGTACCTGTTGCTTGTAAAACTTGCCATAATTGTTGATTTAAGTCACCGCGAGAACCAAAGCCTAATGCAAGTAATAAAGGTGATAGATCATGCTCAGGTAATAAGCCTTTGTAGCTATTGAAAAGCTGTTGTCGTAATGAGTTTTGTGTTTTTAAAACGTTATTATTGTTATCATTAAGAACATAACCTGTTGCAAGAATACGCTTACTTCTGAGCCATGTTTGATAATTAAACCCACCGACATTAGCCAAGCCATGTGCTGGCTTAAATTTTACTTTTAATGTAACAACTTGCCCTTGCTGCACTGCAAAGCTAGCATTTTTCCAACTTAATCGAATTTTTATTATTGTGTTTAATTTTATTGAATTAATATGAGTAATATTTAAATTAAAGCGAAGCGGTTGTTTATTACGCTTAATTTGAATAGAATCTACCGAAGATTGTAAATTAGTTACCTTACCTTGAACCCATTGAGGTGCTGATGCGAGTTCCAGTGAATTTAGATTATTTTCTTGCCAAAGGCTTTGATAATTGAACGCATTACATAGCATCCAGGTAGCGCCAAAAAATAAGCCTGAGCTCAAACGCAGAGGTTTGTAATAAAAAAGTGTGATTGAAAGTAAAATAAGTAAAAATAGCACAGAAAGTTCTGGCACTATTGGTAAAAATAGTGACAATAGAGAACCCAGAAAAAAACTAGCTAGCCACCAATCCATAGCGAACGAAATATTTCCTATAATGTTTAAGCGTTAGTTTGAATAAAAAGTTTAAAGATAATAGTAAGTATATGCCAAAAAAACTAATTAAGCGCTTTATGCCAGACAGCCAAAGTATTAAAGACAATAAACATTTAAAAATTTTTGGCGACCTATTACACAATCCCCACTTATGGCATATGAATCGTCATTCGGTTGCGAAAGCTTTTGCAGTTGGTTTGTTTTTTGCCTTTATTCCCGTTCCATTTCAAATGGTGTTGGCTGCTGGTATAGCTATTTTAGTCCATTCTAACCTGCCAATTTCAATCGCTCTTGTGTGGGTAACAAATCCATTAACCATGCCTGTTATATTTTATGCTTGCTATATTGTGGGCTCATGGATATTAGGTACAAAGGCACAAAAGTTTCACTTTGAAGCGAGTTGGCAATGGGTAGTTGACAGTATATCAACCATTGGGCCTGCATTTTTATTAGGCTGTGGGGTATTGGCGGTATTTTTTGCCATACTTGGCTACTTCAGTATTCAAGGTTTATGGCGTTACAGTGCGATAAAAGCATGGAAAAAAAGGGTAAAAAGATAATAATTAATTTAATTATTATCTGAAATTTTCAATGATACTGTTACTGATTTATTTATTCTATTTAGTTCTTAATCATTAAATCACTTACTGTTCTGGTCTAATAATTGAAAAGTGTTCATAGGCTCTATCTGTAGCGATACGTCCTCGAGGTGTGCGTTGAAGAAAACCCTGCTGAATTAGAAAAGGTTCAAGCACATCTTCAATCGTTTCTCGCTCTTCTCCTATAGCAGCAGCAACATTATCAAGCCCTACCGGCCCTCCCATAAATTTATCAATAATGGCATGCAATAATTTTCTATCCATAATGTCAAAGCCTTCATGGTCTACTTCTAGCATATCAAGTGCGGCAGCCGCTGTTTCTTTGTTCACCAAACCATGGGTTTTTATATCCGCATAATCTCGCACTCGTCGTAATAATCTATTGGCTATACGTGGTGTTCCACGTGCACGTTTAGCCACTTCAAAAGCGCCTTCTTCATCAAGACTTAAATTTAAAAAATGCGCCGACCGTTTCACGATTGTCGTTAAATCTTCCACATTATAAAATTCTAGCCGTTGTACTATGCCAAATCGGTCACGTAGTGGTGAGGTTAATGCCCCGGCACGTGTTGTGGCGCCAATTAACGTAAAAGGGGGCAAGTCTAGCTTTATCGAGCGAGCAGCAGGTCCTTCACCAATCATAATATCTAATTGATAATCTTCCATTGCCGGATACAATATCTCTTCCACAACAGGGCTTAAACGATGAATTTCATCAATAAATAAAATATCGTTTTCTTCTAAATTAGTTAACAATGCCGCTAGATCACCTGCTTTTTCAAGTACTGGGCCAGAGGTTGTTCGAATACTAACGCCCATTTCATTGGCGACAATATTGGCTAAAGTCGTTTTTCCTAGACCCGGAGGGCCAAAAATAAGTAGGTGATCAAGTGGTTCGCCACGTTTTTTTGCTGCAGGAATAAAAATTTCCATTTGTGCTTTAACATGGGCTTGGCCGGTATAGTCACTGAGCATTTTAGGGCGAATAGCGCGATCAACTCCGATATCTTCAATGCTGGCAACTGGCTCAATTAAGCGATCCGCTTCTATCATTTTCATTCCTATTTTATAAAACAAGTTGACCGTTAAACTTGTACTTGTTATTCATTTTTCTATAACGTTATTTTCTATAAATAACGTTCTAATATTGATTTTATAGCATTGACTTTAAGGCATGACGAATAATATTTTCGCTCGACATACCATCCGTATAAACAAGTTTAACCGCTTTATCTGCTTGAACCTGTTTATAACCTAATGATATTAAAGCGTTAGTCGCATCACCTTTATTATTATAGGCGCTATCATTCAAGGTATTTACAAATGTTTGTTCGGTACTTAACTGCACCGGCATAGCGTCAGTTGCTGGCGTTGATGACATTTGCCAATCTTTTAACCGGTCTCGCATTTCAATTAATAAACGCTCTGCTGTTTTTTTACCTACACCAGGTATTTTTACAATACCCGAAAGATCGTCATGTCTAACACAACTAACAAATTGATCGGCTGACATAGCGGATAATACCGCTAAGGCTAACTTGGGACCCACGCCATTAACTTTAATTAATAAACGAAATAATTTACGTTCCGTTTTATTAGCAAAGCCATACAATAACTGGGCATCTTCGCGCACAACAAAATGAGTATAAATAACAGCTGACTCATTTAATTCAGGCAATGCATAAATGCTCGTCATTGGCATAGTTACTTCGTAACCAACGCCAGCACATTCAATAAGGATTTCAGGAGGGGATTTTTCAGCAATAGTACCCGATAAACGACCGATCACAGTTAATAACCTAAAGGTAATGATTAAGAGAACAAAAGCATAACACTATATATTTATACAGTAAAGTTGGTTTTAAATGACAGGTACTCAAAATTCAATTATCTTAATCGTCCTCTGACAACCTTACTAGCTTGTCCAGCAAGTTTTGCCAGACTTTCATGACTATGCCCATGGCATAAAGCTACAGCAAGCGCATCAGCTGCATCGGCTTGCGGTGTACCCGCTAATTTAAGAATGGTTTTTACCATATGTTGAACTTGGCTTTTATCTGCGCCACCAGTACCAACAACGGCTTGTTTAATTTGTCTGGCCGAATATTCAGCTATTGTTAAACCACTGTTAGTGGCGGCCACAATTGCTGCACCTCTAGCTTGCCCTAACTTTAACGCAGAGTCTGGATTTTTTGCCATAAACACTTGTTCAATGGCAAACATATCAGGTTTAAATTGGAGAATGATTTCAGAGACACCCGCAAAAATAGTTTGTAAGCGCGAAGCAAGATCGTCACCCTGACTGAGTGCTTTAATACAGCCACTACCAAGGTAGGTAAAAGTGCGACCTTCTTTTTTAATAACCCCGTAGCCGGTGAAGCGTGACCCGGGATCAATACCTAAAATAATAGACATTTTAGTGATAACCTTTTTCGACCCTTCGACGAGCTCAGGGAGAACGGAAAACTATACATACCGTTTATCCTGAGCCTGTCGAAGGAAGCTTGTGAAGGGTCAAAGGAAGCGTGGCGAAGTTTTTTACTTCGGAGCTTTTTCTTCTTTAATAATAGCCACACCTAGCTCAGCTAACTGAGCCGCGTTAGCATTACCTGGTGCATTAGTTAATGGACAGGCTGCTGTATTCGTTTTAGGAAATGCCATTACTTCACGAATAGAGCTAGCACCAGTCATTAACATTACTAAGCGATCAAGACCAAAAGCTAAACCTGCATGTGGCGGCGCACCGTATTGTAGGGCCTCAAGTAAGAAACCAAATTTCTCTTGTGCTTCTTCTTCACCTATACCTAAAATTCTAAACGCGGCAGACTGCATATCTTGGTTATGAATACGTACAGAGCCACCCCCTAATTCACAGCCATTAAGAACCATGTCATAAGCATCAGACAAGGCGCCTAACGGATCAGCTTCAAGTTGTTCTGGTGTTAAATTAGTGGGTGCAGTAAATGGATGATGAAGTGCATGCATGTGGCCATCGATTTCTTCAAACATTGGGAAATCAACAACCCATAATGGTTTCCAATCCCCTTCCAGTAAATCTAAGTCTTCACCTAATTTAAGACGAAGCGCACCAAGAGATTCAGTTACTACGTTATAAGTGTCTGCGCCGAAGAATATAACATCACCGGTTTTAGCATTAGTGCGTTCAAGTAACGCTTTGGCCGCATCTGCTGATAAGAATTTCAAAATAGGTGATTGTAACCCTTCAAGCCCTGTGGCTAACGCGGCATCAATATCGTTAACCTTCATCCATGGCATACCTTTAGCGCCATAGATACCAACAAATTTAGTCAGATCATCAATGCCTTTTCTTGAAAACTTAGCTGCGCCACCTGGTGCACAAATAACAGCCACACGGCCATTTTCATCGTTGGCTGGGCCAGAAAACACTTTAAACTCTACATCTTTCAATATATCAGCGACATCAACCAATTCTAACGGATTACGTAAGTCAGGTTTGTCTGAGCCAAAACGTCGCATTGCTTCGCTAAATGGCATAGACGGAAATTTTTCCAGATCAACATCAAGCATTTCTTTAAATAGCTCTCTAATCATGGTTTCACTAACATCCATAACTTGTGTGCTACTCATAAATGAAGTTTCAATATCTATTTGAGTAAATTCTGGTTGTCTGTCTGCACGTAAATCTTCATCACGAAAACATTTAACAATTTGATAATAACGTTCCATACCTGACATCATTAGTAATTGTTTAAATAACTGTGGCGATTGCGGCAAAGCAAAGAACTTGCCTTTGTGCGTACGACTAGGTACTAAATAATCACGAGCACCTTCTGGAGTTGCGGCAGTAAGCATAGGCGTTTCAATATCTAAAAACCCTAATGCTTCTAATGAACTACGTACTTTTGAAGTAACTTTAGCGCGAAAACGCAGTCGTTCAGTCATTTCAACACGGCGCAAATCAAGATAGCGATATTTTAAACGCTGCTCTTCTGAATTTACTTGGTTTGAATCAAGTGGTAAAGGTGCTGATTTATTTAAAATAGTCAGTTCAAGACCTAGTATTTCAATGTCACCAGTTTTCATCTTTTTATTCACTTGACCTTCGGGACGAGCGCGTACTATGCCTTTTAGTTGAACACAAAATTCATTACGTAAGGTGTTGGCAACAGCAATGACTTCAGGAAGGTCTGGATCATAAACAACTTGAACTAACCCTTCTCGGTCACGTAAATCAAGAAAGATGACCGCACCTAAATCACGACGACGATTAACCCAGCCACACAGAGTGACTTCTTGACCAATATGAGATTCGTTAACTTCACCACAATAAAGACTACGCATGTATTTTTTGCCTTGCTACTTTGAGAATTAGAAATAGACGCTAGCTCAATTGACTTTAGCTAGCGATAAATGCCGATATTATAAAGCAAAGATGAGTAAAGTCACCCCGTTAAGACGAGTAATAATAAAGGAGCAACAAACAAAGAATAATTTATAAAAAAACGTTAACAACGTATCTCTAAAAATTGTTGTTATTTATTTGTTTTTATATCGAATCAATATCAGTTAAAATGCGGTATCTTAGCTAAGCAATAATATATAAATGATTAATTACCATGCACACTCCTGATACCGATTTAATTTACTCTAATCCCCAAGCCCAAGTAAACGATTTTGCTTTTGATGCACAAGTAGTGGAAGTTTTTCCCGATATGATCAGTCGTTCAGTGCCTGGTTACGCGACTATTATTGACACCATTGGTCGGCTTAGCCAACAATTTGTACAAGACAATACCAGTGTTTATGATTTGGGTTGTTCATTAGGCGCGGCAACCTTAGCTATGCGTAAAGGTATAAACGCTAAGGAGTGTCAGATTATTTCTGTTGATAATTCATCAGCAATGGTTGAACGCTGCAAAATGCATATCAATGCTTTTAGAGGTACCACGCCGGTTGATGTTGTTGAAGCGAACATTCAAGATATTAACATTGAAAATGCGTCTATGGTGGTTCTTAATTTTACCTTACAGTTTATTGATAAAACAGAGCGACAGGGTTTAATCAATAGTATTGCAGCGGGTATTAATGAGGGCGGCTTATTAGTTATTTCAGAAAAAATATCCCATGGTGATTCTGTTATTGATGAACAGTTAATCAATTTACATCATGATTTTAAACGCGCTAATGGTTATAGCGAATTAGAAGTTGCGCAAAAACGCACCGCACTAGAAAACGTAATGCGTACAGACTCAGTAGAGCAGCATATCGACCGTCTAAAAAGCGCAGGCTTTACTCATGTATCACCCTGGTTTCAATGCTTTAACTTTATCTCTTTTATTGCCATAAAATAGCCTCCTCGGATTATTCTGAACGTTTCCGTTGGCCCTTCCTTCGACAAGCTCAGGATGAACGAGAGCAATCGAATAACGACAAGTTAAAAATAAACCAACAACAAAATGAATTACTCATGACACATTTTAATAAATTTTATCAAGAAATTGCCACAAACCGTTTAAGCCATTGGTTAAATACCTTGCCGTCACAACTTGATTATTGGCATAAAAACAATCTCCATGGTGAATATAAGCATTGGCAAAAAACCTTAGATGCCCTGCCGACATCACAGACAGCGCAGACTTCAGCTATTGATTTGGTTGATAGTGTCACTGTTGGCTGCAAAGAAGACTTTAATGCCGGTGAACATAAGCGCTTAGAGAATTTGTTAAAAAAATTCAAACCTTGGCGTAAAGGTCCTTATCATATTCATGGATTGCATATAGACACAGAGTGGCGAAGTGATTACAAATGGGACAGATTAGCCCCGCACATCAGTGATTTATCTGGCAGGTATGTACTTGATATTGGTTGTGGTAGTGGTTATCACTTATGGCGTATGCGCGGTGCAGGAGCAGAATTTGTTGTGGGTATTGACCCAACGCAATTATTTTTGATGCAATTTAACGCTGTGCAACACTTTATTAATGACAACAAGGTCAATTTATTACCACTAGGCGTTGAACAATTACCTGAACTTAATGCGTTTGATAGCGTATTTGCAATGGGGGTTTTATATCATCGTCGCTCACCCATTGATTTTATTTATCAATTAAAAGCACAATTAGTTAAAGGCGGTGAGCTAATACTTGAAACACTCATTGTTGACGGTGATAAAAATACCGTATTAGTTCCCGGTGAGCGATACGCTAAAATGCGCAATGTCTGGTTTTTACCGAGCGCTAAAGCAATGTGTGGGTGGTTAGAGCGCTGTGGTTTTACCGATATTCGCGTGGTCAACACTGATATTACCGCGCTTGATGAACAAAGAAAGACCGACTGGATTGACACAGAATCACTCTCTGACTTTCTTGATCCCCATGATAATAGCAAAACGATTGAAGGCTACCCTGCTCCGCAACGCGCTATTTTTATTGCCACTAAACCCTAAATAAATCTAGACTGATGACTTAGACTGGTATTTATTTAAAACTTAGTGGTATTAACTGTTACTTTTAGAAAACTTCACACCAAAACACTTCGTATCGAACAGTCACTTTAATTAGCAAACCCCGATAAATAATTTAGGCCGTATATTTATTTTTATAATTGCATGTTAAGGTAAATTTTAAACGAATATACCTTCTTAACAATAGTTTTCAATATAATTACAGGTGGTTAAAACATGAAGCAAAGTACTTTTTTAGCTTGGATTTTAAGAATGAACTTAGTCGATAGATGGGCTGTAATGCATTTAATTAAGAAGGAGAGTGTTGCTGAGCATAGCCATCAAGTAGCCGTAATTGCACATTTAATTGCAATAATTAAAAACACTTATTGTGATGGCGATATAGATCCAAACAAAGCTGCTACGGTTGCTTTATACCATGAAGTGTCAGAAACAAAACTTCAGGACATAAATCATGTGACAAAATATCATAATCCAGTGCTAACAAAAGAATTTAAAAAGATTGAAGAAATGGCTGAGATTGAATGTCTCAACACCTTACCAGATGAACTTAAAGATGCTTTTAAACACCTTTTAGTACAAAAAGAGGTTGAACCAGAATATAAAAAAATAGTCAAAGCTGCTGATATTATATCCGCCTACCTTAAAGCTTGTGATGAAATAAAGTTTCAAAACCATGAATTCAAAAATGTTAAGCAAAGACTTAAAAGCAAGCTAGATGATCTTAGAAAAGAAATGCCTGAAGTCGATATCTTTTTAAAAATATTTGAAGAAAAAAGCCTCGTTAATATCGAAGATTTGTCCTGATTTTTCTAGATGAACTTTATATCTGTCGCGTCATAAATAATACGCTAATAGAATTAACTAACAAAATCGCCAATAATGTCATTCTACACAGGGGTAAATGACAATTTAGCTAAAATAGTAATACATAAACTGCTACTTTTTAGATTTAGGCGATTTATTAGTTTTCTCAATTTTACTGCTCATTTTTAATTTGTTTAGTGGCGAATCAGTTTTATATAAAACTTTCCCACAAGGGACAAATGTAGACGAATGCTCTAAATGAACATCTTGATCATCAAAAAATATATGAGCTTTAAATGCCTTTAGAATATTACTTTTTTCTACACCACCCAAGAAAAAGGCTTCATCTACATAAACCCCCCAACTTCTCAGCGTTTTTATCACTCTCATTTCTGAGGGGCTATTTCTTGCTGTCACAATGGCAATACGCACAGGAGATAGTTCAATACTCATAGGCAGTTGCTCTTGTAATCGAGCTAACTTAATTAAAAACTTAGCAAAAGGGCCTTCATTCAACGGGATATTTTGCGAGATATCTTCATGGGCATGAAATGCATCAAGCCCATCGTTTTTATAGACAAGCTCACTAGTCTCATCAAATATAACGGCATCACCGTCAAAAGCAATCCGTACTTGTCCATCAGGTATATCACATTTATAGGTTGGCGGAATTGATAAAACAGCTGAAGAACAAGAGCCGCTATCGATAACTTTTTGGGCATCACTTTCATTTGTCGTTAAAAAAAGATCTACCTCAAAAGCGTCTAAGTAGTCAGCACTTGATTCTCCTGCGGTAAATGCAGAGCGGGTAATATTTATATTGTGTGTTCTGATCGCATTTAATACCCTTATGCCAGTTTCAGGGCTATTTCTCGACATAACAACAACTTCAACTAATGAGTGTTCGCCTTTTTTCTGGTATAAATTTAAACTTAGTAATGCTTTTATCAAAGGAAAGCCGATTCCCTCCTCTAAAGGTAAGTCTTCATTTTCCAGCATATATTTTTTATATTTTTCCATCCCTTTATGAGGGTCTTTTGCAAACTCTTTTTTAAATAGTTTATCGGCCTCTGACAAATCAAATAGAGCCGTTGCTGATATACCTATGACTAGTGTTCTATCAAATGTTGTGGCCAATGTGCTCTCCAAAAAAATCACGCCCAAAGAATCGAAAAATACTGTTTGCTACAATATAGCAAAGCGGAACAGTAAACTGTTTATTATTTATATCAACCAAGCATCATGGGGCTTCCACTCAATCACCCATGTGGGTATATCACTGGCAGGCATCGGCCTGGCAATGCCATAACCTTGTGCCAAATCACAACCCAATTGTAATAACATGGTGCCGTGTTCAACAGTTTCAACACCCTCTGCAATCACCTTACGTTTAAATGATTTAGCTAAAGCAATCACGCCTTCAATAATGGCTAAATCATCCGTATTATCCAACATGTCTCGCACAAAACTCTGATCTATTTTAATTAAGTTTGCAGGTAATCTTCTAAGGTGAGTTAGTGACGAATAGCCTGTGCCAAAATCATCTAACGCAAAGCTTACCCCCAGTGCCATACAGTCAGTCATAGTTGTTGAAACATGATGTACATCATCTAAGGCACTTGTTTCTAGCACTTCTAATTCTAAAAACCTTGGATTAACATCAGTATGACAAGCTAGCATTTTTGTTAACCTCTGAGTAAAGTCAGGTTGCTGCAATTGTACTGCAGCAATGTTGACACTAATACTTAGAGTGTGTTTAAGCCCCATTTCTTGCCATTTGCTAATCTGTGTCAGTGCAGTATCAATAACCCACTCCCCCATTTCAATACTCATAGGATTATTTTCAATGGCAGGTAAGAACTCAATTGGATTTAATAGCCCGCGTTCAGGATGCTGCCAGCGAATAAGTGCCTCAACACCTACCACCGATCCTGTCTTCATATTGACCTTAGGCTGATAATGGAGCACAAATTGATCAGTATCTAAGGCACTGCGAATAGCATCTAAGCTTTTCTGTTGCACTTTAACTGCATCACCTTGAGCCGTATCAAATAAATGATAACGATTCTTACCCGATTCTTTTGCCACATACATGGCTTGATCAGCATGACGCATCAGTAGGTCAGCATCCACATTATTTTGCGGATAAAGGGTGACACCAATACTAGCTGATACCTTTAATACCACAGAACCAAGGGTGACAGGCTTCGACGCAGCTTGCAACAACCGCTCTAATACTGGCGCACAATCTTCAATGGTAGTTAAGTCAGTGAAATCAGTTAATACTGCCACAAATTCATCACCGCCAATACGAGATAACGTATCACCTTCACGTAATGCCCCTTTCATAGCAATTGATAAAGCAATAAGTAGTTTATCACCCACATGATGCCCATAGACATCATTAACGGCTTTAAACCCATCTAAATCTAGAAAGACAACAGCGAGTGATTGCTTATGGCGGTTGCAATGCTTCATGGCTTGAGACAATCGGTCAGAAAGTAAAGACCTATTGGGTAAACTAGTGAGCA
Organism: Colwellia sp.; assembly: GCA_047633255.1. Lineage (GTDB taxonomy): Bacteria > Pseudomonadota > Gammaproteobacteria > Enterobacterales > Alteromonadaceae > Colwellia. Next base: position 28,884 of record JBLIEW010000045.1, read on the forward strand.
CATCGTAATGGGCTATGTGCTCTAATTTGGATTGATGCTGTTTCAATCCGGTGATATCATTACCTAATGAAACATAATGGGTCGTTACACCGTGTTGATCACGTACAGCACTGATAGTTCTCATAACCGCATATACTTCGCCATTTTTATGACGATTCCATATTTCGCCATACCAGTAGCCTTCCTTTAAAAGCGCTTGCCACAAATCCGCGTAGAATTCAGGTGCTTGCTTACCCGATTGCAGAAAGCTTGGCTTCTGACCAATAGCCTCTTCACGGCTATAACCCGTTATCTGTGTAAAAGCGTAGTTAACATCGATTATCTTGGCGGTATCATCGGTTATCATGATCCCCTCACAAGCATGAGTAAATACGCTAGCTGCCAGTTGCAGGTGATCTTTATATGCTTTTTCTCGTGCGGTATTATTAGTACCAATTAACAGGTAACCAATAATGACACCCTGTGAATCACGCAATGACGTAACTGACACTACACTAGGAAAGCGGGTACCATCCTTGCCAATATAGGTCAGTTCAGAAATATCTTCAACACTGCCATTAGCCTTGTAAACCAGTGCTTCAAAATCTGTAGCAATAGGAATATTAAGTTCGACACTAAGAGCTTTAGCCTTTGCTCTTAGTTCCTCTGAATCAAAAATATCCGCCGGTGTAAGCTTATTCGTGACATCGGTAGCCCTGTAGCCCAGCATACGTTCTGCACCGACATTAAATATTTGAATGACCCCTTTATCATCGGTGACAATACTAGAAAAATGGCTACTGTTGAAAATAGCATTCTGCAAAGACGCTGCTTTAACGAATGCTGCCTCAACGACCTTACTCTTAGTAATCATTGTATAACATGGTTAGCCTTTTTAGGTTCAGGTTAAAGGTCAGTAATTATCTTTTCTATATTTTTCATAAAAAAGATAGTTGATTGTAGACCGAATTATTTTTATATTTATATTTATATTTATATTTATCGTCAACCATAAAGAAAATAGCTTGATAAAAAGTTGTTTTTTGTGAGTTATACGGGTAAAAAAATATGAATACCATTAACAATCACCAAAGCAAGATAATTAGCCTTGCTTGATCAAGAACTCAATAATTCCCTCCATATCCAGATCAAAATCACTCGCTTTAATGCCTTTAACAATAAAATCTTCGTTCTCAGATAAGTCGATCTCTTCTGAGTCTTGGTATTCTTTTTTTTCACAATTGAAAAATGAACGTACTCCAGGTCGAAGTGAGTCAACTCTATTTCTTCGCTCTACTACAGCTATTTTATTTGAGTTTAACTGTACTAAAGAGCCAACAGGATAAGCACCAATTGCTTTAATAAAACTTTCTACAAGTGCACTATCAAGATTACGATCACCTTTGGCTAAGTTACGTAGTATGCCAAAAGCCTTGAAACGAGAAAAACCTTCTTTGTAACAACGGTTAGCCGTTAAGGCATCAAAAATGTCACAAATTTTCATCATTCGACAGTATTTTCTCAGTTGATCGGCCTTCAGTTGAAAGGAGTAACCTGTACCATCCTCCTTTTCATGGTGGAAGGCGGCTACTCCATAGCTCAAATTACTGATCCCAGTAGTGCGCTTAAGAATATCAGCAGAATGATTAGCGTGAGTTTTCATTATAGTAAACTCGTCTTCAGTCAGTTTACCGGGTTTATTCAATATATTGTCAGGTACCATGATTTTACCAACATCATGCAAAAAGGCACCAACTGACATCTCGTGAGCAGTAGTCTTATCAATATTTAAATAGCTTGAAAAAATCGATAAATAGATACATACCGATATAGAATGCTCCAGTAAATATTCATCTTTCTTGCGAATATTTACAATACAGGCCAATGAGTCAGGGTTATTAAAAATAGCATCTACTGATTTATTGGTAACTTCTAAGATAGGCTCTAATTCTATGTCGTAGCCATTTTTAGCATTACTAAACACATTCTGCTGAATAACTTTTGATTCAATAAAAATCTGCTTGGCTATCCGAAGTTTTTCGGGCGTTAACGCATTAGTAGATAATTCTAGCGAATTATTAACAATCTTTGGTCTTGCTTCTAATTCAACAACAATGGTCTTTTCATCGTCTATCAATACCGATTTCACCCCTTTTTTTCTGAGGTTATTTATTATATCGGTATTATTGATATGACTAGGAGAAGCTAACTTTAATTTTTTAGTTTGCTGTTTTATTTCGACAACATAATAACCAACAATGAGCTCTGAGAGCTTTTTTTCGATGATCATAGAATGTATCTCCAGCCCATTGGGTAATATAAACACATATGTTTAGTATTATTTAAAAGTAGTACTTAATGTTTCAATATCTTCTGCACTTTTATTTACGGCAATACCGTAGTTATGTACTTGATTGGCCAGTATTGAATTTTGTTTTGAAATATCATCGATAATATAAACGCTACGTGTTATTTGGTTGGCAACAACACTTTGCTCTTCTGCTGCGGTGGCAATTTGAGCCGTCATATCACTCACATCACTCACATTGTTAACAATAACTTCCATTGTCTGCTTTATTTTTGAACTGTCAGCTGAGCAATCTTCGGCATTCGCTTTATTAACAAGCATTAACTGACTCCACTCTTTTAAGGTGTTTTGCAATCCAACAACTGAGGATTGGATGTGAACAGTGGCCTCTTGAGTTCTGCTGGCTAGCGTTCTCACTTCATCGGCAACGACAGCAAAACCTCGTCCCTGCTCACCAGCTCTTGCTGCTTCAATCGCAGCATTTAATGCCAATAAGTTGGTTTGATCAGCAATACCTTGAATTTCTGACATTATGTCAGAAATTTTAGCGACATCGGTTACCAATTCAAGTGCGTTTGAGGCCGCTTTATCAACATCTTTAGCTAAACAATTAATTTTATTTTGGCTCATTTCGATAACTTGAATATTATTCTAGCATTCGTTTTGTATTACTAACACTTTGGCGTGGGTCTGATTTGTATTTGAACTGACTTCATCAATCGTTGCACTCATTTGGGTTATCGCTGTGGAAAATTGCGCTAAATGTGAGCTTTCTTCCTCTATACCCTTTAGCATTTCTGTTGAAGAGTTTTCTAGATCAGCAGCAACTGTCACCAATTTACGGCCTGAATCACGACTTCGGCCCAAAATAGCTCTGATCCGAGCTTTATATAATTCTATAGGATAAAAAATTATATTTAATGACCCTTTTCCTGAAAAAATCATGCGTGATGGGCCGTCAAAAAGTGTTTTAGTTTTAGCTACGTAATTTGGAAAGGAAATAAGCTCTTGTGAAAAGACTAAAAAAATTAAACTCAGACAAATGAGCAATACGATAGAAGGGACTATTGATTGGGTATATGTCCAATTGACAATAATAGCTAAAGTGATAATACCCATCGCTATAATTCGTTTTAAGTTAACATTTGATTGGAATTCAGAAATAGATTTTTCATTATTTAATCTATCATAGATTTCTTGTGCTTTTTCTTTTTGTTGTTGATTTGGTAATGTTCTAACAGACTGATAACCTGTTATTTTATCATTCTTGTAGACAGGTGTTACATAAGCGTCAACCCAATAATAATCACCGTTTTTGCAGCGATTTTTAATCATTCCTCGCCAAGAGTCTTCTTGTTTAAGTTTAATCCATAAATCAGCAAAAGCAGCTTTAGGCATTGAAGGGTGTCGAACTATATTATGATTTTGTCCGACGAGTTCTTCAAGAGTATATCCAGCAACTGTACAGAACTCATCGTTAGCGTAAGTGATTTTTCCATTGAGATCTGTAATAGAGACTAATTGTTCAGATGCCAAATAAGTTTTTTCATTCGCTGATTCATAATTCATGACGTTCCTTGCTAATGCGATACTTCCATAATAATCCGATAATAATATTATTATCACCTACAAGCAACGATTAGTTGTACAACACAAATTGAGTCTTAATGAATACTTTATTTATCACATTTTATACACTCAAGAATTTAAATTTTTTTATGATAATAAAATGAAAGTGATCACGATTGTTGAAAACCATTAACCTATTAAGCTGATGGACAAAATATGAGTATCATTAGAAGATAAATGTGATGAGGGGAAGCCAACTTTAATTTTTCTGTTGCCGCTTTATTTCGACAATATAATGCCTTAGCATCAGTTCTGAGAGCTTCTTTTCGATGATCATAAAATATATCTCCACTCCATTGGGTAATATACGTAACACTGCTTTTTATTATTTAAAAGTACTACTTAATTTTTCAATATCTTCTGCACTTTTGTTTACGGCAACACCATAGTTATGTACTTTTTTTGCCAGTATTGAATTTTGTTTTGAAATATCATCGATAATATAAACGCTTCGTGTTATTTGGTTGGCAACAACACTTTGCTCTTCTGCTGCGGTGGCAATTTGAGCCGTCATATCACTCACATCACTCACATTGTTAACAATAACTTCCATTGTCTGCTTTATTTTTGAACTGTCAGCTGAACATTCTTCAGCATTCGCTTTATTAACAAGCATTAACTGACTCCACTCTTTTAAGGTATTTTGCAATCCAACAACTGAGGATTGGATGTGAACAGTGGCCTCTTGGGTTCTGCTGGCTAGCGTTCTCACTTCATCGGCAACGACAGCAAAACCTCGTCCCTGCTCACCAGCTCTTGCTGCTTCAATCGCAGCATTTAATGCCAATAAGTTAGTTTGATCAGCGATACCTTGAATATTATTCTGACATTCATTTTGTACAACTAACACTTTGTCATGAGTTTGATTTGTATTTGAACTGACTTCATCAATCGTTGCACTCATTTGGGTTATCGCTGTTGCAAATTGCGCTAAATGTGAACTCTCTTCCTCTATACCCTTCAGCATTTCTGTTGAAGAATTTTCTAGCTCAGAAGCAACATTCAGCAATTTTCGGCCTGAATCACGACTTCGACCTAGAATGGTTCTGATCCGAGCTTTATACAATTCTACCGGATAAGAAATTATATTTAATGCCCCTTTCCCTAAAAAAATAATACGTGATGGACTATCAAATAGTTTTTTAGTTTTGGCAACGTAGTTTGGAAAAGAAAATAACTCTTGTGAAAATACTAAAAGGATTAAACTCAGACAAATAATCAATACAATAGAAGGGACTATTGACTGGGTATATATCCAATTGACAATAATAGCCAGAGTCACAATAACCATCGCTATAATTCGTTTTAAGTTAATGTTTGATTGGAATTCAGAAATAGATTTTTTATTATTTAATCCATCATAGAGCTTTTGCGCTTTTTCTTTTTGCTCTTGGCTTGGTAATGTTCTGACCGATTGATAACCTGTGATGCTACCATTTTCATAGACGGGTGTTATGTATGCGTCAACCCAATAATAACCGCCATTTTTACAGCGATTTTTAACCATACCCCGCCAAGAATCTTCTTGTTTAAGCTTACTCCATAAATCAGCAAAAGCGGCTTTAGGCATTGAGGGATGTCGAACTATATTATGGTTTTGTCCGACGAGTTCTTCAATAGTATAGCCGGCAACGACGCAGAACTCATCGTTAGCGTAAGTGATTTTTCCATTGAGATCTGTAATAGATACCAATTGAACTGAATCGTCAAAAATCACTTCATTATCATTGAAACTATTATTCATTATTATTTAATTCCTTTTAACTTGTAAAGCAACAAAAAAAAACGTTCAAGACAACGAAAGAGTTCTCATTAGTTACAATTATAAGTACTAAAAACACAAACACAATCAATAAATTCGGTAATATGTCAGAAAAATAAGATTTGAAACATAGGATATAGGTACGATAATGAGAGGGATATGGGCATTAGTAAAATCCGTAATCCTGTTTTACTAATCGCTGTTTTTTATTATATAAGCAAAAAAATACCAGACACTTCTGCCTGGTATAAAATATCAATCAGGTTGGGACGATTGATTTAAAAGCTAAAATTTAATTTCGCTGAATAGGTTGTGCCGTCAAATCCATAAGGTAATGCTCTAACCGGATATTGGAACGCGCCATTAGTAATAGCATTCAATACTTCGTTGTTACCTAATTCATCTGGCGTTACATCAAACACGTTGTTAACGCTGAATGAAATATTAAACGTATCATTAATTTGGTAATTTACATTCACATCAATGAGTACCGCTGACTCTACCGTACTGGTAGGTTTAAATACGCTTGCATCTATGTCTATATGATTATTACCAAAATAATCAATCTCTGTTTCACCAAAATAATTTGCTCTGACTAAAGTGCTCCAATCATTTTTAGCATAGTCTAGTGTAAAAGTGGCACGCTCTTGTGGTTGCCCACCGACAAGAAAACTACGTTGTAAGTCATCTAAAGCAATGTTTTCAGGTATACCTTCAGGCGTATTAACACTATCAATTTCAGTTTCATTGATATTGCCAGCAAATGTAGCACCAAAATTGCCATCATATAGCTCGGTTTTGTAGGTAAGAATTAAATCGATACCTTTGGTAGTAGAATTTACCGAATTAGAAAAGTAGTTGGCTTGTACCGCTCCTGTTGCTTCTAGCGCAGCTTTAGCTTCTGGATTAAAAGCGACTTGATCTGCTGATAATAAGCTAGCTAGGTTAATACGGTCTTCTATTTTAATATTGTAGGCATCTATGGTTAAAGTGACTTCATCAGAAATATCTAACACGGCACCAAAACTAATACTTTCAGATGTTTCTAAAGAAAGACTATCTACGCCTAATGCGGATGGAAATGGAGAACCCGCAGTAGCAGTAAATGATTGCGTCAATGTGCCATCATCACCTAAATTAGTGGTAAAGGCCGTATAAGCGCTTTGTTGTAATGATGGTGCTCTAAACCCGGTAGCAATGGCTCCACGTAGTGCCAAATCATCATTGACTTCAAAACGTGTAGAAACTTTACCCACTAAATCATCACCGGCATCAGAAAAGTCTTCATAACGAAACGCAGTACCTAATAACCAGCTATCGGTTAGTTGAGTTTCCATATCTAAATACAGTGCGTAACTATTTCTATCTTCTTTGCCTGCAGCGTCAGGTCTTAAACCTGGATAGGCTTGAAAACCACAACCAGCAAATACATTTGGGTCCATTACCGATGGAAACGCCGCACTGTCATCTAATCCACAAGAATATGAAGCTAATTCACCAGCAACAATTTCATAGTTTTCTTCACGGTATTCTGCGCCAAAAGCGATATATAAATCATCCGAGTGACCAATATCAATACTACCAGAAATATCAGCATTAAACGTTAGTTGATCAAATCTAAAGCCACCACTATAACCAGAGGTAGGTCCGGCGTTTGCCGCAATATCATTATCGGTTGCACTAGGGTTATTAAAGACATATTCAGCAGCATAAGAGGCATTTATACTGTTCTTGGAATCAAAGTCGTAGCGGTTTTCGCCATAAACACTTGAAAGATCGAATTGCCAATTATTATTAATATCACCTCTAAGGCCTACAGCAACTGAAACATCTTGTGCTTCGTTGTCAATACGTGGCAAAAATCCATCAGGATAAATTTGAGAGACATTTTTAGCCGCTTCATTAAAAGTTCTATAAAAACCGTTACCCAATGCAGTTCTGTTTGAATAACCACCAAAAGAATACAGTTCATAATCAGCAACGGGGATCATGGCATTATAAAAAAATGAAGTGAATTCTGACTCTGAATTACCTTGTCCCCAACGCACTGTATCTGAGAGAGTACCTGGGGCTATAGTTGAAGAGCCGCCAGTATCAGGTTGAGCTCGGTTGGTGCCGTCAGTATCACGGTATTCTAAGGATACATTGATAAAACCGTCAGTAGCAATTTCGAATCCGGTATTTAAGCCAAAAGAATAACCATCGCCATCGCCTTCTGTTGTGCCGCCAGCTTGTATGTAACCTGTTGTTTTATCGGTTGAGTCACGAAGCGAAAGGTTAATTACACCGGCGATAGCATCTGAGCCATATTGGGCTGCAGCGCCATCTCTAAGTACTTGTACATCTTTTAAGGCGATTAATGGAATCGCATTCATATCAGTACCCGCAGCACCAGCACCTACAGTACCGTTTAAACCAAATATTGCTTGGTTGTGACGGCGTTTACCATTCACTAAAACAAGTGTTTGATCCGGCTGTAATCCTCGCAGTGTTGCAGGTCTAAAAAGATCCGAACCATCAGAGACTTGGGTTCTACTAAAGTTAAACGAAGGTGCAGAGGCTTGTAAGCTTTGACCTAGTTCAGTAAAACCACTTTTTGTTAAATCTTCGGCAGTGATAATATCGACAGGAACCGCAGAATCGGTAATGGTCCGGGTTGAAACACGCGATCCCAAAATTGAAATTTTTTCTATATTGTTTGCTTCAGCAGACTCTGATCCTGCTACGGCAATAAAGCTATAGCTAGATAAGGCCAAGCTAATACCCAACGCTAGTGAGTGATTACGGAACTTTTTAGTCATTTCATGTTTTCCAATTATAAAGGCAATATTCGTTGCCGTTGATTTATATTTATTATTTTAATTGCTTGTACAGTTACCTTTACAAAAGTAAGGTGATTGTTAGTGAGATAGTCTGTTTATTTATTTGATTCATAGAATATATTGTTGTGGGGTGACATGTCTAATACTTATTTATACAAAAATCGATGCATGATTTCAGCTACATTCCATTTTTTATATTAAAATCTGAAAAGTATTGTGATGTGTTACTAAAAACTGCAGTCTAAATACTACGGTTGTTTAGGATACTAACTTAGGGTTTTTCGGATAAAAGCGCTCTGGCAAACTACTGATATGTTCAAAAAAACGGGTGTCTTTATAAGGTAATTTCATAAAACCAGAAATACCAATACCATTAATAGTCGGTAATAACGTCATAATTTCCGCTAAACAGTCGGTGAACTCTACTTGTTTTTCATGATTTAACAGCATTAAGTAACTGTGAATTTTTAAATGGGTAGGCAACACTTCAAAAATAATACAGCCTGTATGATGAATAAGGTTTAATCTTGACAATACCGCCATTAACTCATCAGGCAAGTACAAATATTCATCCGGATCTTTACCATCCTCAAAATAAGAATGTAGCCGCGTTAAATCATCAATGTCAGCGACGTCACTCATTTCAAAATCAATACACTGCTCAGATAAGGCAATAAAGGGGGTGTTTTGATCTTCTCGCTCCACATGTAAGGTCTTACGTGCATTAAACAAACAGCTTTTAAATACACCAATACGAAATATTCCCTGAGCCAAATGGATCATATTATTAACCGCACTTTCAAAGGATACTTTTAAACTCGGTTCAAACAAAGTTAAGTTAGAGTCGATATAAACGCCCTCCTTCGCCCACCGAATAGCCAACCCGCCAACAACAGGAAAATTACCTAAACGACTTAAAGCAGCAATAAAGGCTTTTTCATTATCTCCCATTCCCATTAAGTAATTTTTATAATACTTCTCTAACTGCACATCATCTATATCGTCTAAGCTTTCACCGTTCGACTCTTCTCGTAAAAAAGATTTACGAGAGCCATAAACGACAGTGTCAATTTCTTCTTGTTTAGGTTTTATCCATACGGGTATCAACGACTCTACTTTGATAACAGTCGGTTTATCTGATAACACTAACTGCTTTAAATAAGATAAATTATTAAAAAAATAATCTCCTGCTTTACAGCGCTGTTTCTCATCATCACTGAGCATTGCCATTAATACATTCGCTAACATTTTGGGTAAACCTAACGAATTAGGCGTGATAACTTTTGTTCCATAGCGACATGACTGTCCCGAAGCGATAGCATACAGTGTTGCCGCTAAACCTTGCTCATCAAAGCGTGGTGAAGATAAACCACCATTAATTTGTTCTGGGCCAATAAAATAAACATCACCTAATCTTGCATTGCTGTGCTGCAAGTCACTACTCATTAAATCCATAATATTGTTACTAGTACTGTGCCCCTCGGCGTCAAGTTGAGCAACAACCGAAGAGCCCCAATCAATTAATTGTACTAATCCTGTTTGTTCATCAAAAACCACGTTTGAAGGCTTTATATCGCCATGTACATAAGATTTATTATTAGTGTGAACATTAACATCACGCAAATAAATTAATATTTCAGCTAATTGAATCGCAATGCTAATCACAAGCTCTGGTGACAATGGGCCTTGTTGTTGTGAAAGACGCTCTAAGTCGATACCCGGTGCACGACTCATTTGTAAAATAGATTGTCGTTTTATTTTTTGGTAGTCAATAACATAAGGAATTTGGGCATGACTTAACTGCCCTTGAATATCAGCCTCTTCGCTAAGTCTGTCTTGTACATGTTGAGGTAAATTTAACCTTGAAAATTTAAACACCACATCATCGCCAACACTGTTATTACCACAAAAGACAAAACCATAAGCGCCTTTACCTAGTAAGGCGATATTTTTATAACCAAGGTGTTTTAATTGTTGCTGACAAAGATCCACCCACTGTTTTAATTTAGTGGCATCTTTATGATTGAGTAGATAAATAGATTGCTCTTCAGCAATATAGAAATGTTGGAGTTGTTTTTCAGTACTCTTTTCAGATTGGATTGCTGTCACAAAGGTAACCTATTCTCGAAAATAACAGTTCAACTATACCCGTTATTGATAATAAAAAATAATTTTAGACAAAAACGCACTCAATTTGAGTGCGTTTTTAATTAGCATAATGTATAAAAACAGTGTCTGTGAACATCAATTCATACTGACAAACATTAACTCATATGTATTAACATATTACAGGGCTTTTCTAGGAACGATTTCCATAAATTACAAAAACGAGCAATGCTGCCGCCATCAATAATTCGATGGTCACCAGACCAACTCACTTGCATTATACTGCGCGCTTCAACATCGCCTTGTGCGTTA
>JBLIEW010000046.1:0-39651 GCA_047633255.1 Colwellia sp.
TGCTGTTGGTGTTTTAGGCGCTATGGTCGCTAACAACCGTGGAGACTCGAAGCCTGTTGATATAATTGTTCCACCACCTGTTGATTGTGGTGCTGGTGAAGAATTAGTTGATGGTGAGTGTGTGCCTGTTGATCCTACAACTACTGTAACAACTACGGTTACTGCAACTAATACGGTTACTAGCACGATTACAAATCCCGTAACAGTAACGGCAACTACTACCACTATTTAATAAATTTATTTTTTAAAAAGCCGCCATAAGGCGGCTTTTTTATTGCTATTTATCTGGACAGAACATCCAACATGAATTTGAAAACCTTAACGCTCAGTGCATTGATATTGATTTTCACCAGCAGTTGCAGCGGTACTTATCATGCCTATTACCAAACATTAAAAATTGTGTTTTCAGAACAAGAAGCAGCACAACTTTCATTCATTGAGGTACAGCAATCAGAAATTGATGTTATTTCTGTCAAACGCGGGGAACGACCCTCCGCTATCATGGCCTTAGCCTACTTAGAAAACGATCAACATAAATGGGTCTCAAGCGATAATGTTATGTTGGTTATGGAAAAGGGCCGTGTAGTTCGGACCTTGGGTTTAGACAATAATCTGCTATATATATCAAACAGCGAGATGGACCCACTTAAATTGTTACAACTTACGTTGAAGGATGAGCCAAAATCGAAAACATGGACACGAATAGTGGATCGAACAGGCGATGAATACGGCTATCCCATAGAATCTTCATTTAACCAAGCATCTCCAGATACAATACAAGCGTTAAGCCTTAATATAGAAACAGTTTTATACATAGAGAATTTGAGTTATAAAGCCCCTTCTAACTATCTCCATTTCAACACTAAATGGAAAAATTACTTCTGGTTCGCAAAAAACGGGGTATTAGTTAAAAGTATACAACAAGATTCACCTCTTTCTGAATCGCTCGAAATTACCTACCTAAGTCGAATTTCACGCCTAATTCAATAGACACCGGATATAACAACAATGAAGATAACAGTTTTGATGTGCTTGTTGCTAACTAGCAATTTAGTGTTCAATACCGTGATTGCCTCGGTAACTGTGGTAGTGAATAAAGAACAATATGAGTTTACCCACGAACCTCGCCTAGTTGAAGTATTAGCACCTATTGCGAATCAGGGAAAATGGTATTGGCCAGGGTCTGCATTGTATCGGGCAGACGACATCCAACTTGAAAAAAAACGTGAATCATTACTTGAAAATATTTTAACCCTAAGTAAACGCTACGTTACAGTACAACCTATAACTGCACTGTCGTTAGAACAACTTCGAGCTACCATTAGTAGCTGGAGTTTAGCTCGGAGATTACCCGTTAAAGTAGATTATGATTTAGCGCGCATAGTTGCTTCGGCAAATCCCCAGTTACCCCACGGTAAATATATACTCAAACTTACGCCTCGGATGAATACAGTGCAGCTATTTGGCGCAGTGAATAAAACGAGTAATGTGCCTCATCTGGCCCATGCTGATGCAAGCGAATATATCACACGCCAAACACTAACTAATTTAGCTAATAAAGACATAGTGATGGTTATTCAAGCTGACGGCCGCGAAATAACCATTCCAGTAGCTTACTGGAATAAAAATCATCAAGAAGTGATGCCTGGCAGCCAAATTTTTGTACCGTTTAAGGAATCACTATTTCACCCGGAATTCGCCCTTATCAATCAACAAATAATGACCTTAGCCCTAAATAGGGTGCGGTAATGAGATTTAAAAAAAGCAACAACCCTATGAAATTGTATTTATTACTTATAAGCACATTAGCATTTTGTGTATCAACACAAGGCCAAGAATCCAGTGAAGCATGGAATCTCACGCCAATGGGCAGTTCTTTGATGGTGCATGGCGGAACAGGTCTCATTCAAACCCCTACATCACGCATGTTAGCAGAAGGCGATTTACGGGTAAGTTATACCGATAACGACCAATACCGCTTTTGGTCTACAACTTTACAACTCTTTCCGTGGTTACAATCGACGGTACGTTACACTGATTTGCGTACACAGTTATTCAGTGCTGTACCTGGTTTTAGCGGCAACCAAACCCTAAAAGATAAGGGTATAGATGTTAAGTTTAGAATATTAGCAGAAAGTTACTACCTACCTGAGCTGTCTTTAGGCTTTAGGGATTTTGGTGGTACGGGTCTTTTTGAAAGTGAATTTATTGGTCTTAGTAAACAGGTCGGAAATTTCGACTTTCATATCAACATGGGTTGGGGTTATTTAGGCACCGATGCAAATATATCCAATCCTTTTTGTAAAGTAAGCGATAACTTTTGCGACAGGCCGGTAGGATTTACGGGCCGTGGCGGCAAAATAGATTACCAACGTTTTTTCAAAGGCGCAGCTTCAATATTTGGAGGTGTGGAATATCAAACACCATGGGCTCCCTTGCGCTTAAAGCTCGAATACGAAGGTAACAACTACTCAAGCGATCGCGCCAGCTATTCAACTAACATCGCCAGAAGATTGAAACAAGACAGTAACTGGAATATAGGCGCAGCGTATCGCTGGCATGGTTTTGATTTTAGTCTTAACTACCAACGGGGTAATACCGTAGGGTTTGGAATAACCTATAACTTTAATTTACATACCATTAGCCAAATTAAAGTCGATAGCCCACCACGTACATTATTAGCTAAAACCAATGATTTTCCAATCGAACAGGTAAATCGAACTAGACTAGTTAAGGACTTATATTATCAAGGTGGTTTTGCCACAAACTCTTCCGATTTTAACGAAGACTCTGTAACAATGTATGGACAACAGAAAAATTACAGTAATAATGATGAAGCCATTGAGCGAATGGGCCGTATCATGGCCTATGAGCTTCCTGAGTCTGTAAAAACTTATCACATTGTCAATACAGTAGGCTCTATTCCTCTAGTGGAGACTGTCATTGACGCGGATACGTTTAAGTCACAAGCAAAGTACCAGACCCTGGAGCCCAATTTAGCAAGCACCTATCAACGTCAGGATATCAGTCCAAGATCGATTGAAAATTATGCCCCCTTGAACACAGCGGGTTTCTTTAGTGGCATTGAAACGTTTTGGATCCAAACTTTTGGCAATCCTGAAGATTTTTATTTATACCAGGCTGGTGTTTTAGTAAACGGCGGATATAGCTTTAATGGTAAAACCAGTTTGGCAGGTACTATTAAGGTTAATTTATTTGAAAATTTCGATAAATTTAAATTCACTACTGACTTAGAAAATAGCACTTTACCTAAAGTCCGTACCAATGCACGGGAATATGTATCCAACAAAGACGTGACCATGGAAAACCTGTTTTTGCATTGGAACGATCGTATTGCACCTAACCTTTATGGCCAAGTGTATGGCGGGTACCTTGAGGCAATGTTTGGCGGTATCGGTGCTGAATTGCTTTATCGGCCAGTTGATAGCAATCTAGCGTTTGGTTTTGATATAAACTATGTAAAGCAGCGCTCTTACGACAATAATTTTGACTTTTTTGACTACAAGGTACTGACTGGTCATGCAAATATATATTGGCAGCCAGCATTTTTACCAGATACCCAATTAACTTTTAATATCGGTCAGTACCTAGCCAAAGATAAAGGCGTCACAGTAGACTTTGCTAAACGTTTCGATAGCGGAATAGTAGTGGGTGCATATGCATCAATTACAAACGTCAGCTCAGAAGAATATGGGGAAGGTAGCTTCACCAAAGGATTTTATCTTTCCATTCCTTTCGACCTATTTTCACTCAAGCCATCTAAAGGAAAAGGACGCTTGCCTTGGATCCCTATCGCACGTGATGGTGGCCAGGCGCTGATACGCCCAATTACACTTTACAACACCACAGAAGAACGCTCGACCTTTTGAACTGATAAGGATTAGAAGCCCTATTAGATGCTTTAATAAACAAGTCAAAGTTAAGTAAAAACGTCCTATCGATACGTAGACTATAGTTACAACACAAGTGATAAATTGTTGTGAACAAAATATAAATAAAACCCCGCTGCGGCGTGGTAAATATTAATATTTAGTCCATAAATAGCGTGCTATTATACGCAATGGATTTAAAGAGGGTACTTAATGGAATTAATATCTAGTTACGAGGTTATTTTTATAACCGCGTTTTTATTAGCATGCGTAACTATTGTAGGTTTGCGGCCGATTGCAGCAAATATAGGTTTGGTCGATCGCCCAAACGCACGTAAAAAGCATTTAGGTGATGTACCTTTAATCGGGGGGATAGCTATATACTTTACTTTGTTAGTTATTTCACAAATTTTCCTTCCTAGCTCTCAGCTAGTCAATTTATATTTAATTTCATGTTCATTTATGGTCCTTATAGGCGCACTAGACGACTTTTACGACGTGAGTGCTAAAATAAGACTTATTGCTCAATTGCTTATAGCATCAATACTGGTAATGGGTGCTGGTCACGCTCTTTATGATATGGGTGATTTATTTAGTTTAGGCAACGTAAACCTAGGCTTATTGGCCATTCCCGTCACACTACTAGCCGTAGCCACTGCAATTAATGCCTTTAATATGACCGATGGTATTGACGGTTTGGTAGGCGTCTTGGGTATAGTGACTTTTTCAAGCTTATGTGTACTTTTTTATTGGGATGGTAATTTAGAATTGTTTGCCATCTCTGCCACATTTGTATCGGCTCTATCTGCCTTTTTGCTATTTAATTTAGGAGGACTGCGTCGTATATTCGGTAAAATATTTATGGGTGATGCTGGAAGCATGATGATAGGCCTAACAATTATATGGCTGCTTGTGCTCGGTACCCAAAATGGCGAGCCAAGTTTTAGACCCGTAACAGCACTATGGATGATCGCTATTCCATTAATGGACATGTTCTCTGTAATGCATCGACGTATCAAAAAAGGTAAGTCACCATTGTCAGCAGACAGAGACCACTTGCATCATATATTTATGCGCTTTGGTTTTACCTCGAAAACAGCATTGATTGTAATAGGTATTGCCTCCGCAGCATTTGCAGCATTTGGGCTAGCCGGCGAATATTGGGATATATCTGAATTCGTTATGTTATTTCTATTTATTGGATTTTTTGTTCTCTACGATTATGTATTTATGCATGTATGGAAAATATCTAGGTGGGTAAGAAAAGGGTAACCTGTTCATTTTAACATTATCGCAACTTATACCTTTATGAATTTATATTGAGTATGTACGTTTACTTCAACGCAATGATTTCAAAATACTTGGTATCATCAAATTTATTAGTTCAAGTCGATGCCAATAAACTTATTCGAACGTTTTAGTGATATTAAGAAAGTGTCTAATGAAGTAGTGATGAAAGAAACAATATTAATTACCAGTAACGCCTACTTTCCTAATATTGGTGGAGTAGAAAACTCCTTAAAATACCTTGCAGATAGCTATGTGAAATTGGGCTTTAACGTCATTGTTGTTGTGAGCGATGTATCACCTGATAGCAGTGAATTACCTTTCGAAGAATTTGCCGTTGACACCACTATTTACCGTTATTCCACGTTTAAAAAGATGAAAAGCGTTGGCAAATATTTCAGATCTATTCGCTCAGCTTTTTGCGCGTGGAAGTTACTCAAGTCACTTAATAAAAATAACAATATCACTTTAACACTGAGTCGTTTTCATACAGCAACATTATTGGCGAAACTGGCGAAACTCCCAAATATAGTTTATTTAGTGCCTGGTGTAGTTAAGAATCAAAATAGTCAAGAGAACTTGATTAGGGGATATGGAATCAAGAGAATAAAACTCCAATTATCTCTCGTTCTTCACCACTTCTTACAGAAACTTGCACTAAAGCACTGCGATAAAGTATTGGTTTTCAGCCATAACATGGCAAGGCAAATAACGGACATATCTCCAACCAACACCCATCTACCCGTAACAAAACCAGGGGTAGATCCTACGAGATTTCATCCCGTTAAAGATAAAGCATCGCTTAAGACAACTTATAAGATCCCCAATAATAAAACAGTCTTATTGACTGTTGGTCGATTTGTTCGCGCGAAAGGATTCGACTTGGTAATTGACGCGATGACAAAATTGCCTGAATGTCATTTAGTCATGGTGGGGGATGGTGAAAACATAGAGCAAATTAGACAGCAAATAGTAGATAATAATTTAGGTGCACAAGTTACCTTAACGGGTTCGCAAAAGGATACCTCCCCTTATTATCAATTGGCCGATATTTTTTTGATGTCATCAAGATATGAACCACTAGGGCAAACAATACTGGAAGGATTATCATCAGGTTTACCTATTGTTGCTTTTAAAGGTAGCGGAGTTGTTACCGCAACACAGGAACTGTTGTCGGAAAAAGAGGCGATATACACAGCTAATATTAATGCTGACGGTCTAGTCGACTGTATCCTCAAATTAATTAATGATGCTAATCTTATGGCAGAAATGGGTTCACTAGGTCGAAATATTGCAGTAACAAGGTTTTCTTGGCTCGCATTGGCGCAACATATACTAGATTATAGATGTGATGAACCTAAACATTCCTAAAAAAGTAGCTCTTGTTCCATTTTTATTCTTTCTGATAATAGTTATTTTACCTGTTGTTGATAATTTAACCGGCGCCTTATTTAAGCTCAATATAATGCCAGAAGGCGCTATTGGCTCCCCTTCACAATTAGCACGCTTTGGACTTTTCCTTTTGGTTATATGGCTAATTGATAACGCAAAATATAGTAGTCCACTACGAGTGATTTTACTGGTCAGTTGTTATTTATTAACTATAGAAGTTGCCCTTGCATGTATCCATATGAACCTAATAGCATTTTTATATGGCATCGTTTTTTCTATAAAAATACTTTTTTCACTGTGTTGTTATTATTACGTAGCATATTGGCTTAATTTCGATAAGAAACGAACCATATATGTCATAAACAAGATGATTACTTATGGCACAATTGTTTCTTTGCTGGTATTAGCCGCTTACTTTTCAGGTTTTCATATATCTAACTACCAACTAGGCATAGCAACCCGAGGACTTTTCATTTCCGGTAACGGCTTAGCGATCGTACTTGGTATCAGTACAATTTTTCTAGTGCACTTTAATAAAAAGATAACCATTTTTATCTTTATGCATATCCTACTATTATTGATAACCACAGCTCTGCTAGGTACCAAGGCGAGTTTAGTTTTTCTTTTAGTCGCATTAACATTATTATCAATCAAACTTGCTAAGCAAGCACCGTTAATTACAACAGTTATAGCCTTTTTCGTTGGCATTTACTTGCTCCTTCCTTTAATCGAATTATTAAGTGATTTATTTGAGAATATAATTTTCAAATTCAATAATATTGACGACAAACTGCATTTTATTGCAAGTTCTCGAGATCGTTTTATCCAAGACGCTTTTAATGAGATGGACGTAACAAGTTTTAATGCGTTAAGAATACTTTTTGGGGGCGGTGCCTATTATGCTTATACTGACTATTCAACTAGTGCAGTAATTGTTAGAAAAGCTTTAGAAAACGACTTATTTGAACTGTTTTTTTCTTATGGTATTTTTATTATGATAACTTATTTAGCCATTTTCACTTATGCACTAAAGCAATGCCTGAACAAAGGTAATATCGTCATCGCAATCGCTTTAAGCCTCATTTTTTTACACTCCATCACTATGGGTCACGTACTATTTAATGGTACTTCCGCAATCACTTATGCACTATGTTTAGCCTTAGCAGTAAAAGGCGCACGGGTTAAAAGTGATGACTTTTAAAATTAGCGTTGTCATTCCTCTTTACAACAAATCAGATTATATTCAAAGAGCAATTGAATCTGTTCTAGCCCAAAAAGTACCCGTGGATGAAATTATTGTTGTTGATGACGGCTCAACAGACGATGGTGCAAATATCGTTAACGCTATGGCAAACGAAAAAGTCAAACTCATCAAGCAAAAGAACCAGGGCGTATCCATCGCGAGAAATAATGGAATTGATGTGAGCAATAACGAATACGTACTCCTCCTTGATGCTGATGACATTTGGTTGCCGCACCACACGATAGAGATATCAAAACTGGCTGAAGAATTTCCTGGTGCAGGGTTACTTGCCACTGCTTATGCGTTTCAAACAGGTAGTAGAATAAAACCCGCAAAGTTGCGGGGGATCCCTAAACAAACAGGCTTACTATGCGATTATTTTTTATCTTGTATTAAGGCAGATCTCCCGGTAACCGCTTCGTCAGTCGCCTTGAAAAAGTCATCATTTAACAACATCGGTAAATTTCCTGTTGGAATGAAAATGGGGGAAGATCAATTGGTTTGGTCTAGAATGGCTTATCAATATGACATAGCCTATAGCAATATCGTGTCTGTTTATTATGACCGTGATGTAGAGATGAGTGCCTGTAAAGTGAATTTGATAACTGACTTAGCACCACATATAAAAGATTGGTCACTTGACCTGAAAAATGGGAAAGTGCCTGAACACTTGCGGTTAAGTCTCGCAAAATTACTTCATTTCAGTGCATTATATTGCGTTAAAAATAACTTAATATTAAATAATAAATACAAGGCGAGAAAAATTTTATTGAACGAACAAATTCTTAATAAAGACATTTACTGGTACATCAGTGTATTACTAACATTTTTACCTCACTTTGTTATCAAACGAGTATTTTAATGCACCCCCTTTTGCAACGTATTAAACAAACACCAGAAATACACGAACAACTCCATAATAGTATCAATCAAGCAGATTATTTATGCACTGTCACTTCATTTGTAAATGGATTTTCATATCAAGAATTACGGAAGAAAAACACTTTCTATCAAAATATCGATTATTTTTATAGTGATGGGATACTATCAAGTATTGTTTTCACAATTATTCTTAACAAAACTATTCCACGAGTCAGTTTTGATTATAGTTCCTTTGCAAAAACTTTTTTCGAAACCGTTGAACAATACGCTCTGCCTATATTCATAGTCGGCAGTAAGGAAGAACAGCTAAAAGGAGCAATACACAAGTTTCGTCAAGTTTATCCAAATTTAAATATCTGTGGGAGTCATAACGGATATTTTGACGATGATGAAAAAGTGATTAAAATGATTAATGACAGCGGTGCGCAATATGTTGTGTGCGGTTTAGGCACTCCCAAGCAAGATGTGTTTGCTCAAAAAATAAAAAGCGCACTGCCGAATCAAGTCAAACAGATATATACCTGCGGTGGATTCATACATCAAAGTGTGGAAAGAATTAATTACTATCCGAAGCTCATCAATAAGTATCATCTTCGATGGCTTTACAGAGCGACTAGAGAGCCCGTCGTGATCAAACGATTATTAACTAAATATCCATTATTTGGCATTTATGCGTTAATTGACCGATTTAAAAAGTGATAAGAGATTTGAAAAAATGGGGAAGTTAAAAGTCATTAGGGTTTCTTTCTAATAAATCTAAATATTTTTCTTTATAACGATCAATAGTATTAATTACCTTTGCGGGGTTGCCCGCAACAATTACATTATCATCGATACTTTTAGTGACAACACTTCCGGCAGCTACAATCACATTATTACCAATTTTAACGCCAGGTAAAATAATTGAGCCGTAACCCACAAATACGTTATCACCAATGACAATGGGGTTTCTATAAGAGCTTCGAGCACCTGGACGCCAAGGATGCGGCTTATTAACTAGTCTTTCAATAAAGACAGCTGGTGACGCATCATGAGCCAGTAACGTTGAGCCTGTGATAGTGCAGTTTTTTCCTATGTAAAAACTATCTCCTTTGGAGCTTGAAGAAAAAACTGTATCGTACACAACACTTCCCTCACCCAAGACAACTCCTTTTCGTGTTAATTTGATTAACTGTTCCTTATGCCTTAAATCTGCAAGAAAGTCAGATTGCCTAAATGATGAAATAAATATAGACATGACATAAAAAATTTTATTGAAGAAGTGTATTACAAGTAACTTAAACATTTGAGTTCCATTACAATTCATATTTGTCCACAAATATATCTTTAATCCAAGTGGACTTAAAATAAATCATTGTTAGACGGCGTTATTGATAAATATTATTTGTTCATCGAACTGACAGATTCTATTTTAACAGAGCAGAAAACCAAGGCATATTATGTGATTTAGATGAGGTAATCCATGCCAACAAAAACATTACAAAATTGGAAACTGCGAAAGCTATTCCTGCGCCAACTAATCCATAGGGCTCTATCAATAAAAAAAGCAGTATAATATTAATTACACCAGAAGATACCGTTACCAAAGAGAGCCTAAAGGTTTTCTTTGAATAGAAAATATAATTTGCCACCATTAAATACATTCCATTGAATATATTGCCAAGGCATAAATAACCAATAATTGGTCCCGCATTTTGATAATCACTTCCAGCGATTAAAACAACAAAAAACGGACCAAATAAGAATATCAATCCTGAAATAAATAACAGACATAAAAAATATAAATAGGTTAACTTTACTATCTGTATTTTTGTTTTTTCGTTATTTGTTTTTAGCTCACCGAACAACCAAGGAGAGTAAGCCTTATTTATGGAATGAAATATGATTTTCAAAACAGAGCTCAATTGGACGGCAAGCATGTAGATCCCGACTTCAGCCAACCCGAGTTTTTCATTAATCACGATCCTATCCACAGACAATAACAAAAAGCCACCAACAACATGTGGAACTAACGGAATTCCAAACGACAAAGCCTCCCTGATTAAAATTGGGTTCCATTGAAATAGTACAACTAGCTTATCTCTATATAACAAATAAACTGAAATTAAAGTAAACAACAACATAACAAACATTTGCGCATCAATTCGCCCCTGTGCACCTTTGAGTAACACAACAACAAATACAATGGACAGAATAGCATTCAGTAAACTTTGAATAATTTGAAATATTCCAAATAACTTTGCTTTTTCCCTTATCTGCCACTGCCCTAATCGTATTTGCACGACAAATGAGGTAAATGAAACAACGAGCGCAACTAAGATCCAACTTGGAGGAATATCAAAGTGCTTTGCGATCCATTCTTTGATAAAGATGAGAATAATTAAAAAAACAAATGTACTAGTTAATAGAATATGAAAACATGCACCATTAAACTTCTGTAGTGTTTGTTGGGAGACATCTTGATCAAAATACTTTCGGTTAGCGGCGCCGTAAACACTAAATCCAACAATTGCTGACATCGCAGAAACCAATATTTGGAACATCGCAACTTGACCGTATTCCTCTTTCGTCAAATAGCGAGTCATCACCGGTATTAATAAAAAAGGAATAATAGAAACTAATATAGTAGAGAAAACATAGATTGAAGATGCTTTTAACAGCTTCTTCATATTAGTAGATGTTTCCAAAAAGTGATGAGTGTGAATGTTTTAATGGTACTGCCCCTGTTCCTTTAAAGAGTAATAATGCGCTGAATCTCGAGTCGAAAATACTTTGGCAGGATGTCCTCCGGCGATGGACAAAGCAGGAACACTACTTGTGACCACAGAGCCTGCCTGTATGATCGCACCCTCTCCAATTTCTACCCCACCTAATACGATTACGTTATTTCCGATCCAAACATTATCACCTATTTTGACATCTTTTATTATATAGGTGTCATCATAAGGTAAAGCAGTTCCTTTATAATTATGAGTGTCTGTAATTATTTGACAATTACTACCCGAGTGAAAGTTGTCGCCGATTTCAACTGTTCCTTTTCCGCCAATAGCAATGCCATTAAAATGGTTGTTTTTTCCTAAATAAACATTCTCTGTAAACTGAGAGCGAAAGTTAACGTTGGGCTTTCCAGCGAACGATGCAACTATTTCACAGCACCTATGAGTATAGTATTTTTTGCATAAACGCCGATAAATACTAAGTATATACTTGATGACATTTCTTATCATTGCTCAATCCAAATTTTAAACGACAGCTCGTGATGATATTTCCACTAACAGTCAGATTCATATTCCATATTTTCGATGTACATTCCGATATCTTTATAATAAGAATAAATACATTCAGCATTAATTCTTGCATCACTGTCTATCAGGTGTGTAAGAATATCAATTGAAATAACGTTGACGTTGCTAAACCTGGAAAAACAAGAATATAGGGTCGTAGAATAACAGGATATAATCGTGTGTGGCATAACGTCAGTTTCATCAAAAAAAAGTTCCGCTGGACGCCCTAAGGGCTCCACTGTAAATCCCAATTGCTTGATCAGCTCTAACTTGCTCGAATTTTCTCCTCTGTGGGGTATATACTGGATTTTGTATTGGTTATATCTTTTTATAACAAATCGCAAAATCATTAACTCTGTATCTAATGCTAAGTGTCCTGCCTCTGAGGATTTTGACCCAAAATAATAGACTTTATTTGGATCTAACTTAATTTTTTTCTTCAGCTGCTTCTGAAAATAATTTGTTTGGCCATCAAGCAAAGAATCTTTAAAATCAAAAAATGAAAAAAGATCTGGAACTAGTGCCATCTTTAGGTCAATTTTTAAAAATTTGGAATATAAAAATGGCGTAATGGAGGTAACGTTATAAGCTGTTTTATTATTCTTTATGTAGTGATTCTGTGCAGTAATCGTAAATGTTCCGTCATCTAGTAATATTAGTTTTTCTGGTTTTAATGCCACCCCTAAGGCTGTCATATCTATATTTCTAAACTCTCCGTAACAATAATTTCTAATTTTACTTTGATACTTAAAATACAAAAGAATGGTTCTTGATATGGTTAATAAAGTATTCCATCTTCTATTTTTTGAACGTTTCAGAATATGAATTTTGAACCATTCATCATCCTTCAATAGTGCCATAATCTGATTATCGCTAATTGTAATATTAGATATATTCACAATTAAAATAGATTTATGCGCAAAAATCCTTTTCGCTTCAATCGCGGATAACAACTGTAAAGGAGATTCCACATAATACAAATCAAACATCGACTATCCTTTCGAAAAGAAAATTCAGTTTAGCTAAAAATTAAAATACTCGATTAAACTTCGACGCTCTCAAGGTACTCCAATGCTGCCCAGAAACCTTCTCCGCCGTTCTTGTGACCTTGCCAAACTTCTGGAATGAATTGAACATTTGCATTTACACGATCCAACAACGTCTTCAATGCAGTAAAATTCACATCTCCTTTGCCAATTTCTACACCCTCTCCATCGATACTCTTTGCATCGACTATATGTAAATGAACATTATACGGAGATACTTTTTCTACGAACTCCAACAGATCCCAACCATTATAATTACAAGACATCATGGAATGAGATACATCGAGGCATATTTTTATTTTCGGATTTTTAGTACAAAAATCCACTATTTCATCGGCACTCACGAAAAGATTGTGATAACTTTGTCCACCAAAATGCCACGGAAAAGGTGGCATAGTCTGAATCGCAATAGTCACGCCAGAAATATCCATCTGGGCTAAAGACTTAGAAACCAAGTCATATTTACGTACTTTATCCTCTTCCGAAATAAAGCCTTTACTATTCCATCCACCAGCATTAACAACAATGACAGGATCTTTTGTTTTAGGAAAATATCGATTCAATTCACGAGTTATGTTGATAACTCGTTGCAATAGGCCGATCGAATGAGACAAATACTCAGGATCATCTGAACACAAATCCAAGATATGATCATTAGCAAATAGTTCAGGGCTATGAACGGCAAAACCAATGCCTTCTTCAGCAGAAAAATAGTCACTTAATTTCACTTCCAAATCTTTGTACGAAAGGTGAAATTCCACAAAATCTAAATTTGTACCAACTAATATCTGTCTAAAATCATGATAACGGACTGGTACACCAAATGGTCGATTAAAATGATAATCCCTCTTCTCTATCTGGCCTTTAATATCCGTCATATAAAAAAAGCTTCCCGCTTCTATATTGCGATTAGACGCTTTACCAACCAAATCATCCATTCTATTCGGTTGTAAACCTTGACCTGGGCTTTTTACTTCAATCATATCCCGAGTGATTTTTTGACCAAACTGAATATTTTGTTTTGCAATCAAACTTTTAGCTAGATTTTCGCGATTTAACATTTCACCTTGAGTGATTTCACGAGGCTTTTTATCAGAGCCTAATCCTTCTTCGACTTGCCGAATATTTTTAACCATTTCAGCTAACTCGACCGGCAAGAGACTAACTTTATGGTCTGTTCCCTCTAAAGATTTGTCAACGGTAAGGTGCTTTTCAATTACACATGCGCCCAACGCAATAGAAGCAATCGCCACACCGATACCACGTTCATGGCCAGAATAACCGACTAACTGCCCAGTTATTTTTTTCAGTCGAGTTAAATACTTTAAGTTCACATCCTTAAAAGGTGTTGGATAAGTAGAATTACAATGAAGTACTACATAATTTGCGCCTAAGCCATTCAGGAAATTGACTGTTTCTTTTATTTCCGCTTCACTAGACATTCCAGTTGAACAAAAGAAAGGCTTTCTTGTGTTAGTTATGGCTTCCAATAGCTCGAAATTAGTGAAATCTGCTGAAGAAACTTTATACGCTTCCATGCCATATGCTTCTAGTACTTTTAGTGATTCGAGATCCCAGGGGGTACACAAAGGGATTATATTTTTAGATTTAGCGTAATCAAACACTTCCACTAGTTCATCATTTGATAACTGAAATTTCGACAACAAATCTAAGGTATATTGAGCACCTAAATCAGCAGAAACATCATCTTTTCCAGAGTTTTTATACAAACTTTCCACATTGCGCATCTGAAACTTAACACAATCAGCTTCTGCCATAACCGCATGATCCACTAATTCTTTCGCCAAGGTAATTTGACCTTGATGGTTATTACCTATTTCAGCAATAATGAAGCTGGGTGAGCTTTCGGATATTTCTTTTTTATTAATAAAAAAGCCAACATTCTTTTGGAAAGCAAGTTGAACTAAATACCCACTTGCATTAACTAATGGAATGCAGTCAACGCCATCACGGAACGAATCTTCAATAGTAAATTTATCTGAATCTACTAGTAACTTTTTCACGCTACCATTCATCACAACAGCAGCAGAAACGTTAAGTTCAAGTTCTGATGTTTGGGTCAGCCAACGTCGAATATCACCATCAGAAATACTGCCCAATAATTTTCCATGTTCTGAAACCACGAAAATTATTCGTGCTTTGTTTTCACTAATTTTCTTTAGTGCATCTATGATGTTAGATTCAGAAAAACAAATATATTTCTGCAGATCTTTGGTTAAGAGCATTATTTTACCTATTCAACATTTTTTAATTTTAATATTTCTTCACAAATGGTGAAGTCAACTATCGTATCAATCTCGTAACTTTCATCTTCTGGAGTTTCAAATAATCCGATTGTTCCACATAATCTATTTTGAGCATCCAAAAACTGGTTAATACGCGTGATATAAAATGATCCCGTTTCTAAAAAAACCTGATCCGCTTCACTGATATCTTGTCGCCGAGGTCTCTTCATATAATCATAAGACGCAACGGGTTTGTCGGCTTGTTTTTTCCAAGTAAATCGATGTGATTTGGATACTGAAAGCAAACTATCAAAATCATTATTCTTAATATAAACAAGTGCCTTGTCAAATTGATCAATAGAGCGAATTGGAGATGTTGCTTGGATCAAAACAATATAATCTGGCAGCTCATCTCGTTCTTTTAAATACTCACAACAATGTAACATTGCACTTTCTGTCGTTGCGTTATCACCAGCGATGTTTTCAGGACGATAAAAAGGAACTTCAGCCCCATATTGTATCGCGATTTTTGCAATTTCGGGACAATCAGTCGAGACAATAACTCTATCAATCAGGGTTGACGCCTTTGCCTGTTCTATACTCCAAGCAATTAGAGGTTTCCCAGCTAACATTTTAATATTTTTCCCAGGAAGCCCTTTTGAGCCACCTCTGGCAGGAATAAATGCAAGTACTTTCAAATTAATACCTAGTGGTTAAAAACGATTAAATAATGGCAAATATCAAGTGTGGTTATTACACTTTATGCGCTTCAAATTAGAGATAAAACTAACGACCGTATTAAGCTTTAACAAAAAATCGTAGTGAGAAGAATATAAAGCATAAAACACCACCTACCAGACCACCCAACACAGTGTTTAGCGCCCGTTTAGGGTATGATTTTTGTTCTGGAAAAACAGCAGGATCAATAACACGAAAAACATACTCTTCTCGCGCTTTTGCTAAGGTTGATGATTTTATTTGTTCTTCAATAAGGGAATAAAATACGTTTCGTATCTCAGAATTATTTTCAAACTTCAATTCCTTTTGTAAAAATGAGACCTGTTTCTCTCTTTCGTTTATCTCATTTATTCTAATTGTATCGTTTAATGCGCTGACTAGCATCGACAACCACTCTTGAGCCTTAGTAGGATTGTAATATGTCAAAAACATACGAGTCACTTTATTTGTTTTATCCACATCAACTTCAAGCATCGACTTCATCAACTGATGTATTTCCAAGTCTGACGGATAGAAACTCCCTTCGCCCTCTGAACGCTCTAGCCATATTTGTTCTTTACGATTAAAGACATCTTCGTTGTAGACAAACGAATCATTTTTTCGATCCCAAGAATCAACGGCAAAAAGTAATTCTTCTAACTGATTGTTCTTTACAAAATCAATTAGAAATTTACGTGACTGTAAAATTTGTAATGCAATTAATTTATCGTTTTTGCCGGAATTCATATCAATACCCGCAAAGCTAGCCAAACCACCCAGTTGGCTCCCTAGCCCATCTAAATTACTTTTACTTGAATCAGCATCAGCTAACAAAATTTCAGATGTATACTTGTTTGGCATATTGATTGAAATCATCGCGAAAGCAATTGCAAAACAAAGCCCCAAAATAATAAACCACTTCCATTTGGTGATTAAATAACTAATAAATTCACCAAGATCAAATAACGTTTCTTTTTCTAAAGATGATGTTTGCATTCAAAACCTATTCTTATTCGTCAAACGATGTCGATTCGAAAATTAATCCAACAACATGGTTAAAACGAGTACATTTATCTACTTAAGGACTATCAAACATCAACCACTAACACCGAACAGAATGGCATAACGCAAATAGATAGAACCTTAATATATTATGTGTGTATTGTGCCACATTCATTTGTGGTTGAAGACAGAAAACTTTGTTTACGATTACTTTTTTTGGAAAAAGTGTTGAAAAAACTGACTATTATAAATCTTATGCAGCTCATCGGTTGAATATGAGTATTCTCGAGAAAATTGCTTATATACTTCGTGATACCACTTATCATCAGCGCGATTAACCGCTGATAAATTCACTTCAGAGCCACAGAACTCTGACAAATCATCGATACGCTCTGCTATTTTATCGGTACGTAAACAGAAAACCTCAACACTGGGTTTTTTAATCAAACAATAACCTAAGTCACGATTAAAATCATAATCGTAAATATTAAGCCCTGTCATTATAGCAAACTCATTATCAAACCAATTTAAGGCATAGTCATGATCAAATTCACTATTAAATACATCTATCAGCAAGCTACTATTCTGACAACGTGTGGCGAGTGGCGCTTTACGTGTGTGCATACAGTTGGTATAAGCTGAAAACAAATATGCATCTAAATCATGAAAAAACATGGAGATATTTCGCGCTATTGGCTCGCGTACTAAGGTAACGATTTTGGTATGTTTACGACGTTTAAATACTCTTCTGAGTAAAAAAGCGAGGACCTCCTGTTCAGCTCTAAGTAAAAAATGGACTAAACCAAATTTTGCTAATCCCATTAATCTCGGAGGACAAGTATGGTTACGATTATAAAACGCATGAACATGTATGGCATTTTCTATTCCATGCTCTATAGAGGTAGAGCCCACTTTCCCCATTTGATAGACAAATATTGTTTTCTTATCAGCATATTTCGCCAATAATTTTTTATGGCGCCTTAACCGGCGTTTTATACCCGCAATCAATTTCACGTAAGACTCCCGAATAGTGGCAAGTAATAAAACATCATAAATAGCCGCATTTTATTTTGCATGCCGGCTATAAATCAGTCTGCTAACAAAAAACAAACTGACTAGGTTAAACAACGCCATGATGATAGCAGTCAACCAAGCAGCAGCCCAAATGCCATAGATAGGCACACAAAAGAACATAGTGACAATTGTCATCACTGCAGCAAAAAGTGAGTTGCGGCGGTGAATTTTTTCATACCCTGTCATGACTAATATCGAAACCACTGAGCCAGTTGCTAAATTAAACCACTGACCCGCAGCTAATATTATCAATATGGGGGCCGCCGCCAAATAATGCTCACCAAAAAGCGAAACAATTTCTTTGGAAAATATAGCGACGCCTGTAAACAGCAAGGTAGCAATGACGATTAAACTTTTGGTGGTGATCCATGCCAAGTGTCTAAAGCCCTGCATCTTCCCCTGTGAGAACAACGCGGCATATTTGGGCGCTGTAATAGCGTTCAATACAAAGAGTGGATAACTCATCAACATCGACACTTTAATGGCGACACTATAAATCCCGACTTCTGACAATGAAACCGATCGAGCCAGTATTAGTACGGCAAATTGCTGACTGATAAGCGATGCCAATGAGCTAACAAAAAGCACTCGACTCGTGTGATATAACTCGATGATCCCAGAACGTTTAATTGGCTCAGGGGCTGTAAACGTGATCATAAGTTTCATCTTGGTTACGATAAAACTTAAAAACACCGTTCCACAAACGGCATAAAATAACAAATTAAGCGCTTCAAGAGCCGATGAAACAGGCTGAAAATATAAAAAGGCAACCGCGAACAAGTGGCTCAAAAAACCAGTAAATAGCATACTACTGACTGGAAAATGTCGGCCTTTTAACGCGCTGCTGTTTACCGCAAGGCAGGTTTGTAATGCGGTCAAGCCAATAATAAGCGGTAAAAGCTCGCTAAGTTCAACGGTATTTAGCAAAGTGTCAAAAACAAAATCTGCGGAAAATAATAAAACCAAACCTACAACCACTATATTCGTCACAATAAAGAGCAACACATAAATATATAAGCTGTGTATGTCTGTCCTATCTTTTTGAGCAAAATAACGCACTATTGCAGGTTCAACCCCCTGCTTTGCAAACGCCCCACTAAAAACCAAACAGGTTAATGCCAAACTAAACAAACCATACTCTTGTATAGAGAGCTGACGGGCCAACAGAAAATGAAAAATAAACGCTAACAAAGCAGCCATTAGCTTAATGGTCATTAAGATTGCGCTAGGACCCAAAAGGCCATGACGAGAAAGGGCCTTAATGGTCATATTTAAGCATGTCTTTTTTTAATTGCACTGCATGAGTCCAGCTTTGGGCCACTTATTTTAACCTATTTAACATGTCATTTATGGGAGTTAACGTCATCGAACCAGGTTGACAATATATTTTGCCCCAACAATTCATTCAGGCCCTGAAGTTCTCGATAAAAATATCCGTCGAGAAAGCTTTTCGTCTCAGGTTTTATTGCTGGAGGGTTGCCTACAATAAGAGGATTAATAACATTATAAAGACGTTCAGACATTAAAGACGACTTACTTGTTTTTTCACTTTTAAACATGTCACTGGGGAAGCGCGTAACATGTGGATTATTACCCCTCCCCTGGAACAGCCGGGATTTTAACAGATGCAAAGGAATAAACTTGGGGATACGCGCTTGATTGGCATGTATCGTCAGGGCACTGCTGGGTAGCTTTGCATAATCCAAACTCAAAAAGTCGCATACACCTTTAATAGTATTGGCCTTGTCAGCTAAAAACTCCTCAAATACAAGCACCTTAACCTGTGCTTTGGGCAAATAAGAAAATAGTGACTGTAGTTGGGATAAATATGCGCTGCGCCCCAAAATATTGTGGGGCAAGAACCTAATCGTGTCTTCAAAATTAAACATGGCCTTGCCCGCTTTCACCATATGCCAGTAATGAGAATATGCTCTTGCAGTAGGGTGACGTAACATTATAACGACTTTAATGTCCTTATTCTGCAGGGCGATACGTTTTGCTGCGAAAGGTGATGCCAAATAAGTAGTAGAGTCTTCACCTATCAACTGACCTTGGGCTGCCGATTGAAAATGAGATGAATACCATTTCCAATAAAATTCAGGGGACTCAGCCAGATTATGTGTATACCAACGACCCTGTTTGAATACATTAAACAAAGGGTGTTGAACAAAATTATCCATATCAAAAAAGTGTAATTCATCCTTGGGAATAAACACATCAGGATGTTGATTGAGTATTGCATGAAGCGAAGTTGTACCTGACTTCATCGCGCCACCAATTATAAAATCGGGCAGTGTTACATGCTCTGGCGCACACCACTTAGTTTGTTTAAGACACATAAAACACTTTACTATCGATATTGGTTACGCCCGATAATCGTGGGCTTTTTATTGGATTAGCTTATTCTGACAAATCATCACCCGCAATACTAACTTCTTTGATCTAATAAATTCATTAGTTGCTGATTAAGTACCTTCACATTGGCGCTGGACTCAATCCGCTTTCTCGCCTGCAGAACAATAGACTGCCCCAAAGAAGCATTGCTGTATAAGGCTAAAAGTTTATCTGCAATGGCTTGCGGTGCTCTTTCTGGTACTAACAGCCCATGTTGCTCATCGATAATTAGCTCAGGAATAGCGCTATGGTATGTGGCAATAACGGGGGTGCCAACAGCCATGGCTTCCATAATAGCGACAGGCACGCCTTCCATATCACCATCACTTGCTACAATACTGGGCTGTAAAAAAACATCAGCAGCCAACATATGCGCCTTAACATGATCAGCATTTAATGGGCCGCAAAACGTAACACTGTCTGATAAATCAAGGGTGTGCACTAAGGTTCGTAATTCATCTTCTAAGTCACCGTAACCACCTATTTGATAGTTCACCTTCATATGTTTGGGCAGATGCAGTAAACTTTCTATCGCATAACGCAGCCCTTTTTTTTCTGTGAAACGCGCGGCGGTAAATATTCTAAACGGCGGTCTTTGAGCTAATCCGTTTTCACTGGCTGATAGCGCGTGTGTATCCAAGGGTTGATAGGTAAAGTGCTGAAGATCCACTCCCATACGATGCACCACCACTTTGTGTGGTGGACAGCCCAGGCTAAATAGCTTATCTCGCCATAATTCACTGATAGGCAATAATAGTTCAGCCTCATTAAATAGACGTTTATAGTCTCGGCGGTTTCTACCGATCGTTTTTTGCGCCGACATATCGGAGCCATGAAAAATAGTGGCAATCTTTCCAGAGATTGCCCCCGTTTGGCGAAGCTTATCGGCTAACACGCCATTAGGTCCAAAATGGCACACTATCCAATCGTATGTTAAAGGCTGGGGTAAATTTGCAGCGATACTCGCTAACATTAAATTAGCCGAATGTTTACCCAATGCAGGATTGAGTCCTAGCATTACCCTTTTAAAACTCGCAGATCTGCATAACCCCGCCAAAATACTGCGCAAACGATAGGTTATCTTGCCAGTCAGGCTTATTTGCTTTTGTTCCAAATAGATACAGCGGCTTGGTAACTGGTATTTTGACAATTCACTGCGGTCAAATAAAGCTTGGTTACCTTTATGCAGCGCAATAATCTGCACATCCACACCTAAGTCAATTAAGCCGGTGATCTGATTTAACACAAAGGTTTGCGACCTGACGGGAAATTGGTCCACAAAAATGGCGATTTTCATTTGTTTGTCAATTTTTAACTCGATTGCATTATCTATAGTAGATAATTTGAAAACAAAAAACGAACCTTAGCTCGCTCATATTCTAGTTGATTGTCAACGAGTGACTATACATGATCAGCCTTGTGTTAACTGAACATTATGACGACTAAAGATATCTAGGAAACCACGGTATAACTGCGATTTTGATGATGAAACCAGCATAAGCAGCAATCATGCTAAATGTTACGTTAGTCGTAACCAAAATCAAAGCTGAAATTTGAAGATAATCCAGATGCACCTAGGCAAAGTGTGGTGCTTAATACTCAGAACAAAAATAATGACTCAGCAATCAACACACAAACGTGAATAAAGACGCATGCAGCATGTTGCTTTGATTTTTCAGCCAGTCACGTCTATTTTTGCTCGTCGTGAGTTTCAAATTTATAATCAAAAAGCGCAATGTCTTGGTGGTACAGCTTAGCGACAAAATCATAGCTTTCTTCATCATACAATTCTGAGTAATGCTGGATTTTTTTATCTGACGGGCGATACGTGCCTTGAATTTTTCGTTTAATCGAACCCAGTAACCTTGGAGAAAGGGTTTGGTTAACGTGGGGGACTTTTTGTAGTGGCATGCCTAGTGTTTGACAGACAAAGGCGAAGTCCTTATCCAGTTGTTCGAATTTACCAATAAAATCCACAAGTTGCCGCCCAGTTTGAGCAAATAAAAATTGCGATTGAGGCACAACATGGCGATACAAGTCTAATGTTTGGGTATAATCGTCACTGGCGGGTATGGGGAACTTCTCGAGTAAAAACTGTTTGAAGGTGTAAGGGTATTGCCTGTATCGGTACTCTGACACCAACCTAGACCAAGGATTACGCACAAATGAAAAGGTAAAATACTCATTAAATTGCGCTTGGTTAATATACCCCTTCTCAATATATTCTGCTGCAGTTAGATGAGCCAATCGTGGCGGCCCCATAGTCGGGTCTGTATTAGGTCGTAGCAACAAAGGGGCGCGGTTTTCCCAGCTTAGCCCTGCACGCTGTACAAACACCTTCTCTACGCTTTGCCCTGCGGCTTTTGGAATATGCACAAATACACATTTATCTGGATGTGAAATCATAAGTTAATAAACTGTTTGCTCTGTCCATAATAATGATTAAAACGCAATATGTCACAGCTATGTTTTCAATCTTACACAGCGGTTGTGTATGTCTTTTTAGCTATAAAAGTTTCATTTTTAAAGTAAAAAAAACGAGCCGAAGCTCGTTTTTAATCAATAAGTAAAATTAATACTAAGGCGTTTGTGGTAAAGCTAAACGATCTTTATCACTTGTATCTTTAAAGCCTGTAAATAATGAAAGATTAGCATCAGGTGCATTAATTGTTACAACCATACGAGTCTTACCAGAAGCAAGACCAGAGTCAGCTATAATTGCAGCCATAACTGTTGGACCTAAACGGCTAACAGAGTTGGCTGTTGCAGTGGCAATATCTTCTAAATTAACCATCAAGCCAGTAGTTGGGTTCAAGTAGCTTACAGAAACAGACGCGTCTTCATCAAACGTGCTGGTTGCTTGTAATATTAGAGCTGTATTAGGACCAAAAGGTACATACTCAAGAGTAGAAGATGAACCATTAAGCTCCCAACCACCTGCTGCAGCAGCAGTCAATGGAGAGAAGTCACCTTGAACAGCTTCAGCATCGTTATAATCAACATCAATTGAAACATTAAATTCACTTACAGCCATTGACGTAACATCATCTGTTGCAGTAACTAGTGTGAAAAGTAATTCTGAATTATCAGTAGTCAATTCTGTTACAGTGGTAGCAGTAGCACCAGTGTAAACATATTTAGCTTCCGTCATTGCTTCATTAATTGCATAAGTGACAAAGTTGCCAGCATTATCAGCAACAACAGACAATACGTTAGTAAAGTCACCGGCAACAGTAACAGTAACGTCATTAATAGTTGCACCAGTACCTACAGTATTCACATCAAACGTCAATGTATCAGTAGTAGTTGAATCAGCATCGCCAGGAAAAACAAATGTCTCACGGCTATCGGCAACATTAATTAGCGCATCAAGTGCACCAGATGCAGGAGTAGGGGCAGTTAAGTCTGCAACAACACCGGCTACCCATTGGTCTCCAACTTTTGCAACAGAAGCTGCTGGAGCAGTGGTTGAAGCAACATCAACATCAGTTGCACCTTGGAAAACAGAACTCATTTTAACTTCTGTGCCTGAGATTTGTAGATCAATAGTATTAGCAGTGATAGTAATTGTATCACCATCAATTATTGCCCAGTCACCGCCATTGTTAGCTAGATCAAAAACCAGTTTTGTAGATGTGCTTGCAGCAACGTCAACAAGTACAGTTTCTGTGCTTAAAGTACCGGCTCCAGGAGAGTTAACAGTTGCCAAAGCGTTTGCAGGGTCAACAAAGAATCCACCAGTTATAGAAACCACTAAACGGCCATTGTCGACAATACCTGTATCGTCAGTACCTTTAAGCGTAAAAATAACACCATCAACTAAGGTAAAAGCACCTGTTGCAGGCAAGCCTTGGTTAGATATTACTTCTGCGCCAGGAGTTGACGTTGTGATTACTGTTGCTGCATTTGCACCAAAAGTCGCTGCGGCTAAAGCGGCAGCTAATAGAGTTTTTTTAAACATATTAATTCCTTAGTTTCATGAAACAAAAAGTCAAAAATTCAAAGCAGTATGCTTTGTTTTATTCCTAACCTTCAGTATATATTTTGTAGTTCTTATAATTAATGCCCAAGCCGTCACTCAGACAATCCGAACCTCCATAGTCTATCCAAGACCAAATTACCTTGTCAACTGTTAGCCGTTAGTTTTATTTATACTTATAGATAAAATTCTAACACTAAGCTACATGACTCATAACAATTAAAACCAACAATACTCTTTAAGTGTGCTTAATACAACATTAAATTGTTTTAAAACAATACGTTAAATCGTATTCTGACTGAATTATTTAATTAGGCAAGTGCCCAAACTAATTATTCAATGCGCTTTTAAATTATTGAAAAAAATTTACCTATCAAATACGTATGGTGTTTTTTTAATCGGATTACGCCGCTATCAATAAAAGCATACACAACACTTAAGGCAATTCTATTGAATTTAACTCTGATGCTAGACGCTGTTTGATGTCTTGCCACTCATCATTAGACTCAATCACTCTGGGTGTCACCATGACCACCAACTCAGTTTTAATTGTAGTATCTTCTTTGCTATCAAATAATTGTCCCAATAAAGGGATACTCGAAAAACCCGGTACAGAGGTGTCGTTAATGGTACGGTTTTCGCTCATTAGTCCGCCCAAAATAATCGTTTGGCCACTCTCGGCCACCACTTCGGTCTTTATAGAACGTTCAAAAATGATAGGTGCGCCTTCCACAGAGCTTCCTGCGGAGGCTTGATTACTGGTTTTTTGTAGAATTTCCATAATCACTACACCTTGGGCATTAATAGTCGGTGTGACGGTAAGTTCAACACCGGTTTTTCGATACACCACTGAGGTTTGATTACCATTTAAACCATCGGTGATAATTTCACCCACAGTGGGTATATCATTGCCCACAGTGATTTCAGCAGTGACTCCGTCACGCACTAATAATGAAGGTCGAGACAATACGTTAACGTTATCATTTTTTTGAAACAGGTCGATATTCAATGATCCGCGCACACCGGATAAGGCGTAAGACAAGCCGCCAGAGCCACTGTCCAGTGTAAAACCACCTATAACAGACGCGTCGCCCTGATTAGTTAAGCTAAAATCGACACCTTGTTTAAATTCGTCGGTTAATACCACTTCGGCAATCATCACCTCAAGCATAATTTGTTTGGGCATAATATCTAAGCGTCTAATCAGCGGTAATAATTTACGATATTCTTCACCTGTGGATTGAAAGATTAAACTATTGGCCCGCTCATCAATTACCAAACCAATATTACTGTTGCTAATGCCCGAAGATGATACCCGCTGCTTTATTTTGTTGTTTTCAGCCTCAAGGCTGGTGCTATTGCCTGTAGCTTGCCCCCCCCCTATGAGGGCTTGCAAACTTAAGCCTAAATCAGAGGCACGAGAAAACTGCGGCTGATAAATAAAATATTGGATATTATTACCTTCAGCAGGCTGATCAAGTGTTTTCGCCCAAAATAACACCCTCTCAATAACCGATTCTTTTTTGGCAAACAGGGTGATGGCACCAATGTTGGGTAAAGGTACGATTGACACCGCACTGATGACATTATTTGCAGTACCGACAGTGATGCCTTCTTGTCCCAAGAGATCAACTAAACTGGTAGTCAGACTTTTTATATCAACATACACTGTTTTATATATGGCCACCTGGCGTTGACCAAATTTAGGCCTATCTACCAATTGCATAAACTCTAGGGCTTTGATGATTTGTGCGCGTTTACCACGTATTTGTAACAAATTCTGTTGTGAATCAGGAAATACCTGTACTTTGGCTAATTGGCTTAAAGTAAGCTGCAAACTGCCATTAAAGCCATAATCAAAAGGGGCCATTTGCCATATTTCTTGAGAGGTCTCAGGCACATCTTTTACTTGGTTACCGTAACCGAAGGCAATATTGCGTTTACCTTGACTATTGTCTTCTTTACTTATGTAATAAATGCCATCGTTATAGCGCATAAGATACTGACGTTCCGCCAATAACTGTTCAACCAAAGAATAGAGTTTTTGCTGGCTAACACTCTGTTGTAAATTAAGCGTTAGAGTAGAGTCGTCGTCTTTAATCTCTTGGCCTAATATATAACTGACACCTAACACTTCTCCCATCACATAATGTAAAAAATTATTCAGTTTGAGCTCATCGGCAGCAATTTTTACCATTTTATTGGCACTGAATTTATTGGCGACCTCGTCTTCGCTGGTTTGCACCTGCATCTTAAAGGCTAATGGTTTTAATATGCGCACCGCAGAGCCTTGCACACCAACATCACCTAGTTCTGATTGCTCACTCGCATCTGTTGTAGGTTTACCGGCAGCCGTCGCTTCGGCATTACCTTGTGCCGCTAGATAGGACTCCTTTGGCGCTAAATTTTCTGATGTCTGAGCACATGACGTCATGATACTCACAAAAATAAAAATTAAAGTTACTGGCTTAAACATCAATTATCGACTCATTTTAATAGTATTATTTTTTTATTCGCCCTTTTAGCCCTTTGGCAAAAAGTGGCAAACATCAATTAGTATTATCTGCAAGATTTGACTTATACATAGTCAACAGTACTTTTCGCCCCTGCTCGGCGTCTACAAACTCAACGTGTTTAGTACCATTAATGTTAACCCTATAAGATGATAACTGACTAGCATTTATCACCTTATTGACCGTCTGCTGGTTATCTTTCACATTGGTGGCTTTTAAAATGGCGAAGGGCGCGAGCTCTTGTTGGTTTTCAGGGTAAATAATGGCAGAGAGTTCATACAACCAGTCGCCTATGTACAATCGGGTCAGAACGCCTTGTTGTAACTGTTGTGCTGCCAGCGCTAACCCTTGTGTAGTGATTACCTGAGAGTCATTTTCTGAGTTAATATTTTCTGTGACTTGTTGCAACTGTTGTTTTTGCTGCGCACTCAGTTGGGGGGGGCGTTGCATATTGTCCTGCCATTGTTGTTTCTTTGTCAGTTGCTTGGCATGATTGTCTGCTAAAAAACGCTCGTTAAAATCCAGTAACACAAACATCACTACAATTATTGAGACTAGTATTGTCAGTCTATTCATTAAGATGCTCGCATATAAAATCGTAACGTCATGTAACCACTTATTTCACCGAGCTTCTCTGCCCGTTTACGGCCAAAACGATGGTTAAATTCAATAATCTCTACCCACTCACTCTGACTTTCTAATAACACATGTAATTCTTGTACGTCAGTTGCCTTACCAGAAAAACTGACCTTCACTTGATGTTGAATCATGTCCCAGTTGTTAATAGGCACTTGAACCTGCCAACCAACATTAGTGAGTGTGATGTTTTTCTCACTAAACAGACTTTCTAGCCACTGTTGCTGTTTTAATTGAAATACATTTTCTGCGGCGTAATCAAATAATAACGACTGTAAACTATCCTTTTTATGTTGCATATTGGTTAAATCAACTGACAGTTGTTCTAAATTATTAATCGCAAAGTTTGATTTATTTAACTTTTTTAATTTAAATTCATTTTCAGACATAGTCTGCAATTGCCACTCATAAATAGGCACAAAAATAAATTTGGTACATAGTAACAAACCTAAAATGATGATTAAATCAGACCGACTAATTGAGTTGAACATCCCCCCTCCCTTCAGCCTTGTTTACATCCATTAATCGAAAACTAATACTGTAGGTTTCTGCGTCTTGGGTCATCCGAATTGGCACATCAAAGGTGGCATCCTGCACAAAAGGCAATAATGAGATGCTCTCTAGAAGAGAGGTAGCTTTAGGCGTTTCGCCTATAATCACATAACGTCCATTGTTATAACGGCTTGCCGACAATTCAGTATCTTCTAAAATACTTGATAGCACCAACCATATAGGTGCAGTAGCTTGTTGTTTTGACAAAAACTCGTCCATTACCATTAATTCTTGTTCTAAAGTGGCCACTTTATTTTGCAATGTCAGTGCTTGCTCTACTGCGACTTCTTGGTCACTAAAGGTGTTTTCCAAAGTACTCTTTTGCCACACTAACCACAAAGAGGTCACTAAAAAATAACTACTGACAATCAACATTGAAGAAATGGCGATAGCTTTAGTAGAAAAAGGCACTTTATTTGATGAAGCTTTGCTTATAAACGTCAGTAGTTGCCCTTTATTGACCTTAAGCATATTGTCGATTAGCACAGCGGGTATATCTTGACTGGATATATTGACTTTACTGCCCAAAGTTTGTCCAATACTCAAAGAAAAGCGTTCTACAGAGTGAATAAAGTCTGACTCAAACAGCGAACTGACCGCTTGGTTAAAGCTTGCAACATACAGCTTTCTAGGTTTTGAATCTTTTACAATAACATTGTTATTACTTAACTGTTGTTGCAGTAAAAATGTTTCTGGCAGAATACATAAAGCCTTTGGAAGAGACGGCTCAAAACGCCAAACGTTAACCAGACTTTGGTTCGGCTCGTGACTGGTAATTAAGTACTTTTCATTAGGTGCATTTAATTCAATCCTTAAAACATTTAATAAAGATTTTTTGTCCTCAACGGGATACTTATTGATTTTCTCCTGATAATGCTCTCTTGATACGATTAATATTAAGGGCAGTCGAGCATCAGGTTCAAGTTTTACAAGCTCAATACCGGTTGAGTTGTAAACAAAACGATAAGTAATGCCACCTTGGTAATAACCGGTGATTTTACATAGCATTTTTTTAAAGGTGGCTGATAATAAATCCATTGTTAACACTAATTGCCTTCAGATTGAGTAATGTAATACGCTTTGTTATCTCTGGTGCTATAAGGATCTAGCTCTATTTGTATCTGTTTGTTAACTTCTGCCTCACCATAGGCAACAGTAATGCTGATTCGTTGTTTGTTAGAAACAGCAAAAATAATGTCTTCGTCTTGGAGTATACCGGTAACACGTGACATCAGTTGACGGTTTAGGCTGTTATTGTTACGTAATCTAACCACTTCATCTGCAATAGATTCATTGGTTAAGGCGGTTAATAGTGATTTGGGACTATTCATTAAATTTAAGTGCCCCGCCCCCGCTATACTGAAATCCTCACGTATATTTTCGAACTGTTGCTCAGATAATGTACCTTGCAGTAACCACTCTCTGATATCAGCCATAGGCCCATTGCGCCCAATAACAGGGAACTCCTTTCCAAAACGACGCAAGATGCTATCACTATCTTGCCAGTCCAACAAGATATCGACCGCTTCTTGAGCGTCACCGTCGGATAAGCCCGCTAAAAGAAGTCTTCGGGTTATCACGTTTCTGTTCGGGTAGTGTATGTCGATTAATCCTGCTTGGTCTTGAAGATTCACCACCACACCCGCTTGTAACTCAAAAGGTTGATTATAAAAGTTCCATTTGGCAGAAATACTGTTTAGATTTGGATCCTGATTATTAGTTTGCCAATCACGGGTTAATAGTTCAAAAATAAGCTTATTTTGAGCACTGTGGGCTATGATAGTCGCTTGGGATTTATCTGTAGCCCAAGTAGCGACTTGTATCTGTAATCGTGCTGACTTAGTGATATAGATTGCTATCACCGATAAAATAGCAGTAATAATCAATACTTGAACTAAAGCAATACCTTTTTGTTTTGTCATAGACCTACTTCATCCCAATAGTGAGACATCCAGCGAGCTGAATTAAGAGAAAGAGCAATATTAAAGGTGATTTCACGATCATCTTTTCTTATAAACAATGCAATTTTTTCAGGCATAATTTGACTGTCTAATGCCGAGTAGCTTGATGACCAAATAGGTGAAGAAATATTACTGATATTGGCACTGGAGTCTGCGTCGGTAAAGTGTGGCCAACCTAAATATCTAAAGGATATTTCATCTAAATTATCTAACAATACAATATTGTTAGTAAAGGTGATCTCTTGACTAGCACTGACAACTGTAGAATCGATGAGAGGTTTGGCCTGATACAATAATTCAAATGTTTGATCATCATTTTTAGACACTGATAATCTAAAAACCTCAGGCTTATCCATAGAAAATAGCCCATTATAGGTGATACCGAGTAACCTTGTATTGTCACCGACTAAGAAAAACCCAGGTTGACCATTGTCTTTACGAACCGCTAAAGGACTAATATTATTTAACAATATTTGTATACGCTGAAAATTAGTGGCTTGTCGATTAACAACTGAAAATTGACCCAACTCATCTTGCCATTTGTTGGTAAATACACTGTAAGAATAAGTCCCTACCAACATTAATAACGCGAGTAATGTGACTGATATCAATAGCTCAATTAAAGTAAAGCCAGCATGCTTAATTTTCATTGTCTTAAAACCATCTTAAAACCAACTCAATTCATTGTACTCAAAAGTACTCCCACCGGCACCATCGCCCAGATTGACCTTAACTTGCCATAGTTTATATCGAGTTGGATATGATTCAATTCTCCCAAGATCAAAGTCAAATTTATCTGGTGGTGATCTAAGTAGTTCTACGTTTGCCTGCCAGTTATAGGCAATGCCCCATATTATTCCTGTACCATTCAAACTAGTAGAGTCTCGGGTTGTTCTAAGCCTGATATCTGTCTGTATATCTGCCAATAAGGCCCTTACAACGGATGCTTGCTCTATTTTTGAAACCGCTTTTTCTGAGGCTATAAAAGAGGTTTTGTAAATTAAAGCAAGAGAAACCACTGAAAAAAACAAAATAGTGCTCGCAACTAAAATCTCCAAAAGAGTAAAACCTTTAGATTTCGTATTCATAACTATCGTTATCAATATGCATGGTTTTGATCTTTCCGGCTATTGTCATGCTGATACTTTTATCACTAATTATGCCGTATGCATTAACATGAATGGTTTGTGGTTGAAAAAACAAATAACTAAACTCTCGACTAGAGATGATTGGATTAAGTTGCGGTTCATATATTATTTGGCCTGCAACGACTCCTTCAGCCAAGTTCTGTAAATCGGTATTATTGATGCTGTAAGTAAAAGTCACCTTATTTCCACTCAAACTAAAAACCGCATTCTTCCCAGTAGCAAAAGCCCGATAACTGTTTGCCACTAGCCAGTTTTTAAATGATAAGGACTCTTCTATACCTCTGGTCTTCTCATATCTTTGAATGGTCAATGGGCCAACCAAAGACATTAATAATGCGACTATGGCCATAACCACCATCAACTCGATAAGTGTAAAGCCTTTATTAGGTAATCTTACTTGCTGTATTTTACCTATGGTACTTCGACCTATAATTTTGTTAAAACCCCATATCATTGATTGAGACCATACTTAACATCATTACCACCACTACACCGCCCACAAATATCCCCATAAAAAGTATCATCAGAGGTTCAATTAAAGTTGTCATTCTACTACTCCAACTTTCAAACTCTTCACGAGAGCGATTGGCTACTTCTTCAAAAACACGGCTTAAGTTCCCCGACTCTTCACCGACTTCTAATAATGAGATAAAAAAGTCGGGATACAAGGACGTTTGTTTGAGTGCTGGAGTTAACGCACTGCCCCTTTGCACTTTTTGTTTAGCAATCTCCATCTCCCGCCTTAATAAATAATTTTTTATGTTACCAGCGGATAACCCCAAAGCTTTATCTATAGGTACACCAGCCTTTAGCATCATAGACAGTCCACTATTGAAGCGGATCCGTTCAACTGTCACTATTGCCGTTTTGATAACAGCCAACCTGAGAGACAATCGCTGCCACAGAAAAACAAAGCGAGGTTGTTTAAAGCCATACCAAAGTAATAAACCCGAAGCGAAGAGAAATACCACTAACCACACTTGATACTCGGTCATCCATTCGCTGATATTTAGCATGGCCTGGGTATACCAAGGTAGATCTTTCGCCTCACTAAACATGCTGGCCATTTGTGGAATAATAAAATTGAAAATAAACACAATACTTAGCATACACACGAAAAAAATGACCATTGGATAAGTCAGCGAACCAATGATTTTACTGCGTAAATCACGCTTAAATTTTAAATCTTTGGCCATATCGGAAAAAATCTCACTTAGATTACCCGATGCCTCTCCTAATTCTATGAGGTTACAATATAGATCGTCAAACACCAGAGGATGTTGCCGACAAGATGAGGAGAGGCTATTACCCTTTTTCAACGATTGATTAAGCTCATTTAACAACTTAGCTAAGACGGGTTTAGCCTTTGTCTTTCTTATGATATCGATACCACGATCGATTTTAACCCCAGACTCAAGTAATAAACTCAGTTCAGCTGTTAAAAACTCTAGGTCCGCTAAATTAATTTTAGCAGAAAATCCTAAGAGACTTTTAGACGGGTCTTGATATTCTTTAATCTCAGCAGGTAACAAGGCTTGCTTTTTTAACAATTGTATTGCGGAATCTTGGTCTTTAGCTTCTATCTGCCCATCTACCTTAGCCCCAGAACTGTCATATGCCTTATAAACAAAGAGTGCCATTACCCTGCAACCCTAAGCACTTCTTCGATGGTTGTTAGTCCTTGCACCGCTTTGTAAAATCCGTCTTCCAATAGATTACGTCGCTGAAGTGACTTATTGTGCGCTTTGGCCTTACCGATAAAATACTCATCTTTAGGCAATGCCTTTATTTTATCATCGCACTGTAAATATTCGGTAACCGCCATCCTGCCTTTGTATCCTGATTGACTGCAGATATCACAACCTTTGCCAACGCGAAGATCTATTTCAGCTAAATCAAAACGTTTGGCAAAATCAACTAATTGATACTTTTCAATCAAAACATCAGCGTTTGGATCCGGTTGACTGCATCGCTCACAGATTTTTCGGGTTAGACGTTGTGCAACTATAGACACAAGGGCAGCGTTTAATAAAAACTCTTCCACACCTAAGTCAAGTAAACGTGTGTAGGCGCTGGCTGCATCATTAGTATGCACAGTAGAAAATACCAAATGACCTGTTAGGGCAGATTGTAGTGCTATTTGTGCGGTTTCTTTGTCTCTGATTTCACCCAACATAATCACATCTGGATCTTGACGCACTATACTGCGAAGGCCCGCTGCGAAGTCAAAGCCTATATCGCTATTAACCTGCACCTGATTGATCCCTGGCAATTTGTATTCTACTGGATCCTCAAGAGTAATAATTTTTACATTATCGTTATTTAATGAATTCAAAAATGTGTACAGAGTAGTGGTTTTACCCGAACCTGTGGGCCCTGTCAGTAATACCACCCCTGCAGTCGTTTTGATGTCTTGCCTGATCATTGCTTCGATATCAGCAGACAAACCTAGCACCGACATATCATATTGCACATTATCTTTTCTTAGAAACCGCATTACAATCGATTCGCCATCATTAAGTGGCAGTGCAGATACCCGTATATCAATTTCTAGATTGGCAATCTTCATTTCGATTTTGCCATCTTGAGGACGGCGTTTTTCAGCAATATCCATGCCTGACAGGATTTTAAGCCTGGTTACAATGGGCATTTGCATTTTTGGCGCCAAACGCTCCACCTCGTGCAATACCCCATCGACTCGATATCTAACTCGATAACGTCCTTGAT
Organism: Colwellia sp.; assembly: GCA_047633255.1. GTDB lineage: Bacteria > Pseudomonadota > Gammaproteobacteria > Enterobacterales > Alteromonadaceae > Colwellia. The sequence goes on from JBLIEW010000046.1 coordinate 33,974, forward strand.
AGGGCTCCAAATGCATATCCGATGCTCCTTGCCTCAGTGCACGACTTATTAAAGAATTAAGTAAATTAACCGTAGGTGCTTCGGTAGCCAGCTCTCGTAAACGTTCTTCTTCATCGCCAGTAAATTCATCATCATCCAACACATCTATATGGTGAGAATATTTAGATGATAAACTTTGTATGTCAGACTCTGCAGCCACGAATATTTCTGCTTCGAGCCCCTTTTTATTAAGCCAATCATTAATACTTAAATCAAGTGGGAAAACAGCAGCAAAAACCCACTTGTTGCCCGTAATACTTAATGGCAACCAGTTTCTGTTTGATAAAAATTCAAAACATATCTCGTCAACAATCGGCGCATCTCGCTCCTCCCAAAGACTAAGGTCAAGCAGAGGTAATTCAAGATATTCTGACAATAAATGAGGAATTTGATCATCAGGTAGACTGCCCATATTAACCAAGATTTGTTCGATGCGCCCACCAAACTTTTTCTGATAATTAACCGCTCTATCTAGATCTAGCTCTGAAATTTGATACTTAGTTTGGAGTAAATTTAGGAGTTCCATTATTTCGGTATAATATCTTCATTAGCCTCTTCACCGCCTTCTTTACCATCGGCGGCGAATGATTTGAGCTCATAGGGTTTACCATCCGTTCCTGGGGATATGTAAACATAAGGGTTACCCCAAGGATCAAGCGGGATTGCCTTGGGTAAATAAGGGCCATCCCAACGAGATTCAGTGCCAGTGCGCAAATCTTCTAGATTTTTTGGATATATACCCATATCAAGCCTATAAGTATCCAGTGCAGTTTCAAAAGCCGACATCTGAGTCGCAGCGATACCTCTTTCAGCTGTTTTTAATTTATTAAAAAATTTAGGTGCGACTAACGAAGCTAACAACCCTAAAATCACCATCACGATCAACAATTCAATCATGGTGAAGCCTTTATTGAATTTTTTTGATTTCATACTTACGATTTTCTCTTTTATTTTACTGTATTTTATAAACTACCAATCGCAGCCACCGCCACCGCCAACTGATAAATAATTTGAGTCGCGCTAGACCATAAGGTCAAGTTATCAATATTATTAGAGTCAAAGGGTACAACTATGGTATCCCCTGGTAATATTCCAATATTTTCACCGTCACCGGCAAACCAAAAATCATTGCCTCTGCCTGGTAACTCAACCGAACCATTGGCGCGAATTATATAAATTCTTTCTTCATCAGCTAAAGACTTCTTACCACCGCTTTTAGAGATATAATCTTCAAAAGATAAACCGGCGTTGTACAAATGAGAGGTAGGCACGTATACCTCGCCAATAACGTTAATTGATTGGCTTTGGCCCGGCACATATAGGGCATCGCCGTCTTCGAGCACCACATTTACGATAGCATTACCATTGAGTAAACTTTGCAGGTCAATAACTAAGCGCCCTACCGCGTCAACCTGTGTTAAGTCATTTAACAGTTTTTTAGCTTCGTCATAATTAACCAAGCCCCCCGCTCCAGAGCTTGTCCTTAACCCCTCAGACGCGACTTGTTTACGTAAGTCTTCTGCTAATTTTTGTAAATTTTTTCTTTCTTGTATTTTCAATGATTCACGGGTGAAAACTGCCGCATTTGCATCCCCATACTGGGTAAGATTACCGACCCTATTTAATAAATCTTTAAGCGTCTCTCCTCGGCGAATAGTATATTCCCCAGGAAATTCTACTTCACCTTTAACTGTGACTTTCAGCTCTTGCTGCCAAGAAGGAATGGCAAATATATTGACTCTATCTTTACTCATTAAAGCAACTTCTGAGACATTACCTTCCAATAAATCACCTGGATTAAAACTGATATGGTTAACTTCCGCTATACCTTTTTCGCTAATCGTTGTTCGTGTTATTTCAGATTTCGTCATATAAGACGACTCAGTTAAACCGCCAGCAGCTTTAATCAAACTGTTAACGGTTGCATTTCTGGCAAGGGGATATACACCAGGTACTTTCACTTCTCCAGCAATTTCTATCAATTGCAGAGGTTTACCGTGTTTGGCTTGCTCACGTAGTTTTACAATTAGAAGTGACAACATACGTTTACGGGAGTAATAATTCGTGTCTTTAAATTCAAGCACTTTTTCACGTTCAGCTTCTGTCAAATTGATAATGGGCAAAGTTTGCATATCTTTTTGCGCATCAGTTAAATTGGGTGTAATAATATTTTCATCGATTAGACCGACACTTTCCCAAAATAACTTGTCTTCAATTCGTTTTTGCCATAACTCTTTTTCTTTTAAATCAAGTTCATCTTTGGTGTAGGCTAAGTCAGCTAAACGTAAATCACCTAATACATCATCTTCAACTTTAGAAAAGACCAATACCCGATCATTTGCTTTTAGTAAAATATTACTGGATGGATCGTTTTCATCTAGCTCACTCAAATCAATCTGAAGCAATTCAATGTCACGATTTTTGTTGATATCTCTGACAACTAATACGTAGGTTAAGTCAGCAATTTCCAATAAATCTTTTTGCCTATTTCCCAAAAATTCAGATATGCGCAGGTTTTCCTTCCACTGGTATTTACCAGGTCGCGGGACCGCACCAATCAAAGTAATTGAATTTGACACAAACGAGGATATTTTTGAAATAACAATCTGATCGCCGTTAACAACATTGATATTTTCATGTTTTAGGTCAACAGTCAGTTGGATCTGCTCACCATTAATGAACCTTCTTACATTCACTGCCCCCTCATAACCTTCAGCAAGTTTTCCGCCAGCGAGCTTGATAACATCGATTAAGGTTTCTTCATTCTTAAGTTCATAAATTGCGGGGCGTCTAACTTGACCATCAATCGAAACCGTACGTTTAATAGGTGGGATAAAAATCGCATCACTGGGCTGTAAAAGCACATCATTACGGGTATCGCCATAATTAAGTAAGTCATACAAGTCGAGTGTTTGTACGAGTTTGCCCGCTCTTTTTAACTGGATATTTCTTAGTGAAGCAATATCACTTACGCCGCCGCTAACAAACAACGCATGGGTGATAGTGGATAAGGAACTGACACTGTAAGCCCCTGGTTTGTGGGCCTCTCCCATCACAAAAATCCTCATACTGCGTAATTCGCCCATGGTTAGGCTAAGTTCTACACCGATGATTTGTTTTTTAATGTGTTCGGCCAAATACGTTTTAGCTTCCGAGAAACTCATTGTCGCAATTGAAATGGGCCCAAGTTTAGGGATAACAATATTGCCATCTCTGCCAACTGTTAGGCGGTATTCTGCGTTTTCTTTGCCGTATAACTGCACAACTAATTCATCGCCAGGACCAATGATATAATTAGCGGGGACAGGCGTATTAGATGCAGGTGAAAATGTAGAAGGAGCATTGGCAAACAGTGATTGCCCATAAAGCTTTAATTCTTCTTCTTCTTCATTATCGCTTATTGGAAGCTCTTCTTGGTCGTTTAAAGGATTACCTTGTTGATCAAATCGAGTACCTCTGGGATACACTTCTGTTCGAAGGTTTTTCTCCCCAGAATTAGACCCACTGGATAGACTGGATATACTGGATATATCGATACCTAGTTGTTTCGCTAACTGAGTTTGTTGAGATTTAGGTAGTTGCTTAAATTGTTCAATCTGCTGTGCACTTTGTGCTTCAGCCTGATGCAGACTCAACAAACTGAAATAAATAGAAAAAATGATTAGTTTTGATACGATTTTCGACATGCAGTTTCCATAAAATTCAAAGTCTTAATATTCTTGAATTCACTTACCAAGAGTGACGATAGGATAGCTTAATTGTGCATCGAGTGAAATACTTGTGCGATAGTTATTCATCCCAGAGTTGCACAATAGCAACTAAATTTAATGATATCAGTTAGGAAAATTCTAGTGTTACAAAATTTTGCAATAAACACGGTAAATACTAGACAGCTATTTGTTAAATGGGTTCATTTCACATGGTATTAAGTCCTGCAATTGACTGAAGACTTGAGTTGTTGTTTCGACTTTAGTATAAACATGCCGTGTAAATGATAAACAAAGTTAATAGTTTTCTAAACACAGTCCTTAAAATCACATCGGGCTGTATTCAAGATGCCAATGTTGCTTACAGAAACTAGCCTCACAGGGAAGCTAAACTCAGGCAATTCAGACTAACTTGTCAAACATTATAAAAATAAAAGGCAGACTACATGACAACTGAATCAGTTCAAACCAAAACAAAAGATTTTCTGGGCCACCCAGGAGGGCTTTCCACACTATTTCTGACCGAGATGTGGGAGCGCATGAGTTTCTATGGCATGCGTGCCATGCTAGTACTCTTTATGACGGCATCAATTCAAGAAGGTGGGTTAGCGATCACTGTTGCTTCGGCAACGGCTATTTATGGTCTATATACTGGCTCAGTGTATTTAATGGGCTTGCCTGGTGGCTGGATGGCTGACCGTTTAATTGGCGGACAACAAGCAGTTTGGTATGGCGGGATCATCATCATGTGTGGCCATATTGTGTTGGCTATTCCAAATGACTATACCTTTTTTATTGGCTTGATTTTAGTGGTACTAGGCACAGGCTTACTCAAACCTAACATTGGCGCTTTAGTCGGACAGCTGTATTCAAGTGACGACAAAAGACGGGACAGTGGTTACACCCTTTATTATCTTGGCATCAATTTAGGCTCGGTGATTGGTTATACAGTTTGTGGTTATTTGCGCATCAACTTTGGATGGCACTGGGCGTTTGGCGCAGCTGCTATCGGCATGGGTATTGGCTTAATCATGTATAAGAAGACACTTATCAAGTTAGAAGGTGCTGGAGCTGAGCCCACTGTTAAGTTGTCACCAAAAGCAGCAAAAATCAGCTGGTCGGTTATAGGAGTGTTTTTACTCGCTGTGACGGTAGTAGCTTATATGTTGATGAACAACTTGATGGCATTTAATGCCGTTGTTGTGGCACAAAAATTTGCCATTCTCGCTACCGTGTTATTTTTGGGCTACTTTGCAGCAATATTTTTTCTGGGTAACAATTCACCTAATGAAAAGCGTCAACTAGGGGCTTTATTTTTAGTGTGTATTGCATCTATATTTTTCTGGACAGGTTTTGAACAGGCGGGTTCATCTTTGAATCTATTTGGACAAAATTATACCGATAGGATCATAGGCACCTTTGAGATCCCACCTGAATGGCTGCAATCTGCCAACTCTATGTTTATTGTGATTTTGTCGCCATTTTTTGCAGCAATGTGGATAAACATGGCTAAAAAGATGATCACCCCGTCGTACGGATTAAAATGTGCTGTTGGTTTGATTATTATGGCTTCAGGCTTCTTGGTGATGTTTTTTGCTGCACAAGTGGCTGCCACGGGTTTAAAGGTTGCTCCTTATTGGCTTATCGCTACTTACTTTTTGCATACTGTAGGTGAGCTATGTTTGAGTCCAGTTGCATTATCAGCGGTCAGTAAATTGTCTCCTAAACGCTTTGCTGGTCAGATGATGGGGGTGTTTGTACTCACTTACTCTATCGGTAACGTAGTTGCGGGCTTGCTAGCAGGTAACTTTGATCCTAATAAGGTTGAAGATATGCCTAGTCTTTATCTACAAATCAGCTTATTTACTATTTCAATTGGTATTGTCATTTTCTTATTTACATTTAAGACTAAGAAGTGGGAAAAACTGGCGG
>JBLIEW010000047.1:0-37919 GCA_047633255.1 Colwellia sp.
AAAAGTGCCCGGTGCAGTTGTCTTCTTTGTTCGCTTGTCGGGCAATAGGCTCATTAAGCGAACGCATAAACCAACTGATATCAATTAACCGTTTTTTATACACATCAGCTGTGCTTTCAACCATCGCCAATTGAAACTTATCAAGTGGTTGGTTATTCTGATATTTTTGAGTTAATAGTGTGCCTTTGAATAACTGATGCCAACGCATAAGGACTTCAGCTATTGACCAGTTTTTTACTTGCTCACTGTCCACATGCAATACGATATGTAAGTGATTATGCATCACCGCATGGGCACATATGTCGATTGCAAACACTTGAGTTAATTGAAATAGTCGTTTTTCTATCCAATCACGCCTGTGCTCAAAACTAACACCTGTTTCTATATCTACCCCACACAAAAACGCCTTTCGTACCGTGCGGCTACAAATATGATAAAACTGCGTATCCAATAAACTAATTTGTTGAGAACGAGGTTTAGGCATGACAACCACCAGACTTATTAAGAGTAAGTTAAGCCTAGTCTATTGTTTAAAATACAACCAGTTTATTATGGGTGGCCCGATAAGTTGTCGCCCGATAAGTTGTCGCCCGATAAGTTTTCAGTTGGCCCGATAAGTTGCCCGATAAGTTCAGAATATCCTATGTAAGAACACCTGCAGCAACAAAAAGCTGTAGGTGTACATTAACTAACGCTTCAATATCTCTTTGGTAACCACCACCAATGACCGCAGCGATTGGTATACCTTTATGCTTACAGTAATCAAAAACTAGTTTGTCACGAGCTAAAACACCTTGAGTAGAAATATCAAGATGACCAAGATCGTCATTGCAATGAATATCTACTCCTGCATCGTAAATTACTGCATCAGGCTTAAAGCTAGTAAAGGCTTTATTCAAAGCATTATCTACTGTCTCCAAATAAAGACTATCTGTTGTTCCTTTCGGCAATGCAAAATCTAAATTTGAAACTTGTTTACGGTGTGGGAAGTTTTTTTCACCATGAATTGAAACCGTAAAAATATTCTGATTATTTGACGCTAACTTTGCTGTTCCGTCACCTTGATGTACATCAGCATCAAATATAAGTACCTTGCTGATATTATCATTTTGTAACATGGTTAATGCGGCTAAGTATAAATCGTTAATCATGCAAAACCCAGAGCCAAAGTTAGCAAAAGCATGATGATAACCACCGGTTAAATTTATAGATTTTCCATATTCTAAGGCTAATTGTGCAGTCATTATAGTTCCACCAACAGCTGTTAGTGTTCGTTCAATCAATTGTTGAGACCAAGGAAAACCTATCCTTCTCATCGCTTTAGGATCTAATTGATTATTAATCAACTGATGTATATAGGTGGGATCATAAACGGTTTTTACATTATCAGGATTAACCGGTGTTGGTTTTTTAAACCAATTTTCAGGAACTCCATTTGCGGTAAGTGCATTTCGTATTCCAACATATTTTTCTATTGGGAATCGATGTCTAATGGGTAATTCAAGTTGGCTATAAATAGGGTGAAATACTAGTGGTGTCATGATTTAACTTATAGAAGATTTAAAAACTTTAATGATAATAACTCAAATGTCGAGCATTTAACCTTATTCTCGATATCTATCACATCCTATCTTAAATACACGTATCCATTTCCTTCACAGATGCTTTTTGAAGATGATTAATACTATTAAATAGTCATCAGATAAATTCAAAATTTCTGCTATCACTGACATAAATGTTGTTAAAGCCTTCTTAGAAAGTGGAAAACATAGTTATGTCGTTGATTTTCCTTGTATCGAGAAGTCTCTTCGTCGATGTAGAAAAGATAAAATATCTGTTTATTGGTAAATTTGGCAAATAGTGGCTGTTTTAGACCGGTGTTAACACCGAATCACTACGTTTGCGATTAGTTCGAGTTGAGCTAGGCCGCCGTAAGCTCACGCTACGTTTAATTCAAGAATATTAAAATTGAAGATAAAGTCTATCAGGCAATAATATGAGCCTAAATCAGTTCCTCAAGTAATTTTAATTGTGAAAATCAAAGAATATTTGTGCTGAAAAAATGATGTTTTGAAAAACGAACCGTGTGCCATTTTTTTAATTTAACTAATTGATATGAAAGGATTTTAGATGGCCGCTTGACTATCTATAAGATAATCAAGCGGTTACTAAAATTTATGAGCTGACACATAAGCCGGGTTTTGTATCTTTTCCGAAGAAAAGTGACAATCATTCGTCTAGGCCTTAAATCGCTCTAAGGCTCAAGCAACCTACCCGGTTTCCACGCGAACCACGCTTATACTATCTAAACTTACGTCTAAATAGTCATGAAACCCTATTTGGTCTTGCTCCGGGTGGAGTTTACCCTGCAATTACTGTTACCAGCAATCCGGTGCGCTCTTACCGCACCCTTTCAGCCTTACCTGTGAAGTTTCCGAAGAAACAACCATCGGCGGTCTTCTCTCTGCTGCACTTGTCGTCGGCTTGCGCCGCCCAGGCGTTACCTGGCACCCTGCTCGTTGGAGCCCGGACTTTCCTCCCCCTAAAAATACTTACGTAAATTAGGCAGCGATTGTCTCGTCAACTCGACGCGCATTCTACCTGTTAGCTAGACGGTGAGCAAGTTATTCAAGTCAGAAAAACTAGGCTTTAAAACTTAACGCAATATCATACAGAGCATTTTTTTTCACACCGTGAATTTCTGCTGTAATAGCACAAGCTATTTTTGGTTTCATTTCGCCTAGCAATAATTTTAGTGTTTTGATTACCTCGTTAGAAATAGCGTTAACATCAATTTTATGGCCTTCAATAATCAAAACCATTTCACCTTTAAGCTGATTGGGATCTTGCTCTAGCCAAGCCAGTAAATTATCAGCGGTATCTGAATGGATAGTTTCAAAGGTTTTAGTCAACTCGCGAGCAATCACAACGTAACGATCGCCGCCTAGCGTGGTAACTACATCTTTGATCGTATCAATTGCGCGCCTTGGGGCATCATAAAACACCATTGTTCTGGGTTCATGTGCTAATGCTAATAGTGTACTTTGTCTAGCGCCTGATTTTGACGGTAAAAATCCTTCAAAAGAAAACCTATCGGTAGGTAAGCCCGCAACGCTTAATGCTGCAATCGCGGCACAAGCCCCTGGGATAGGAGAAACAGGTAAATCAAGACTGCGACAATGGCGTACCAAATGAAAGCCAGGATCGCTAATCAGCGGCGTACCTGCATCAGAAACCAGTGCAATACTTTTACCCTCTTGTAACAATTGTGCAATATAATCTTGTCTTTGTCGTTCATTATGGTCGTGCAGCGACAAGGTTTTATTTTTAATGTCTGAAGCTGACAACAATCTTTTTGTATGACGCGTGTCCTCACAAGCAATAATATCAACCTGTGTTAATACGGCTAAAGCTCTTGAGCTGATGTCACCTAAATTCCCAATGGGGGTGGCAACAATATATAAGGTACCGGGGTTTATGTTAAATTCGCTCATGTAAACTGACTTCTCTCATTTGAATTTAGTTGAGACTCACTGCAATGGCGTTTATTATAACCCCACAGCGAAATAAACACGCACGGATTTTTCAATTTGCGCCAAACTAATTTTTCAATCTTTTATTTACAAGGAGCTGCTTTGACTAGGCTACTTAAGTACAAACACACCAATGTTTTATTTAGCGCAATATTACTGACTACCTTTTTTTTGAACGGTTGTAGTACGCAAACTCCGGTGACAAAATCCCCCGAAATAACAGTTAATAAAAAAGTAGACAAACTGTTCGTTGAGCAATCAGCTGAAGAAAAATTAGCCTTAGCTAAAACACTTAACAATTTAGCACCAACGCCCCTATTGGCCACAAAAATTAATACACTCTTAGTGGAGTCTAGTGAGTTATTCTTACAACAACAAAATTTTTCCAAAGCCCTTTGGTTAGCGAATAAAACGACAGATTTAGTGAATGACACCCCCGTGTATACTTACCGGTTATTACTTGTTAAGGCACAAAGTTTACAAGCACTAAACTACCATCAATTAGCCTATAAACAATTGCAACTTGCTCATGAATTAGTCACTTATGTTAATGATGATAATTCTACTACACCATTGAAACTGTCGTTCGAATACTACCATTCTTTGCAAGTAGCATTAGAAGTAAAACAACAACCAGTGAAAGCACTTACCGCCCAATTAATGGCTTTTTCACTTAATGACGATTCATCAGCACAGGATGTTTTTTCATTATGGGACAAACTCGAGTCCTTAAATCAATGGCAAATAGTACAATTAGTTAAAACTGAACCACCTTTTATTGAGGGGTGGCAGCAGTTACTTACTTATAGCCACAGATTTGGCGCTAATACAAAACAATTTCCCAGTTATTTACGTTTGTGGGAACAGCACTTCCCAACTCATCCAGCCACATTGGTTGCTGAACAGTTAATAACGTCAACACTGGTTGTAAATGAAATTGAACAAATTGCGGTGTTATTGCCCTTAAGTGGTAGCCAACAAAATGCGGGTTTAGCTGCCCAACAAGGCATTTTATCTGCTTATAACAATGATACTGTCAATAAAATTCATTTTATTGACACCAATAAACTAGATTGGACAACACTTAATACAAAATTTATTGAATCGAATATAGATCATGTCATTGGGCCATTGTTAAAATCTAATGTAGAAACCTATTTAACCTTGAGTGAACAACAAATAGCGCTACAGATCCCCAGTCTGTTTCTTAATGTCCCTAGTACTAAAAAACTCGCTAGTTATCAGATAGCTTTGTCTATGCGCCCTGAAGATGAAGCAATACAGGCCGCAGCAACGCTCAGCCAGCAAACCTATGAAAATCCTATTGTTTTGAGCCACAAAGATAGAGTGTCAAAACGCTTAGCCATTGCTTTTAGTCAACAGTGGCAACTTTTAACGGGTAATGAGGTTGATATTGTTTACTTTAGCCAAGGCAAACAGATGCAAGTTAGCATAAAGGAAGCGCTTGATGTCAACGCAAGTCAAACGCGTATAAAACAATTAAAAAATCGACTGAAAAATAACATTGAGTCTGAGTCCAGAAATCGTCGTGATATTGATATGATTTATTTAATAGGAACAGCCGCTCAAACCCGATTAAGTAAACCTTATATTGATGTAAACACTAGCCCTTTTGCCACTATTATTCCAGTTTTTGCTAGCTCCAGAAGTCACAGTAATTTTGATTACAACAATAGTAATAATGGCAGTACCAATGATCTGCAAGGGTTAACATTCACACAAATGCCCTGGTTGCTATCATCTAAACAGCAGAATAAAAATTTAGCTCGGTTAAGTGATAAATTATGGCCTAAGCGTACTGATAGTCTATCGCGCATATTTGCCATGGGATATGATAGCTACAATCTACTAAATAAAGCGACTTTAATGCAACAGGCACCGTATATTCGTCATTTTGGTCAAACGGGGGTATTGAAACTTAATACGAGTAATGTATTAACTCGCAGCCTAATTTGGGGACACTATCAAAATGATAAGGTGATGCAAATTGCCATCGATTAACAAAGACACTAGCCATGCGCGGGGCAGAGTAACAGAGGCGTTTGCTGAGAACTATCTTATACAGCAAGGCTTAATAGCCGTTGATAGAAATATACATTGTCGACAAGGTGAAATTGATCTTGTTATGCGTGACGGTGATACTTTCGTCTTTGTTGAAGTCAAATATCGTAAGAATAATCACTTTGGCAGTGCCCTTGAGGCTGTTTCTTTAGCCAAGCAGAATAAAATTAGACATTGTGCTGCATTTTTTTTCCATAAAGCCAACGTAAATGAATATAATACACCTTGCCGTTTTGATGTTATTGCCTTAGAAGGTAATATTAACCAACCACAGGTAACTTGGCTGAAAAATGCTTTTTGAGTTCCAACAGTACAACACCGGAGTTGCTTTAACCCATGCTAGAACAGATCCAAAATAATTTCACTGAAAGCATTCAAACACAAATAGCGGCTACCGAAGCTATATCAAGTTCTATAGAACAAGCCGGTATGATGATGGTACAAAGTCTATTAGCAGGTAATAAGATGCTTGCTTGTGGCAATGGTGGCTCAGCTGGGAATGCGCAACACTTTTGCTCGCAATTACTTAATCGCTTTGAAACAGAACGTCCGAGTTTACCTGCTATCAGCCTTATTGCAGGCAGTGCCACCATTACGTCAATTGCCAACGATTCACAATATGATGAAGTGTTTTCAAAGCAAATTCGTGCATTTGGTCATAACGGCGATATTTTACTAGCGATATCACCGAGTGGTAATTCACGAAATGTTCTTAAAGCAATTGAAAGCGCAGTATCTCGTGATATTCCTATTATTGCACTAACCGGTAATGATGGCGGTGATATTGCGGGTTTATTGGGTGAAAGTGATGTTGAAATTAGAGTTCCCTCTTCGCGCACAGCACGTATCAATGAGGTACATTTAATTGTGATACATTGCTTATGTGAAATCATCGATACCACCTTATTTCCTCAATCGGAGTCTTAACCTTTCATGCTTACTTTTTCCACTGCCATTAACAATAAGCCTTGCAAACTTGCTGCTATTTTACTCATCATTTCTGTACTACAAGGCTGTGCTGCTGTTGCAGTTGTCGCTGTTACTACGGGCGCTTCTATGGCTTCAGATAGGCGTAGTATTGGTAATCAAATTGATGATCAAAGTATTGAAGTGGAAGCGTATAATGAAATAACTAAAAACAAGTCACTAAACGATAATACTAATTTACATGTGATTAGTGTTAATGGCTCAGTGTTAATTATCGGTCAAGCCCCTAATACCTATCTTAGGGATCAAGCTATAAAAATAATAAACGATATCAATGGGGTTGTGCGTATTCACAATCAAATTCGTATTGGTAATTTGACCTCAATCACAACACAAACAAATGACGTTTGGTTAACATCTAAAGTTAAAAGCGCGCTTTTTTCTAGTGACGAAGTCGATGGCAATACGATTAAAGTGATTACTGAAAATGCTGAAGTGTTTTTAATGGGGTTAGTCACGAAAAAAGAAGCTGATACTGCTATTAATATCACCCGTAATATAAGTGGTGTTAACCGTGTGTTTAAGGCGTTTGAATATTTGTAAGTAACGATTTTCGGTACTATTAGACAAAGTACGAAGAAAAATAATAAGCCGTTCGTACTGAGCACGAGGAACGGGATAAACGGATAAAGCAGGCTTTACCCGTTTGTACTGAGCACAATGCGCTAGTAGTCGAAGTATTATTTAATGACTTTTAAACTGGCTTTACTTTTTGTTGATTTTTTCGGTTCAACCGTTTTATCGGTAGATGAGACACTGCTCAAACTGGCCTTAGGTTTAACTTTTCGCTCTGCATCGTCTTTATCAATGATGCTTTCTTCTGGCGGATGCTCTATCGGTAGCGAAGTACCCGCACCATTTTCTTTCGCATAGATAGTTGCTATCGCACCGTAGGGTACAGAAATATGCTCAAGTTTACCGCCGAATCTTGCGCTAAATTCAATCGCGTCAACACCTAAAGCAATAGTTCCTACTGCTGATGCTGCAACATTCAACACTATTTGACCATCATTCACGTATGTCATTGGTACTAGAACACCATAAACACTTACGTCAACAACAATATAAGGTGTTAAATCATTATCTGAAATCCAGTTATAAAAGGCCCTAACTAAATAGGGCTTATTAGAACTCATTGTCACTTGGGTAGAATCAACCATTAAGCAGGATGACCAAAGCGTAATTCACGCTCTTCTTCAGTTAATGAGGCTTGGAATGATTCACGTTCAAATAAACGCAGCATATACGTTTTAAGCTCTTTTGAACCATCGCCACTAAGCTCAATACCGAAAACAGGTAAACGCCATAATAATGGAGCAATATAGCAATCAACTAAGCTGTATTCTTCACTCATAAAGTAAGGTGCTTCATTTAAAATAGGCGCAATACTTAACAAGCTTTCTTTTAATTCTAAACGCGCTTTTTGCGCTTTATCAGCAGGGCCTGATAAGATGATTTTAGCTAGGCTATACCAATCATTTTCAACACGATGCATCATTAAACGGCTTCGACCACGTGATACCGGATAAACAGGCATCAATGGCGGATGAGGGAAACGCTCATCTAAATATTCAATAATGATTTTAGCTTCATATAAGGCTAATTCACGATCAATTAACGTAGGCACTGTACCGTAAGGATTTAGATCGAGTAAATCTTCTGGTAAATTGTCTAAATCAACATAATTGATATCAACACCAACACCTTTTTCTGCTAAAACTATACGTGTTTGATGACTATACATATCATCAGCATGCGAGAATAACGTCATTACTGAACGCTTATTTGCTGCTACGGCCATAGGGCCTCCTAATGTTAAAACTACTTATACCAATTGAAGTAATGAATGATTATTCAGTGAGAATTATTTCATTTTGTATTACTCAATAAAACGGACAATGGGGGCCAAAGCCCCCAATCAATTATCTTGTCGTACCTAGGTACAACCTACAATTTTTAGCTCTTTAGTGTATATCTTTCCAATATTCTTTCTTAAGGAAATAAGCAATAATAAAGAATATAAACAAAAATATTAAGACTTTAACGCCCATACTTTTTCGTTCAAGTTTACTTGGCTCACCAACATACTCTAAGAAGTTAGTTAGATCACGTACAACAACATCATACTCTTCAGTCGTTAAACTGCCACCCATTGCTGGTGATACGTTACCATGTTCGTCAATGGAGCTAACACCTTGCAAACCTTGCAATACATGTGGCATACCAACATCTTTAAATACGGTATTATTCACACCAAATGGACGTTCACTGTCCATATAAAATGAACGTAAGTAAGTATAGATCCAATCTGGGCTACGTAAACGTGCTTCAAGTGTTAAATCTGGTGGCGCATTACCAAACCATTTTGCCGCTTCTTTTTTCGGCATAGTATTGGTAATGTGATCACCTGGTTTTTCGCCAGTATACATGTAGTTTTCAATACCATCTGCGTCTTCAATACCTAAATCTTTAAAGGTACGGTTATAACGCTGATACTGCAACTGGTGACAACCTAAACAATAGTTGATATAGGTTTTAAAGCCCTTTTTCAACGACTCTTTGTCGGATAGATCATTATTAGCGTGGTCTAAATGCACTCCACCTGATGAAGCCAATGCAGATAGTGACACAACTGTAGCTAAACCAAAAACAAACGCTTTAATTAAATTTTTCATTAGTGTGAAATCCTATCTGGTACTGGTTTACAATTTTCATTCTTAGAGTAGAACCAAAGTGCAACAAAGAATCCAAAATAACCAAAAGTAGCAATAGTACCAATTAAGTTAGCTGTTGGTGTTGCAGGTAAAGTACCTAAAACACCCAACACAATAAAGCTGATTGCGAACTGAATTAGGTTAAATGTATGCAATTTACAGCGATATTTAACTGACTTAACCACACCACGATCAAACCATGGCACAAGGAAAAGCACAATAATGGCTGAGAACATACCAATAGCACCTAATAGCTTGTCTGGGATAATACGTAAAATAGTATAAAATGGACCAAAATACCAAACTGGTGCAATATGTTCAGGCGTTTTCAAACCATTCGCTGGTTCAAAGTTTGGCGCTTCCATGAAATAACCGCCACCTTCCGGTGCAAAGAACATAACCCAACAGAATAGTATTAGGAAACCGGCAACGCCCATAATATCTTTTACAGAGTAATAAGGGTGGAACGGGATAGCATCAACAATATCGTACTTTTCAGAATACTGCTTATGGAACTTAAATTTACTTAGTTCTTCAGGCTTAACACTGCCTTTAGGTTTCTTAATATTTGTACCTTCAGGGTTGTTTGAACCCACCTCATGTAAAGCAAGGATATGTAAAAATACTAAAATAACTAAAACCAATGGCATAGCAATAACGTGTAAAGCAAAGAAACGATTTAAGGTAGCACCAGAAATAACATAATCACCACGGATCCATAGTGTTAAATCATCACCAATAATAGGTATTGCCCCAAAGAGCGAGATAATTACCTGCGCACCCCAATAAGACATATTACCCCAAGGTAGTAAATAGCCCATAAATGCTTCAGCCATTAATACCAAGAAGATCAACATACCGAAGATCCATAATAATTCACGTGGTTTTTGATACGAACCATACATAAGGCCACGCATCATGTGTAAGTAAACCACAATAAAGAATGCTGAAGCGCCCGTTGAATGCATATAACGCAACAACCAACCGTAATCAACATCACGCATAATATATTCAACAGAGGCAAATGCACCATCGCCTGATGGCTCATAATTCATTGTTAACCATACGCCTGTTAAAATTTGGTTTACTAGCACTAACATGGCTAATGAGCCAAAAAAGTACCAGAAGTTAAAGTTTTTTGGTGCCGGGTATTGTGCCAAATGCTTATTCCAAGCATCTGTTACAGGTAAACGCTTGTCAATCCAAGCCATAAAATTAGCTAACATTATGCATCTCCTTTACTTACATCAGAGCCAACACCAATTAATAATGTGTCTTCATTGGTAAATGAATGTTCAGGAACCACTAAATTCAAGGGGGCAGGAACGCCTTGAAATACACGGCCAGCTAAATCAAATTTACTACCGTGACATGGACAGAAGAAACCTTCAGTCACGCCTTCAACGAATTGATTGAAATCATCACCATGGTATGTAGGAGCACAACCTAAATGTGTACAAACACCTAATGCGACTAAGAATTCGGGCTTAATTGAGCGATAAGCATTAGTTGCATAGGCTGGTTGTTGAGCTTTTTCTGAATTAGGATCACGCAATTGATCGTCATGCTTAGCTAAATCGCTAACGGTTTTTTCCGTTCGACGAACGACGTAAACAGGTTTACCACGCCACTCAGCACGGATTAATTGACCAGGCTCTATCTTACTTACATTGACTTCAACTGGAGCACCCGCAGCTTTCGCGCGAGCACTAGGATTCCAGGAACCAATGAAAGGCACAGCAACACCAGCTACACCAACACCACCAACAACGACAGTAGCCGCTGTTAAGAAGCGACGGCGGCCGTTATTTACAGGCACATTGCTCATTCACACTCTCCAATTCATATTGATTACCAAACAATTATGATTCACTACAATATTCACTAACAAAACGCAGAAAATAAACGCTTATAAATTGGCGTAGCTACTATTTTTGTTTGATCAGGTTTATACCAAATGGCATATAGACAAAAATTTTTACGATCATAAAGAAATAGGGGGTTTTTTACAAGGTAAAAAGGGGCTTAAGCACTGTAAAAATAGAAAAAAAACAAAATAGATGACAAGGATCACTAAATAGTAGTGAATAAATTTTTTAAACTTATATTCACTATATACCAAAATCGCTGAAAAAAGCAAAACTCACTTTAAATTACACACGTTTCATAAAAGTATGCGTAAAGAGATCTACCTTGATCATGATTAGATCTTCCGTGCTAAAACCTCTATCTTTGGGTTGCTTAGCTAGGAATTAAAGACATAAAAAAACCGACATAAAGTCGGCTTTTTAAAATCGTAAAAAATACGAAAAAATTGGTTCTAACGTTTAGAAAACTGAGGTTTCTTACGTGCTTTATGTAAACCAACTTTCTTACGTTCAACTTTACGAGCATCACGAGTTACAAAACCAGCCGCGCGTAAACCGCCACGTAAAGTTTCATCAAACTCCATTAATGCACGAGTAATTCCGTGACGAATTGCGCCAGCTTGACCTGAAATACCACCGCCTACTACAGAGATGTTGAAGTCAAACTTTTCTAACATTTCAACTAGCTCTAGTGGTTGACGAACAACCATACGAGCAGTTTCACGACCGAAGTATTCAGTAATGTCACGTTTGTTGATTGTAATTGCACCGTTACCAGCTTTCATAAACACACGAGCAGTTGAGCTCTTGCGACGACCAGTACCGTAATATTGATTATCAGCCATTGCTTAAAGCTCCAAAAGTTGTGGTTGTTGTGCAGTATGAGCGTGCTCAGCACCTGCATACACTTTTAATTTGCGGAACATCTCGCGACCTAAAGGACCTTTAGGTAACATGCCCTTAACAGCAAATTCAAGTACACGTGTTGGCGCTTTTTCAATTAGCTTTTCAAAGCTAATCTGCTTAAGTCCACCAGGAAATTCAGTATGCGAATAGTAAATTTTACCTTTCGCTTTGTTACCTGTTACACGTACTTTCTCAGCATTGATAACAACGATATAATCGCCAGTATCTACATGAGGAGTATATTCTGCTTTATGCTTACCGCGTAAACGGCTTGCAATTTCAGTAGCGATACGACCTAAAGTTTTATCTTCGGCGTCCACTAAGAACCATTCGCGTTGTACGCTTGCTGGTTTAGCTACAAAAGTTTTCATTAAAAAACCCAATATTAAATATGTTACTTAAATAGCAAGTCAAACCTAATGTTTGTCCTGCCGGTTAATAATAGACTACGCAATTACCCCTTCGAGTATCGAGCCTAACGTCAATCACTACTTATAAGCCACCTTAAAAGTAATAAAAAGACAGTTTGTAACGTAGGGAGCCGGATTATACAGAATATTACTAAGAAGATCACGCCTATTTCTTAATATTTTAAATAATATCTAGTCTTGCTGAAATCTGCATCTTCAAGTGGAGCGGGTATATACCTGAGTAATTCACTATTGCCCTTGTGTAGAGAGTTAGTCAACATAACAATAAAGATATTAAAATTAAATTTTACTTACAAAAAAAGCGCCAATAGGCGCTTTTTTTTCGTTTGATGCTTTGCTACAGGTAGCAAATTACATAAGAAGTAAAACTTACTTCTTACTAAGTGCACCGAAACGTTTGTTGAATTTATCAACACGACCACCAGTCTCAGCAGCTTTTTGCTTGCCAGTGTAAAATGGGTGACATGCAGAACATACGTCTAAATGAATGTCTTTTTTAGCTGTTGAGCGAGTTGTAATAACATTGCCGCAAGAACAAGTTGCTGTAAAAGCAACATAATTTGGATGAATGCCTTCTTTCATGGGAACCTCTATATCTCTTTCGAGAAATTGGGCGTATCGCCACTCAGCCGCTTTAATTACTAATTAAATAGAAAAGATCTAATTTAATAGAAAACGCCAAGCACCATACGGTTGTAAAATTAATGGGGGCGAATAATAAATCATCACAACAACGACTGCAAGAAAAAATAGATTAAAAAGACTTATTAATAAAAGGAAGGATTTACGATAAGATAGTCAGCACTAAAAACTCTAATCACTATTATTTATCACGTGTCTGAACAACTAATTTCTTCTCAAGCAATATCTAACCCGCTAATGCCTACAAGTTATGTGCAAGTTGCTGTTCCTGTGCCCATGCGACAACTGTTCACCTATCAAATTCCTAATGATATGCAACAACCCCCCATACATATTGGAGAACGCGTTGCGGTATCATTTGGTTCAAGGAACGTTATTGCTATTGTTGTCTCTGTAAATAATGAATGTGATATTGATGCAAAAAAAATAAAGCCTATTTCTAAACGCCTTAACGATACTTTTCATTTAAGTGATTCTTTAGTCAGCTTTCTTAAATTATGTGCGAATTATTACCATCATCCAATCGGCGATGTCTTTCAACAAGCATTACCTAAATTGTTACGCCAAGTTAAGAAGCTAGACATACAGCCACCTATGGTTTGGCATAGTGAAGAAATCACAGATGAATTGGAAAAAACACTTGCTAAAGTCGCAACGAAAGCACCGAAGCAATACACACTTTATCAATTAATAGACAAACACCAAGGTATAAGTTGGGCGGAATTACGTACCCTAGGCCATAGCAAAGCCCAGCTTAATGCCCTAACAGCTAAAGCATTAATAACTGAAGCTAAACAGCAACCTTGTCAATTTTTTTGGCAAGAACACGCATTAGAACAAGAAAATAAACAAGTACTCTCTACCGAGCAAGCAATTATTGTTGCGGCAATTAACCAATCACTTGAACAGTTTGTTTGTCATTTAGTTGATGGTATTACCGGCTCAGGCAAAACTGAAGTTTACTTACAGGCAATGGAAAATGTACTAGCCAACAATAAGCAAGTGCTAGTAATAGTGCCTGAAATTGGCCTAACGCCACAAACACTATTGCGTTTTGAACAACGATTTAATGTGCCTATTTGTTTACATCATTCCAACCTAAATGATACTGAACGTTTAGATACTTGGCTTAATGCCCAACAAAATAGTGCCGCTATTATTATTGGCACGCGTTCTGCTGTTTTTTCTCCGCTACATAAATTAGGTATGATTATTGTTGATGAAGAGCACGACAGCTCATTAAAGCAACAAGACAGCTTTCGTTATCACGGACGAGATATTGCCATTTTACGTGCACGACAATTAAATATTCCCATTGTGCTAGGTAGCGCTACGCCCAGCTTTGAATCACTGCAAAATGCCCTTTCAGGGAAATATCAATATCATCAATTACACAAACGCCCGGGACAAAGCATTAAAGCGAAAATATCATTAATTGATGTCGCTAATCAACAAATAGAATTTGGCCTTTCGGGGAGTTTGAAGCATGAAATTAAGCAAACACTAGCCCGTGGAGAACAAGTATTAGTGTTTTTAAATCGTCGTGGTTATGCGCCCGCGATCAATTGCCAAGAATGTCATTGGCTCTGTGATTGTCAACGCTGCGATAAACCTTATACTTTTCATCAAAAACAGCAGTTAATGATATGTCATCACTGTGGTAGCCAAAAGCGTGTGCCAAGACAATGCCCTAGCTGTGGCAGTGTGCGTATTGCACCGGTTGGCCAAGGAACCGAACAGCTAGAGCAGCGTATCGGTGAAATATTCCCTGATGTCAGTGTAGTGAGAATTGACAGAGACAGCACCCGAAGAAAAGGCGAGTTGACAAAGTTATTACAAGAGATTACCGAGAAAAAGCATCAACTATTAATTGGTACGCAAATGCTTGCCAAAGGTCATCATTTTCCTGATGTTACCTTAGTTGCAGTGCTTGATGGCGATGGTGCTCTATTTAGTTTTGATTTTCGTGCCAGTGAAAACATGGCTCAATTACTTATTCAAGTAGCGGGTCGTGCGGGTCGTGCAAGTAAGCCAGGAAAAGTATTGGTGCAAACCAGTTATCCTGATCATCCTCTACTACAAGACTTAGTACATAATGGTTATCAACATTTTGCTAGGCAAGCGTTAATTGAACGCAAGCAAGCGCGATTACCCCCGTTTAGTTTTCAAGCCTTAATACGCGCTGAAGCAAACTACCCTAGCTACCCTGAAAAGTTTTTACGGACACTAACGGAACAAACATTATTAAGCTGCGAGTTTGCTGGGCCTGTACCAGCGGCGATGGAAAAGAAAGCGGGTAAATTTCGTTACCATTTAATTCTGCAATCAAAATCTAGAAAAGAGTTACATATCGCTATTTTGCAGTTATTGACCATAATACCCACTAATGAATATCATCACAAAGTACGGTGGAGTTTAGATATTGACCCTATTGATTTAAACTGGTGACACGTTAGAATAAGAGCACTTTTCCGCATTCTTCTGTTATTCATGTCAAATCAAGATTATATTGCTCGTACACCGGCAAAAAAGAAAAAGAACAACCCTTACAAAAAAAGCACACCGCCACCTACGCCTAAATCAACCGTTAAAACTAAAGTTTTTAGTGTCATAATTATCGGATTAATTGCCGTTTTTGCCTATGGTTTATGGTTTTTAAAAACAAGCCCAAAAACTAAAGCACCTATTCAAACGGTAACAACTGCGCCTGTAACAAAAGAAGCGCCTTTACCTGAACCACCAAAAGAAAAATGGACCTACGTTGAAAACTTGAAAACTAAAGAAGTTGAAGTAGGTCAATACGAAGTAACACAAAAAGGTCCCTATGGGTTACAGTGTGGCTCTTTCAAAACAACAGGCCGCGCTGAAACATTAAAAGCGACAATTGCTTTTGTCGGACTTGAAGCCTTTGTGAAAAAATCTGTTGGTAGCAACGGTACTTGGTATAAAGTCATGCTAGGTCCCTATCCTCGCAAAAGATTAGCAGAAGAAGATAAACATAAATTACGCAACAATAGTGTCAATCGTTGCCAGGTTAGATTATGGAAGTAATACCAATTAAACTAACTAAGTGATCTTTTTAAATGGTCTATACCCGCTAAAAATTGAACCATTAATTAATTTAATTGGTATAATTTAGCTCCCTCCTTGAAAAGTCAGCAATGATCCCAATTTCATTTACATTAAAAACATAATTATTCGGATTGAAAGTTAATATGACTACTATCGTTTCAGTTAGACGCAATGGCAAAGTCGCCATTGGTGGTGATGGGCAAGTATCACTTGGTAATACCGTGATGAAAGGTAACGCTAAAAAAGTACGCCGTTTATACAACAACAAAGTACTTGCTGGTTTTGCTGGTAGCACTGCCGATGCCTTTACTTTGTTCGAACGCTTTGAAAGTAAGCTTGAACAACATCAAGGTCATTTAACCAAAGCCGCAGTCGAATTAGCCAAAGATTGGCGCAGCGATCGCGCCTTAAGAAAGCTGGAAGCATTACTTGCTGTGGCCGATGAAACAGCCTCATTAATTATTACGGGTAATGGCGATGTTGTTCAACCTGAACACGATTTAATTGCTATTGGTAGCGGTGGAAACTTTGCGCAATCTGCAGCAATAGCCCTACTAGAAAATACCGATCTAAGTGCTAAAGAAATTGTGGAAAAATCATTAACTATTGCCGGTAATATCTGTGTCTTTACCAATCAAGAACAAACCATAGACGAATTATAGTTATAGCGATAGTTGTCAGTTACTAGTTAAAAAAATTATTGCCTTGGTGTTAATACCAAGACGAAATGAGGATTAAAACATGTCAGATATGACACCACGTGAAATTGTTCATGAATTAGACAGCCACATTATTGGCCAAAGTGATGCTAAACGCGCTGTTGCAATCGCGCTAAGAAATCGCTGGCGCCGCATGCAGTTAAATGAAGCCTTACGCAACGAAGTTACGCCAAAAAACATTTTAATGATTGGCCCAACAGGTGTGGGTAAAACTGAAATTGCCCGCCGTTTAGCTAAGTTAGCCCGTGCACCTTTTATCAAGGTTGAAGCAACCAAGTTCACAGAAGTGGGTTATGTCGGTAAAGAAGTTGAAACCATTATTCGTGATCTAGCCGATATGGCGATCAAGATGGTTAAAGAAGACGAAATGAGTCGTGTGCAACATTTAGCCGAAGAAGCTGCAGAAGAACGTATTTTAGATATTTTATTACCGCCTGCTCGTGATGGTTTTGGTAACGATGAGCAAGGTGAAGAGAGTAATACTCGTCAAACCTTTCGTAAAAAATTACGTGAAGGCAAACTAGACGAGAAAGAAATAGAGCTAGATTTAGCTGCACCACAAGTTGGCGTTGAAATTATGGCTCCTCCAGGCATGGAAGACATGACGTCACAATTGCAAAGCATGTTTCAAAACATGTCGAGTGAAAAAACCAACAAACGTAAGCTGAAAATTAAAGATGCCTTTAAGGCGCTACAAGAAGAAGAAGCGTCTAAAATAGTAAATAACGATGACATTAAACAAAAAGCAATTTATGCAGTAGAGCAAAATGGCATTGTGTTTATTGATGAAATTGACAAAATTTGTCGACGCGCTGACAGCAATAGCGGTGGCGATGTTTCACGTGAAGGTGTACAACGTGATTTACTTCCGTTAGTAGAAGGCTCAACGGTGAGCACTAAGCATGGCATGATAAAAACCGATCATATTTTGTTCATCGCTTCAGGTGCATTCCAAATGGCTAAGCCATCTGATTTAATTCCAGAATTACAAGGTCGCTTACCTATTCGTGTTGAACTAAAAGCGTTAACATCTGATGATTTTGTTAGAATTTTAACTGAACCTTTTGCTTCACTAACCGAACAATATATTGCCCTATTAGAAACTGAAGGCGTAAAAATTGCGTTTAGTGATGATGGTGTTCAAGCCATAGCTAATGCGGCTTGGCAAGTAAACGAAACCACTGAAAACATTGGTGCACGTAGACTACACACCATGATGGAGCGCTTAACAGAAGAGTTATCTTTTCATGCAGATGAACGCTCAGGTGAAACCATACTGATCGACAAGATTTATGTCGATGACATCTTGAGTGAAGTGGTAAAAGATGAAGATTTAAGCCGCTTTATACTTTAAACTTTAAACTATTTGAGTTATCAATAAACCCTATGATTATTACCGGTTTTATTATCAATAATACGGAAAAAACACTCACTCTTAATAGTATTAAGAGTGAGGCTGCTCAATTAAGCTTTGAATATTTGCGCGTATTTACCCCAACAACAGGTAAGAAACAACAAGCATTGGTTAGCCATAAAAAATCCATAACGTTAACGGCAATAGAGAATGTTGGCAAACACGGTTATCGGTTTGCTTTTGATGATGGACACAGCGCGATTTACTCTTCAGATTATCTCGAGTTACTAATCAACGAACAGGATCAGCGTTGGCAACATTACTTAGATGAACTTAAAGCCTCGGGTCACTCACGTGAAGTGATGATCAATATAACTCAATTATAAATTACTTATACCCGCTGTTTGGGTGTATTATTGCTATTACTATTAATGGCAATAATACAAACTACCGCGAGGTAGTAAACAAAAAATAATTGCACCTGCGCTTACCAAAATTCACTTCAGCACCACTTCAAAAAATCAAATAACCGTCTATTTTTGGTCAAAAGTACTATTTTAGTAAAGATAGTTTTCCTATAAAATACAAGTCGCTATTTAAATCTCATCTTAACCAGTTATACTGTAATAGTTTTATTATCTATTAAAAGAGCTTTGTTATGGAATATAATACCTCGCAACTTTGTGACACCTATGCAGACTTAATTGACGTCATTGATCCTATTTTTAGTAATTATGGCGGTCGACATTCCTTTGGGGGAAAAGTTGTCACGATAAAGTGCTTTGAAGGCACAGGTTTAATAGAACAAATAGTCGCCACAGATGGTATTGGTAAAGTGTTAGTTATTGACGGTGGGGGCTCTACAAGGCGCGCATTAATAGACATCAATGTTGCCAAAATAGCAGCTAACAATGGCTGGGAAGGTATCATTTGTTACGGTAGCGTTCGCGATGTAGACGCGATAGAAGAAATAGAACTAGGTATTCAAGGTTTGGTGTCAACTCCTGTTGGTGCCAACGACAATGAGTTTGGTGAAAGTGATGTAGCGATAAACTTCGGTGGCGTTACCATATTACCTGACGATCATATTTATGCAGACAATACCGGCATTATATTATCTGCTGATCCCTTAGATATTCTTTTATAGCTACTCCACTTAAAGATACATACTCAAGTGGAGCAGCTATAAAAACTATGTTAACTCATTATCGTCAGCAATCACGTTAAGCTCTGTTAAAAAAGTTAAACTAGGGGCAAAGAAAGCCGCTCCAGTTTCAGCTTGGGTATATTTAAGCAGATGATCAACATTGCCATGGGCATCACCATGGATCATGCTTTTTAACATCAAAGCAAACGGTTTAGGTGAATGACAATAAGACACGAAGAATAGCCCTTGGCACTTCATATTTCCATAAGGCATGCTTTGCCTTAATATTTCAATAGTATTACCTTGATCATCTTTTAAGTTGGTACGCTTAGTATGAGCAGTTAAGGGTTTATCTTCACTTTCATACTCAATATTATCTAGTTTGGTACGGCCAAAAGTGTCTTCTTGCTCTTTAATTTTCAAAGAATTCCAAAGCGTTAAGTTATGCTGATATCGTTGAGTATGCAAATAACTACCACTTGAGAATATGGCATCATCACTCTCTTTTACTAAGGCAACATCTCGGCGATGCATTCCTTTTGGATTTTCAGTCCCGTCAACAAAACCGGTTAAGTCTCGACCATCTAAAAAGCGAAATGCTTGTATTTGATCAATCAACTCGACACTGTCAGCAAGTAACTGACAAACTTTAGAACAAACAATATGATTAACATCTCCGCGATCACTACGGATCTCGATATAGATGTCAACATTACTAGAAGGTGCGACTCGATCATCACTATTCATTGTAGGAAAAGGTTCTAATAATACAGGGCGCGCTTGCGGATAAAATTCATCCCAATAATTAGCGCCAATAGCGACCACTCCCGTTAAATTAGCTTCAGAATACTGATCAGCATAATCGTCAAGCAATGCCGGTAAACGAGACAATGCCGCCCGAATAAAAGCATTTTTATCGTCTAAGACATTAAAAAGTAAGTAACTGCCATATAAATTAGGCTCAGCGCAAATACCAAATTGTTCTCTAGCCATTTGAAATTCCTAAAATTAAGAGGCTTTGCTTTATTGTACACAAAAAAAAGTATTCTGGTTAAATCACTTGCCATAAATCCTATTTATCTAGTGCATCAACTCATCTCACCTTTCCTACTGGTATTAAAGTGCTTAACAAAAGTTAACTACTAATTTTATTAATATGTTGAATTACATTAATTTCATCAAGTAAACAATGGGTAAGATCTTCAACAGTATCAATCTGTTTGAGTTTAATTCCACGCTCTAATTCAAGGGCACTTTGCGACAACTCAACAAAGCCAAACATTTTTGCCGCCCCTGCTATTTTATGAGCCGCTCTCGCTAATTTATCGTTATCATCACTATACTGTAATATATCTAGTTTATCTTGTGACAAATTAATAATAAACGATTCCCTAAGATCTGTTATATCGACCTCATCAAGTATATGATCCTGCTTTTCTTGTGCTGCTAACTGCTCAGGATAATATTGACCGATAGTTGCTAAAAACGTTTCTCTTTCTATTGGTTTTTTTAAGTGCCCATCAAAACCCAGCGCCAAATACTGACTAATTTCATGAGACATCGCATTAGCGGTCAGAGCATAAATAGGGCAGCTGTAACCAAGTTCGCGTAAATGTTTCAATGCTTGTATACCATCCATTTCAGGCATTTGTATATCCAGTAACGTTAAAACAGGTTTATGCTTAATATACAGATCAATGGCTTCTTTTCCGTTACTTGCACTTAATACCTCTAAACCCAGATTTCTTAATAATCGCGCAATCAATCGACGATTATCATCATGATCGTCTGCCAGTAAAATTTTCCCACTATAACGTTTTTTATCAGAAGATATATGGGGAAGCCCATAACAGTCATTGTCTATATTGACTGATGTCAAATAAGTTTCACCAAAAGGCAATTTAAAAACAAAGGTACTTCCTTGATTTATTTGGCTGGTAACCGCAATTTGGCCTAACATGGCCTTTGCCAATTGATCTGACAGAAATAATCCTAAGCCCGATCCTGAAAACCGCCTGTTAATACTATTATCAGCTTGGGTAAAACTATTAAACACTTTTGCGAGTTGCTTTTCATTCATGCCCATCCCAGTGTCTGCTACAGTGAAAAACAATATTTTATCAATAATCGCAATATCTAAAGTAACCCAGCCTTCATGAGTAAACTTTATCGCATTAGAACAAAGGTTGATTAAAATTTGTTTAAGCCTTAAGCCGTCAACATCAATAATAAAGGGGCTAGGTAAACGATGAGTAATAGTAAAGGATAAATTTTTACGCTGTGCTTGTTCGGTGAAAACATCATTTAACCTATCGACTATTTCGTGTAAATCTTGTTGTCGGTTTTCTAATTCAAACTTGTTTGCTTCAATTTTACTTAAATCTAAAATATCATTAATTAATTGTAGTAAGTGTAGGCTATTACTATGAATAACCTTAACTTCTTTCACTATGCTAGCATCATCTAAATCACCATAAATAATCGCTTCTGACTGACCAAGAACAGCAGTAAGAGGGGTTCTAATTTCATGACTCATATTTGCTAAAAATTGGCTTTTAACCATATTGGCATCTTGTAATTCTTTGGTTAAGAATTCTAAATCTTTTGTCCGCTTTTGAACTCTATTCTCTAACTCTCTCGTTAGGCTAGTTTCAAGGTATCGGCGATAAATTAAAAACAATACCACCAATAAAAAGGCAACACCTAATATAATAAATTGGCGTTGCTGATCTGCTTTAGTTGATTCTAATTGCTGAAGTTTTTTACTTTGTTGTAAGCTGGTTACTTGCTGATTTAATTGGTCAGACTCAAATTGAGCTAATTGATCATTAAGGGTTTCATTTGATAATTTTAAGTACGAATTTTGATATGATAACTGTGCTGCTAATGCTTTTATTGGCTTATGTTCTGCAGCATAGATGAGTGACATTAACCCTAGGTTTTCAATTATCAGCCTTTGAAAACCCATTTTTTTTGCTATTGTATTTGATAATTCAATATTAGTGTGGGAACGATCAATGTCTCCTTGATGAAAGAAAATTTTAGCTTGTGTATGTAAGCTCCCCGCATGAACCATTTGGTGACCTATTTTTTTACTCACCTCAATCCCCAAACTTGAATAGCTCATCGCCTTATCTAAATTAGATAATTCATAATTTATTTCCGCCAAATTATGCAGCTGAGAAGCGGCATCAAATTGATTCCCATGTTTTTGAAAATAATTAAGTGCATACAAACCATATTCTTCAGCCTTCTGGTATTGGCCTGAATACTTATAGGAAACGCCTATATCAGCGGAAGCTTTCGCCACGCCGTTGTCATCGTTTATAGCCAACCTTTTACTGATAACTTCCTTTAGCATACTAATAGAAAGATCAAAACGACGTAGGCTTATATAAAGCACGGCAAGGTTATAACGTACATCAATTTTGTCTATCTCATCACCAAATTTTTGATATAAAGGCTCTGCTTGCTGGTAGCTTTGAAGAGCCGCTAAGGCATTGCCTTGTACGGTTTGCACTAAAGCAATATTGTTCAACAGATTGGCTTTCTTAATCGCTATGCTTGAAGAAAAAGACTGTTTTTGAAAATAGTGTAACGCCGCTTCGTAAGAAAGCAGCGCTTGATCATATTGACCTTGAAAATAAAAAATAATACCGGTTAATTTATCAACTTGAGCTTGCTGTAACAGTGAACTATCTTTATTGACTAATCCTTTAGCTTGTTGAATAACGATTAAGGCTTTATTTAAATCACTTAAGGTTAAATAACCACGACTTTCGAGTAGCAGTATTTGTATGCGTTGATAGTTACTCAGCTCTTTATTTTCAAGTAGTTTACTTAACTGGGCAACAACGATGGTTTTATCTTTTTGTTGTTGAATTTTTTCTAGTTGGCTCTCAATATTTTGTGCTTCAACACTTAGTTCTATTCCAAATAAAAATATAAATAGCAACAATATGCGCCACATAGTAAGCCCTGAAAAAATAGATAATTAAGTAAATAAATATTCTGCCTCAGTTATAACATTAATATTTTTTCAATGTAACTATTTCATCAGTTACGTTGAGCATATTATCTTACTTTATAATAACAATTATGATGGTTAACAATATCTTAATTTGGCTTACGGTACTTCGTTTAATGACTTTTTCAATCAGTAAACTAGTCAATAAAGTCGAGCCAATAAAAAAGCAGCGAAATCGCTGCTTTTGTTATAATTGAAGTAGTAAGATTAGCTTGAGAGATTTGTAGTCTCTCGCATTACTAACCTCTAGTGAACTCTGGATAGGCTTCCATACCACAGTCACTTATATCAACACCTTCGTACTCTTCTTCTGCAGTTACACGAATACCAATAGCCTTTTTCAGGATATACCATACAACAAAACTGGTAGAGAATACCCAAACAAAGATAGTTGCCGCACCAATTAACTGACCACTAAAACTAGCGGCTGAATTAGTAATTGGCACAATAAGTAAACCAAAGAAACCAACCACACCATGTACTGAGATAGCACCTACTGGATCATCAATTCTAATTTTATCAAGTCCAAGAATAGCTAGCACTACGATAATACCGGCAATAGCACCAAAAATAGTGGCTTGTAATGGAGAAGGAGTTGATGGCTCAGCTGTAATAGCAACAAGGCCGGCTAATGCGCCGTTCAATGTCATCGTTAAATCAGCTTTCTTAAATAAGATTTTAGCAAAGACTAGTGCAGAAATTGCACCGGCAGCAGCAGCAGCGTTAGTATTTAAAAATACCATAGCAACAGAGTTTGCGCTGTTAATGTCAGCAAGTTTTAATACAGAGCCACCGTTAAAGCCAAACCAACCTAACCATAAAATGAATGTACCTAACGTAGCCATTGGCAAGTTAGCACCAGGGATTGCAGCTACTTTACCGTCTTTAGTATATTTACCCTTACGAGCACCTAATAATAAAACACCCGCTAAAGCCGCTGAAGCACCAGCCATATGAACAATACCTGAACCGGCGAAATCAGAGAAACCAAGGTCACCTAAGGTATAAAGACCAAAAACAGATTCACCGTTCCAAGTCCAAGAGCCTTGCATAGGGTAGATAAAACCAGTTAATACAACAGCGAAAGCTAAGAAAGCCCAAAGCTTCATACGTTCAGCAACTGCACCAGAAACAATTGACATAGCCGTCGCAACAAAAACTACTTGGAAGAAGAAGTCTGATGCATTTGAATAAACGGCACCGCCATCAAAACCCGCTTCGGCAGACTCGGCTAATACAGTGCTAACTAATGCGTCAGCATCTGCTGCACCATCAAGAGCAATACCATTTAAAAAGACACCGCCACCGTACATAATGTCGTAACCAACAATTAAATACATAATACAAGCAATAGCGTATAAGGCTACGTTCTTTGTTAGAATTTCAGTGGTATTTTTAGCTCTGACTAAACCAGCTTCTAGCATAGAGAAACCAGCAGCCATCCACATAACTAAGGCGCCACACATAAGAAAATAAAAAGTATCAAGTGCATATTGAAGTTGAAAAATATTCTGTTCCATGTATTTCTCCCTATAAGGCTTCTGAATCTTGCTCGCCAGTACGAATACGTACTACTTGCGCAAGGTTATAAACAAAAATTTTACCGTCACCAATTTTTCCGGTGTAAGCCGCTTTTGTGATGGTTTCCACTAAACGGTCCACAATATCATCGTTCACGGCTATTTCTAATTTCACTTTCGGTAGAAAGTCAACTTGGTACTCAGCGCCACGATATAATTCGGTATGTCCTTTTTGACGACCAAAACCTTTCACTTCACTCACGGTGATACCTTCAACACCAATTTCAGAAATGGCTTCGCGGACATCATCAAGTTTGAACGGTTTAATGATTGCGTTAACTATTTTCATAACAGACCTCTATATATTGTTTTCATTAAATGATTTAAATATTACAATACAATTCGTATGCCAAAATAATTAACCGTTAAAAATCAATTGATTACTTTCATCTTTCTAATGATAGAAATATAGCTGCACCAAAATAGTACAATAATATTAATCTCGCGTTTTGATTTGGTGCGCCTTTCGGCAAGTTTAAGATATTTGAAAAGAAGAGGCGTCAGTAAAAGGATATATACCCGATCCACCTCAAAATGCAGGTTTCAGTATTTAGTTCCCCTTCGACTCATTGACGTTCAGGGGAGCTAAATTATATTTGCAGAATAAGGTTAAAAAATAACGTTATTTTAATTGCCACACGCTTAAGTGCGGAAAACTTAAGGTGAAGTTTCGCTTATTTATTTTGATAGAACGTATTAATTGCTGCTGCTCCATTAAATTAAAATGGGGTGTTAGCGCTAATGATAAGCCCTCAAAGCCCGTCACATTCTCACCATTTATTTTCAGCCCGCCTAACCAGTTTTCTTTACTTGTTTGTTGCTCATTAAAATCATAACTTGAAACAACAATAAGCAGACCCTTAGCATTTAGACGTGAATGTACTGCCTGTAAAAACGAGCGAGGATCATAATTTTGTTCAAGTACATGTTGAGCAAGAATAACATCATAACCCTTAAATTCGCTCTTGAGGTTACTCACATCTCCTTGGCTAAAAAGAATGTTTTCGCTGCAAGGTAAGTCGACACCCATTAAATTGACTTCATAAAAATCAACAATATCCCCTTCATTTTCTAAGGTATAACGGACCGATTTGCCTTCTTGTAAATGTACACCATGGCGAATATAACGAGCAGAAAAATCAACCGCATCGACCTGGTTAAAGTGTGGCGCTAACATAAAGCTTGTTCGGCCAACACTACAACCCAGATCAAGGCAGCTATCAGTTGCTACTTGATATTTGTCAACACTCTTCATTACTTCATCGGTCATTTGTTGACTATAATTCTTTACTGATAACGGTATAGCAGATTTAGCTTGTCCGTATTGAGCATGTAATTGCTGACAAATAACAGTGTCATTTTCATAATGATTAGCAACAAGATTAGGTAATTCACTACGTTCACTTTGCACATAACGAAAGCCGGCATGTTGAAAGAAATGACGTCGAAACGCATACCGCGAATGCTTAGTTGCTTCGTTACCAGAAGAAATCCATGATCCTCCCTTTATTAGGTTATGTTTACCGTCAAAAGTGGGAGTAGAGAAATCATCATATAGCGGATGCACATCAAAACCATGAAAACCATCAATAGCGGATTCAGTCCATTGCCAAACATTACCGACAACATCAAAAAAACCATTATGTTCAAATTGATCAACAGGGCAAGAAGACGCATAACCTTCGTTATTAAGATTACCCGGTGTTGTTTGCCAAGTGGTTAAGTCACCTGCGACGTTTTCACGTAAGCACAGCCATTCAGCCTCAGTAGGTAAACGGATAAATTGCTGTTCATTATTTGTATTCAGGCTATTTTTCCAATGACAAAAGGCCTTAGCTTCAAGGTAATTAACTTCAACAGGCCAGTTTAACGGCAAAGGTATTTCGTTTAATAAATTACGCTGCCAGTAAACCTCTTCATTGTTATCATCCACTTTTTTAAACCAGAAATGAGGCATTGTTGCTTTAGTGAAAGTAAGCCACTGTTGCCCTTCTTCGGTCCAATAATCCTTTTGTTGGTAGCCTTTAGCTTCAATAAAGGCTAAATATTCTTGGTTAGAAACAACATACTTTGATGTACTAAAATCATTAACGCTTAACTGATCATAGCCATATTCATTATCCCAACCAAACGTATCATCAGTAGCGGGTTTACCAAATTCAATTAACTGCCCTTTTATTGGCACTAATTCATTAATAGGCGCTTCACCCGTTTGGTTGCAAGTAGACCAAGGCTCAGCCGCAGTAAGATATTCCAAAGGCAACATACGCATGATGACTGACGAGGTTTCAAGATGAATACACTCGTGTTCACAACCCATCAAAATAATCCATGCTAATGAATCTTGAGTAATAGGTAATGAAAGTGGCATAGTATCAATTAAGTTTTCAATTAGTTCAGCCACTTGCTGTCTATATGTTCTAACTTCATTGGCACTAGGCCAGTCATAATGCTCACTATTTAGATCATCCCAACTCATTTCATCAACACCAACCGCACAAATCGCTTCTAATTTGCCATTAACACGCTCAGAAATAAATTTACCTAATATCAATTTATTGATATAAAAAGTAGCGGTATGACCGAAATAAAAAATCAGCGGATGACGTAAACGCTCAGGTCTTAAATAATAAGCACTGTCGTCATTAATAAGCGCAAAAAGAGACTCATATTCAGTCCATGTTTGCTTAAAATAGTTTTTTAATTCATCTCTTTTAGCACTAATGCTCTCGCCATTTAGAAGCGGAGGCTTAGCTCGTTTTTTTTGACTGATAATCATAAATCCATTACTTATTTTATTGATACCTGCTCCACTTGAGGATGCTCGTTTCATGCATTTTCAAGTGGATCGGGTATAGTTAGAACCACTAGTTAAATATACTAACCTGATATTGCGCTAAGATTACTTGTTTTATTTTATCGCCTAACGCCATAGGACAATTAAGTGCATTTTGAACTCTCACACTAGCCATTTTTTCTTCTATTAAATTAATACTATCGCTAAACCAAGTGCTGGCATTGAATAAGTCAACGGCACCTAAATTAGCAGAATTATCTTTATCGGTAAAAAGCGACGACGGCAAAGATATATGGGTAAAATTATCGGTTAATAAACGCGGTTCTTTTTCATATGCTTGCACCGCATCTAATACATTTATTAAGCCGTAAAGTACATTAACAAATGGGTTGTATTGAACACTCGCTGCGCCCAATCTGTGCTCTATTCGAGCTGTTTTTTGCCAATTTTGTTGTACCGATAACACCTTGTTATGGCGATCGTATAATAAAGGCTCTTCACCCATATTTTGATTATGCTTACCAAACTTTTTATACAAGGCAATACTCCCTTGATGACCACCTGATATATCCACAGGTGAACAAAGCTCTTGCGCTAAGCCGTATCGTGTTTTCAACGCTAAACGTTCAAAAGCGGCTTCTTCAGGTAAGTACAATAAACAACACTCTAAACTCGTACGCAAAAAACAATTTTGTAAATACTCACCGAAGCCTTCTTCAGCAATAAGATTATTACCGTGGCTATCAAGTACGCTAACATTCAATTGCACCGCATTGGGAATATGAACAGCACGGGTATCATTGGTAAATATTTGACTAGAGCCTGCAACAAGCTTGCCTTTATCGCCAGACCAAACAACCGGTTTAATCAAGGTTTCTATAATCGAATTTTGGCCGTAAAGCTGTTGAAAAAGTTTAGGTAACTGAGTGATTACTCGCTGTAAATTGTGTGCTTCTTTTAATGGCGTTTGACCGTTAAAAAGCGATACATATTCCCATTGATTTCGCCAATATTCACAGACAATTTCACCATCAATATTTAACTCGCGTAAACATTGGTTAATCCGAGTAAAATCTAATTTTTGATCCCTGTTGTTTTCAAAGCGATAACACCCTTCTAATTCAAAATGAATTTGCGCTTTGTAGCCAAGTCGATTTAAGTAGCTCTGCACGAGTGTGATTGCATCTATTGCTAAATTCTGTAGCAATAATGATTGTTGAATAAAATTATTAGTCATAGTGCGGTTAGAGTTATTACCAAAATTAATTTTGTTAGGGAGTCCATTATTGCATCGTTTTTCATTTTTACACAATACACTTTTATCCATTAGATGTTGTATTCTGTCATGCCTTATAGCCTTACACATATAAGTCTGAACGGTTTGTAACGTCTATCGACATTGCCACTATTTCAATATTAACAGATATATTTACTGACTGTTTATTATCATTATATCTGCAAAAAAAACAGCGTTTATTGGTACTATCCACTGTTAAATTCATGACAAATTATCCATCAAGTTATACCTTACTGAGATTAAATTTTGTTTAATAGAGGATGTTTGCATAGCCTTTATCAAAATTATCGATAACAACACATCAAATAAAACAGCTCATATACAAAAAACGCACGACAGACGAAGGGAACAACCATTATCAGCGTATCGCGCCTTGATCTGATTTCCTAGCTTCGCTCTGAAACTGCATCTTCAAGTAGAGCGAGTATATTCATAATGTACGTAGCTAACTGCAGATAAGTTCACTGTCACGGATAACTTATTAACGTCTATACCCGTTCTACTTCAAGATGCAGATTTCAGCAAGTAGGGAACGGGTATAGTACATAACAGCACGAACAAGCCATAACTTAGTGTTTAATAACATTGCGAGTAGAAGCAATCACAAATCATCGATAGCTAAGATTTTTAATGACTAATCGAGAGAATGATTAAATAAAATGATAGGTGCTAGTATGAAGAACGCCTAATGACAAAATCAATTTTGTTTTAGATACGAATTTTACATCGATTTTCGATATTGTATGGCACGATTTTTACCATTCTCTTTTGCATGATATAGCGCTTTATCCGCTTGTAAATATAAGTCTGCACCATTTATGGTATCAACTGACGTTGTTGATATACCAATACTCACCGTAATATTCACAGGCTGTTTCTTATCGCCTTTAGCGCTAGCATAAAACTCATACTCATGTACTTTTTTGACTAAACGTTGGGCTATATGTAAACATTGAATACTATCTATTCTAGGTAATACACATAAAAACTCTTCACCGCCAACTCGGCCAATAATATCTTCAACTCTGAACGTGTTCTGACTTATTTTAGCCACTTCACTAATCACTTGATCACCAAAGGATTGGCCATAAAGATCATTAACCTGTTTAAAATCATCAATATCTATTAAGATGATAGAGACTTGATTTTTTTCTAAATTGATCACGTTGACGAGTTTATTCAGAAAATGAAATATGTAACGACGATTATATAAATCTGATAGCGGATCACGAATAGACAATTCTAATAGTTTTTGAGTATGTCGCCATTGAAAATATATAAAAATCAAACTGACTAAAATAAGCACCACAATAAAGCTTATAATGTAATTCTCAGTGATATTCTCTTGCTTTTGTTGTGCTAGTTGTAATTTATGTACTTTGCTTCGCTGCTGCGATAAAGAAATTTCTACATTTTGCCGTTCAACTTCTAATGCACCTTTAACGCGTAATAACCTATCAGAAGAGTTTTTCTTAAAAAGTGCGACTTCACGTTGATGAAACTGTTTTAATAATAGATAAGCTTGTTCATTATCTCCCTTAGATTGTAATAACTGTGCTCTAATTTCAATCACTTCTATTTGCCATTGAGTCCCTGTTAATTCAGGAATATTTGCAAAAACGCTCGCCGCATTATCCAATGCCGTTGTCGCACGATCTAGCTTATTTTTATCAATGAAACATAACGCCTGACGTTTATATAATTCCGCTTTAAAGTGATTTAAGCCGGAAATGCTCAAGGCTTGTTCTATAGAACTCAACGCATCAGTACAATTACCTTTTTCAGCCAAGCTCATCGACATGCCATATAAGGCATAAAATTTACCATCAACATTATTAGGACTATATTCGATGGCCTTTTGATAACGATGATAATATTCCAATGCTAAGTCATACTTCTGCCAATATCGATAAGTCGTCGCTAAACCATATATTGCTTCAACTTCCTGAGCAGGATAAGCAAGTTGTTGATAGCTTGTTAATGCTTTTTGATAATATTCAATTGATTGGCCGTAATCATGTAAATAGCGATAAATAGCGCCGTACGCTTGATTGATTTTAGCCACCAAAAAATCATTATCTGACGTAAAAGCTTCAACATATGCTTGTTGTAAATCGGTTAGTGAATATGCATAGAGTTCCGTTAAACTACGTGTATGAGCAAGCTCTAATCTGGCACTCACGGCCAAGTCAGTATATTTAAGTGCGATTGCCGCTTGTTGTGATTTTTTTAGTACGTTTTGAGCGCTTTGGTATTTTCCTTGTCGTTGCAGAATAATACCGTTAAAAATATTCATGTGAATGGCGATACGAGGAGGAGTTGCTTCATTAATAAGTGCTTGGGCCGTTGCAACCGTTTGTTGAAATTCGTCAAACAAATATAATAAATTTTCAGCTTGAGCTTTGCGTAGCAACCACCATAATTTGTATTTTGGTGTGGCATCAGCTAATTTATCAGCTTGAGACTTAATTTTTTGGTAAGTTTTCCAAGGCTGTTGATTTAGCTCATGCCCCATGTTTTCAAATACTAAGTTATCACTTGATTGCATTGCACTAGTAGCAACGCTACTACAAATAAAAAACACAGCGACTATAGCTCTATAAACAAAAGACAAAGCAAGATATCCCTATAAAAAATCTACTTAACCACACTAACACATACCCGTTCCACTTCAAGATACAGTTTCAGAGTTAAGCTAAGAAATAGAGCGGATATACTCAGGTTCAACAAAAACACATATTTTGAAAGGGAAAACACGCTTTGTTAAACGGCAAATGTAGCCATTATGATACAAATAGCTTAGTAAACTCTTTAACCGAAAAACCTTTTAAGAATTGGTCACCTATCTTCAGTACTGGCACTCCACGTAATCCGGTGACTGCAAACTCTTTTTGTCCTTTCGCTGTTTTTACATTACATAAGCGATAAGGTATTTTCTGTTGTTCTAAATATTGTTTCGCACTTTGGCAATGGGGACATTTGTCCATACTATAGAGCACTACTCGTTTCATAAGCCTTCATCAATATTATCAAAATAAGATGAGATTATACCAAGCTATACGCAAAAAAAAACCGCGAAGCGAAGTTCACGGTTTTTATTTTTTTCGTAACGATTAGCTCATTACTTGTTGTTTACATTACGCAGTTTTCTTTTCTGTAATAAAAAAACTAGAAATATAAGAAATCAAACCAAGTAAGAATACTACACCAGCAATTTCACGTAACCAGTAGAAAATAGCTAACTTGTCTTGTGTTGCCATAAAGCTTAATGCTTCACCTGATTCAGGAATACGTTGTAACCACACTTGTAAGATACCAGCACCTGTTAAGAACAAAGTGATAAATACCATAGCAACCGTCATTAACCAGAAACCCCACATTTCAACAACTTGTGCTTTATTACAATTAGCTTCACCAATACCACGAAGCTTAGGCATTGCATAAGAAATAATCGTCATAACGATCATAGCGTAAGCACCATAGAAAGCCATGTGACCATGAGCAGCAGTAATTTGCGTACCATGAGTATAATAGTTTACAAAAGAAAGCGTATGTAAGAAGCCCCAAACACCCGCGCCTAAGAAAGCCATAACTGCTGTACCTAACGCCCATAATGTTGCCGCTTTGTTAGGATGTTCACGACGACGACGGTTAACCATATTAAAGGCATATAAAACCATAGCGAAGAAAGGTAGTGGCTCAAGCGCTGAGAAGATAGAACCAACCCACTGCCAATATTCAGGTACCATTAACCAGTAGAAGTGATGGCCTGTACCTAAGATACCCGAGATAAGCGCCATAGCGATAATCACGTATAACCATTTTTCAATTACTTCACGGTCAACACCTGTTACTTTAATTAATACATAAGCTAAAATTGCGCCCATGATTAGTTCCCAAACACCTTCTACCCATAAATGAACAACAAACCACCAGAAGTATTTATCTAGCGCTAAGTTAGTCGGGTTGTAGAAAGAGAATAAGAAGAATACAGCTAAACCAATTAAACCAGTCATTAATACCATATTAACGGCAGTTTTACGGCCTTTTAAGATAGTCATACCTAAGTTGAATAAAAAACCTAAGGCAACAACAACAATACCAATTTTAGTAATAGTAGGCTGTTCAAGAAACTCACGTCCCATGGTTGGCCATAATTCATTAAAGGTTAAGTCTGCTAAGGTTGAATAAGGAACAAGTAGATAACCTAAAATGGTAGCGACGCCAGCAGCGGCAAAAATCCAAAATAGTATTATCGCTAACTTAGGACTATAAAGTTCAGTTTCAGCTTCATCAGGTACTAAATAATAAGCAGCACCCATAAAGCCAAATAATAACCAAACAATAAGTAGATTGGTATGAACCATACGCGCAACATTGAATGGAATTAAACCACCAACGATATCACCAACAACGTATTGTAAGCCCATTAATAAGCCAAAAAGAATTTGACCGACGAACAAGATCATAGCAAAAATGAAATAAGGCTTTGCTACCGCTTGCGATTGATATTTTAAAGTATTCATCAGTTTATCCTTCGATGTTCGGTGGCCAGTTATTCGTATCAAGCTCTGACGTCCATTTCAAAAATTCAGCAAGATCATCAATTTCTTTATCTGTTAAATTAAATTGTGGCATTTGACGTCGACCTGGAATGTTTAACGGCTGTGCGTTCATCCAACCATTTAAAAATGGTTTGAAACCCGCCTCACCACCACGTCGGATATAAACATTACCAAGTTCAGGAGCAAAATATGCACCCTCACCTATTAATGTATGACAACCGATACAGTTATTTTTTTCCCATAAATGTTTACCATTGGCAACAGCCTCGGTAATATTTTCTCGATGATCCCGTTTAGGCATCTCTTTTACAGTATGAAAAGTCAAAGCTAAGAATATTAAGAAGAAGAAAACACTTCCTCCGTAATAAATATTCCTTGCCATGCCTTTAGTAAAGCTCTCTGACATGGTGTATCCCTTAATGAATAATTAAAATTCATGCGTTAGTTATGTGTATAAACTTACAATAAGTTATTTACATTATGCGTACAAAAAATTACTTGTTTGAGTAAAGCCTGTTAATAATAGCGAGAAGTACAAACAGAGAGCTTGATAGAAATCAAAGTTTACGGTGAGTTGTAAAAGAATGTGTCGAAAAGTTAACAATTGTTGCGCCATATCAAAAGAAACGAGGTGGTTTTAGCAAAAAAGCTAACAATAATATAACCTTATATTTTTTAAGGATATATTATTGCTAGCTTTATACTCACCTGTTTAACGATAGTTTATTACCCCAACAGACTATTTTTTAATAACAATTACCCGTCCCTTCATACGCGGATGTGGACCACATTCATAAGGAAAATCGCCCGCGTTATCAAAACTACGTTGATAGCGTTCATCAGGAAATAAATAATCAGGCTCTTCTTTATCAAACTGTTTAAACCAAACATTATGATATTGGCGTTTCTCAATGTTTTTCCAAATAACAGTATCGCCCTGTTCAATGGTAATTTCAGCTGGAATAAATTTTTTCTTGTAAATTTCAACAACATGTTCTGTTGCAAAAACGCTACTCGATATAAGCAGTAAGCTTATGATCATCCAAGTTCGCATAGTTAACTCCTAATGTATTTAAAATTGCCGCTATGTCGACAGCCTGTATATGATGGGTGTGCCCGCTCCGTACAACATAAACATGTTCTAAAGAGACCATTGAAAATAACTTTCAGTGTGAGGCTAATCTTGAAAATAATCGGTTAAAGAAAATCCAATACCAATGGTTTGATGTGAGTGATTGTAATCAATCAAGCTTTCACCATATCCGTTGGTATATTGAATATACCCTTTTAGCCGATCATAAATAGGAAAGGTTACACCCAGCTCCACGTATCCTTTGTGCTTTTTAAAGTTTTCTCGGCCTTTAAAAAGTAAGTTATATCCTTGCCACTTGTACACCATAGAAAGCTCAAAGTGTCCCATGTAATCAGTAATGTCGGGGTTATCATCTCCCGGTTCA
Source organism: Colwellia sp. (assembly GCA_047633255.1). Classification (GTDB taxonomy): domain Bacteria; phylum Pseudomonadota; class Gammaproteobacteria; order Enterobacterales; family Alteromonadaceae; genus Colwellia. The sequence continues at coordinate 35,179 of JBLIEW010000047.1, forward strand.
GTTGCTGTTGTTATTTTACTTCCTTCAGGAATTCGCCACCAAGGTCTAAAAGAAATAGCGTAATCATCTTTAGCAAAAACGAAATTTGCATAAACTCTATTCCAACTACGTGATAAAGACGATGAATGACCATTTGACTCATGTTCAAACCCAAATAGTAATGCTGTATTGCCACCTAATGGCTGCCAAGTCAAAGGCGTATAGTAAAAGAATTCTGGATGATAATTTGTTTCCCTAAAAGGGCGAGAAATTTTCTGTGCATAAATTTGCCACCAAGACTGCAACGTGAAAGCAAAAGCAATGCCATCACCTTCAGTAAATAAGCTTTCAGTAAGCAAAGGAACTCTGAAGCTAAGCTGATATTTAACTTCAATATCGCCAAAGTTATCAGCCCAACCTTCGATTATGTCGTAAGCTTCTTTATTAACATTATCACTATAACTGACCGGTAAAAGATAATTTATTCTATGGGGGGTCATTACATAGGGAGTCATCACATAAGGCTCTATCGCCAAATTACTTGGCTGTATCCCTTGCTCAAAGAAATTTGACACCTTATTTGACTTAATGACGATTGGCGCGAGTAGAGATTCAGCGCATTCTTGCTTCAATTCCCTAACTGTTTTATCTAAATTCTCCGTATTTAATTTTTCAATCAAACACGCTAAAATTTCTTTTTCTGATGCAACTACTTTCAGTGACACGGAGATAAGACTCGTTATTAATAGAGCTGTATATAAATAAAATATTGCTGTTTTTTTCATAAGATTATTCCACCTGACAAAGCTAAACATGTGACATTTACCTTTGTTAATTATTCATTTTGTACGCTACTGCTCACATAGCAGCATAGGTTTTCAATTTACCCTCTATCGATAGTATTAACACGACTTGTCATCTGGAGAATATTTTGTTGCGACTCACTAATAACTCAAATCTAGCGATTGTATTCTAATGACTAAATGCAAGACTTACTAATATTCCTGAAATTTTTCTGATTAAGCTTCAGATAAAATTATTCTTATTTAATCATTCTCATCTGCACTTAGCAGGGAGTTAACCTGCGCTTTTTATCAGTAACGTATCCTTTGCCTGCCTTTGCTGTTATCGCTATATTCCTAACTCTCAGTCTTGTAAAAACGCAATTAACAAATTAAGCTTACAAGCTGAATTTACAGCAAACGGGTTAAATCTCGCTAAGTACTCAATAAATGAGTCCAATTGCTATTACCATCGATTACTTGTTGATTTTAAGTCACAACATTCCCATAAATTACTATTATGCCGTTGAGACGTAAAAGAACAAGCACTAAAACTAACGTTCAAGAACGCTCAATTGGAGAATAATGTCTTATGAAAAAGTTAATTATATTTATCGCATTAATATTGGCTATTGGTGGGAGCGCATTCTGGTTTCTCACCAGTGATAAGTTGAATGTAATCATCGCAGAACAAATAGAAGTCCAAGGTAAAAAGTTTACCGAGCAACTAGTCACTGTAAAAAAAGTAGATATGCAACTGTTAAGCGGTGCCGGGACTATTAATGGCTTAATTTTAAATAACCCTAGCGGTTTCACCACAACACCTTTATTTGCTTTAGACGAGATTACCTTAGATATTAATCTTGAAAGCTTAGGAGCGGTGCATGAAGGTAAACCTATCGTGATAGATGCTATTGTTATAGATAAACCAGAAGCACTGGTGGAGTTTAATGAAACTGGCGGCTCTAACATTCAAGTAATTCTTGATGCTATCAATAAAAATATCCCCCAATCTTCAGCCAGTAATGAAACCAGCGCTAGCCAAACTGACTCGCCAAAAATACGGGTGAAAAAATTTGTATTAGCCGGAGTCGCCCTTCGTGTCGACTTAACCAAGCTGGGCAATACTACCCATAAAAAAACACTGCCTGATATCCATTTATCTAACATTGGTGGTGAAGACGGTTTACCTGCTAATGAGCTAGGCGGTGTAATGATCAAAAAAGCATTGTCGGCCATCTGGAAAGAAGCAAAAAATGCACAAAAAGAGGTATTAAAGGATCAGGTTAAAGACAAAATCAAAGATAAGGCTAAAGAGAAAGCTAGCGAATTATTTAATAAATGGAACAAAGGTAATTAAGCTAAAACACTTTTAAATATTAACCACTAAAGTGTTTGCTAGGTTCATGAATTAATCGTTCTAAAGGTTAGGTTAATTCGTGCATCTTGCACTTTTTTAGTCGGTGGAAGACGATGAAGCCAATGTTGTTGAGTTTCGCCTTTCATCACTATCAAACTACCGGCTTTTAGCTCAAGTGCTATCAGCTCTTTAGTTTGTTTATGCTTAAACGCAAATTTACGTACCGCACCAAAACTTAAGGAAGCGATAGCAGCCTTTTTTTTAAGATATTTCTCACCGTCACTATGCCAAGCCATTCCCTCACTGCCATTATGATATAAATTGAGCAAACAAGAATTATACGTTTCACCTGTTTTTTGCTCGACTATCGTCTTCAAAACCTGCAGGTTTTGTGTCCAAGATAAAGCAGATTTAGTGATATTAGAATAAGTGTAACTAAAAGGTTGTTCAGCATACCAAGCAACTTTTCTTTTGGTTTCGATATGCTTACCAAATATCACCGCTTGATCACAACGCCAGTCAATTTCACTTAACAGCGCGTTAAAGTAAAATTCGGCTTCAACTAGCGACATTATTTCACCGTGATAATGCACTTCACCATCTTGAGGTAATATATTAAT
>JBLIEW010000048.1:0-36863 GCA_047633255.1 Colwellia sp.
TCTCTGACTAAAGAAATCGCATCAAGTTTAAATTCTTTTGTATATTTTTTACGTTTGGTCATTTCAGTTCTCCAGTTAAGGCTATTATGTCTTAACTGGGGTAGTCGAATCCATTAAACCACGTCAAGGTATTGAGCTAAAACATCATTGGAACTCTGAAATTTAATCGAATATCTGGGGCATCATCAGTTACACCAATATTTAATGATAAATTAATGTTCGTTTGTTTTGAATAGTTGAATGAATAACCAATAATCAATTGGCCTATATCTAGCTCACTACCATCAATTTTAACGTCATCAATTTTGGATTTTAATACATGTTTATGTGAGTAACTTAAGCTCATAGAAGTGCGTTCATTTAATGACAATCCTAAACCAAAGCTAAACCCAACGCTATCACCAGGATCAACTTTTCCAACACCTTCATCGGTTTCTAAATTACTACCATAACTTAAATTACCAAAAAGCACGCCAGGATCAGTTGCATAAATTGCACTTAAACTAGGTTGAACACTGTGGTAGCCTGATCCTGTTGGCAACTCTGTAGGGAAAATAGCACCAGGAGTCGATTCTACATACTCAACATCAAATGGACTGGTACCTGTTGGAATAGTTGCAACGAGGTTAAACACATAAATCGCTCCGCCACCGTGACCAGAATTAAGTTGATAACGTGTCGACAGTTCGATATCACCCATATCACTACCACTTGCCGAAAATATAGAATTCTCACTAACTCCTACACTTATTGGACGAGACCGCTGAGTATCATTACGGCCGATGTAAGAAAGTTTGAGATCGACCTCCCATCGTTCACTCATGCCATATCTAGCACCAATACTACCAACAAAGGTATGACGCTTTATTTCTCTAAGATCGATTAAACCAACCACCAGTGCAGGAAGAAAAGAATAAGCATCTAAAAAAACACGATTAGTGTCTGTATATGAATAACCTATTCTAGGCTCTATTATCAAAGCACCTGCTTTTGTAAGAACTCCACTAACATTAGTACTTAATTTAGGTATAGCAGATATATCAATACGTGTCGCTGCTTTAGGAGGCGCTTTACCAACAGGCTTATTAATAACAATCGAAGCTTTGCTTTTTTTATTATTGGCAACTTTTTTTTTGGGTAGTTGAGCCTTTTTATTTGGACGAGTATTTGTGTTTTGTTGGTTAATTTTAGAGTTTTTGTTCTTAATTAAACGTTTTAAATTTTCAATATCCTGTCCCTGTTTAATTAATATTTTTTGTTGTCGTTCTAACTCAAGTTGATACTTTGTTTCAGTAGACTCTTGAGGTTCAGTAATTTGTTGTGAATAACAAAAATTAGTTGTAGATATCCACAATGCAAACATAAGTAGCAATAGTTTATATCGTTTTACACAGGTTAAGATTTCGTGATTATTAGTTTTTTTCATAAATATCCTTATATGAAAATATTCAAAGAATTTAAGTTAGTCATTGAAAATTTATAAATATATTTGTTAACTGAAAATCAAAGTGTTAGATCTAGATGGTAGTAAATATAAGCGGATATGGTAAACGTTTAAATGTAAATAGAGGTAGTAACAGACATTGATCAGGTAAATTTCAAATAAAACATTTAATCTACTCATAATAATCTACTGCTTTCTATATGATTTGATATATTACAATCTCAATCCAGAGGTTTTTACGAACTTAAAAGTCAAATGATTATAGGATCTGTTTATCTTTCGTGATTAGGTTTTGAACTGAAAAGGCAATCTCGTCTAATTATTTCTCCAGAAACAAAAACACGAGATCACCATGCCACTTCAGACCCCACTCACTTCCATCAACGGCAACAAGGTATAAAGGTTTACTCATTTTATTATCCTCTACAAAGTTTACATACAATAAATTTAATAACCATAAAACTGGTAATTAGTTCTTTGATAAGTGACTAGTTCATAATTTGACTGTAAAAAAGTGACCAGATCTACCAATTCAGTTACAGTCATTACATCGTTATAAATGGTCATTTTAGAAACACCATCAACTTGAATATTGTTACTTATATAACCTTTTGCAAATTTATGAGATGGGTTTATTATTGAGGTAAGTAAATCTGCATACGTTTTTACTCTTGTTGATTTTCCACCAAGGAGTACGGAAAGCTCAGGGTTATCGTTTAGGTCTGAAAGCGGTTCTAAACCATTTATACGATGGCATGCTAAACATTGATACTTTAAAAATACAAGCTTACCTTCTTCACTATTTCCTTCAGGTAAACTAAAGCCCTTAGGCGATTCTGGTCCTAAATCACAACTAATTAAGCTTGCAGTAACGAATGCTAATATGCACACTATTAAATATTTCATATTCCCTCCTTAGTAGATGTATTAATAAATAAAGTAATAGTGAAACTGTAGTTTATACACGCTGTTTAAACATAAATTATTAGTAGTTATTCTGAGTTAGATCAGCTAGTAGGGTTATTTAAAAATTTTAAATGGTATGAGATTCTTGTGATATGATTAAATACCCTCTGCAACCACCTAATCGCTTCCATATTGCTTGTCGCCTGAGGGACTGTAAGTTCAGCCAAAGCAATATCTGTCATTATGCTATTTCTAATAGGTTCCATTTGCTTTGATAGATTAATGCGTGTTGCTCTAGCAACTTTGAATGCTTCTTCCCACTGTCTTCTTTTATATGGCTAATCATTTTCTTAATATAAGAAATGTAGAGCTCTGAAAATAGTCAACTTAACCATGATGGACGCAACAGCATAACAAGGCCTAATATAAACATTACACTACCACTGAGCAGTTTTAACCTTTGGCCTGTTGCTATTGAATCTCTGACTCACGATGAATATACTTACATGGTGTAACAATCATTATATGCATATTCATCTCATTCTTCTTTGTGAAATTTTAAACGGTATTAGCTGTTAATGGTCTTTAATTTCATACATCGTCTGTCTACCACACTAAGTTGTCATTGTTTATTATCGTTATCTTTTGGTGAAAATAACCCTTTTAGTAGGTCCATGGGCAGGGGAAATAATATAGTAGAGTTTTTCTCTCCCGCAATTTCTGTCAAAGTTTGTAAATAACGTAACATTATGGCATTAGGCTCTGTGCTCAGTTTATGGGCCGCTTCACTCAATTTTTCTGCCGCTTCCATTTCCCCCAGTGCATGAATAACTTTGGCTCGACGAGTCCTTTCTGCTTCTGCTTGTTTTGCTATGGCTCTGATCATGGTTTCATTGAGATCAACATGTTTTATTTCAACATTAGATACTTTTATCCCCCAGCCATCAGTTCTTGCGTCTAATATTTCTTGAATGTCGATATTAAGCATTTCTCTACTTGCCAACATTTCATCTAATTCGTGTTGACCTAATACTGAACGTAGTGTGGTTTGCGCTAATTGTGATGTCGCTTGTAAATAATCTTCTACATTGATTATCGCTTTTTGTGAGTCGATAACTCTGAAATAAATTACCGCATTTACTCTTACGGATACGTTATCTCGACTAATGACATCTTGGCTTGGCACATCCATTACTACGGTACGTAAATCAACACGAACAATTTGTTGAATTAATGGAATAATAATCACTAAACCAGGCCCTTTAACTTTGTAAAAACGACCAAGAAAAAAGACAACACCACGTTCATATTCACGTAAAATTCGAAATGCACTTAGCAGTAGTGCAATTAATAGAATAATGACTACCACGGTGAATATTTGTTGGGTATTAAACACAATGCCCATGATTGCTCTCCTCTTCTCTAGCGGGGATGGTGATTAAGGTTAAGCCATTGATGGCTGTAATCTTAACGGCTTGGTTTTGTTTCACGGGGTGTGTAAATTCTGCCGCCCAACGTTCACCATTAATTTTCACAAAACCTTTATTAGTAAAACTTGCTTCGGCAAAGGCAATAGCGCCAATCAGTTCTTCTTGTCCGCTAACCACTTTATCTTTTCTTCTTCGCCACAATAATCCCAAAGAAAACACAAAAAAGAGTATTGATACAAAGGCAACACCAGCGATTAGTGGTAGTGAAATTTGATATTGAGGTTGTTCGGTGTCAATTAAAAAAATAGACCCGAGTACAAAAGCAATAGTACCGCCGATACCAAACACACCAAAGCTAGGCATGATCGATTCAATGATTAGCAAAATTATTCCTAAAAGTAATAAGGCAAGGCCTGAATAATTTAACGGTAAGAGTTGAAAGGCATATAGCGCAATCAAAAGCGAAATTACTCCCGTTATTCCTGCTACCCCTACGCCAGGGCTATAAAACTCCAAGACTAACCCATAGATTCCAATCAGCATCAAAATATAGGCGATATTAGGATCGGTAATCGTTGCTATAAAGTCATTACGCCAATTGGGTGAGATAGTTTTTAGTTGTGTATTGTCTGTTGCTACCTCAGCGAAATGATGTTCTGAATTTTTTTGCTTAATGATAGTGGCAAACAACGCTTCAGCTGTTGGGACAATAAAGTTAATAACATTTTCAGCGAGCGCTTCTTCTGCGGTAAGCGTTGCCGCTTCAGACACGGCTAATTCTGCCCATTGTTCATTTCTATTACGTAGCTGTGCTAATGAACGGATATAGGCAATAGCATCATTTAATACTTTTTTTTCCATTGCAGAAGGCGATTTGTTTTTTCTATCGGTCTCTTGGTTCGATGGTGGCGATCCGATACTAACTGGTGTGGCGGCACCTAGCGTAGTTGCTGGCGCCATAGCGGCATAATGACATGCGTATAGCATATAAGTGCCAGCGCTTGCCGCACGTGCACCTTGAGGGTAAACCATGCAAGCAATGGGTATTGTTGAATTTAATATTTGTTGATTTATTTCTCGTAGACTTGAGCTCAGTCCACCGGGCGTATCTAGTTCTATTATCACTAACGGAATGCTTGAATCATTATTGGCTTTGGTTATTTCTGTGACGAGATACTCACTTATGGCCGGTCCTATTGCACCATTTATTGAAAGCACAGGCACTGTCCACTTACTCTTGTTGAGTGGGGATCTTAACTGTGCATTGCTGTATTGTTGAATCAGCAAAATAAAAGCAATAAATAATAAAACCTTTCTGTGCATCAGTATTTCCAACCTTTATCATTATGTTGAGTATCGTTTATATATCGATCCCAACTGATTCAAGTCCATTCAACAGCAAGTAATGGTCTACCAAAAACAGTACTTTTATTCTTTTAAACGTACCGCTAATACATCACATTTTGAGTGGTGCAAAATGGCATTAGTTGTAGAGCCTAAGAGTAGTTGTAAACCATGTACACCATGACTTCCTGTTATAATTAAATCAACATTTTCATTCTCAGAAAAAGCTAATATTTCTTCACTGGCATGTCCTGTCATTATATATATGTCTTGTTCGGTAATATTGAGTCTTTTAACTAAAGGGTGTAGTCGCTCTTTGGCTCGCTCTACTAATTTTTCTGGCGTGATATTGGTGGATTCTAAACCAGAAATAATACCGTATTCACCTGCATAATAAGCACTAGGTATAGGTTCAACTATATGGATAACACTCAGCTTTGCATGCGTTATTTGTTGTAGTTGTGTGACTTTATCTTCGACATAGGATTTAGTTTCATTTAACTCAGTTGCAAATAAAATATGTTTATACATAATATTTATCCTTATCTTACTGCAGGGGAATTGCTAAAGTTTTAACCTATTTAAAATCTAATCTAATCTAATCAAATATGGTCGCCACTAATAGCCAAATTTTCACAGATATTTTAGCTCGGATTTTATTCATCAATATTTTTCATATAGTAGCTTTACGATAATATCAGCCCGGATAAATACTCGCCCTGACAAATATCAGTTCTAACAATAAAAGCCCCTAAGTTAGCAATATATTGTTGTGAAAGAACTAATACCAATCGTAGTTAAGCAGGGTAACTCTGAAATTAAGAATGCTTTTTACAGTCTGGAGTAAACCCCTCAAGTAGTCACATTAGTTCAATCTTTCGATTAACTTCAATTGGTATTATTCAACTCTGTCACAACTAGCTGATTTAGATCATTGAAAAGCACAGTAAACATTTGTACAAATAGTGTACTAGGGTTTATGTCTTATTTAGTTGAGTAGCCTTTTACTTTCTCTTTAATCAAAATTATAAGTATAAAGTATGAAAAAAATAATTATTAATAAAGCGACTGAAAATGATCCAGCAATTAATCTGACTGATTATCAACAATGCTATCAGGATTTTATTTGGCCTGAGACCACACCACAAGTCAACATTGCGTATCATGCTGTCGATAGTCATTTAAACACCCCCAATGAATATAAAGTTGCCTTGCGTTGGCTTGGAAAGCAGAACCAATGTGTTGATTTTACGTATTGTGATTTAGCAAAACAAACAAGTCGGTTTGCTAGTGTGTTACACACGCTTGGTTTTGAGCAAGGGAGTCGTGTTTTCAGCTTAGTGGGTCGTTTACCTTTATTATACATTGCAGCATTAGGTACCTTAAAAGCAGGCTTTGTTTTTACCCCTTTATTTTCAGCTTTTGGTCCTCAACCTATTCGTTCACGCATGGAAATAGGTGAGGCTAATGTGCTCATCACAACGATGAGTTTGTATCGAAAAAAAATAGCTAAATGGTGGCATGAATTACCCCACTTAAAAGCCATTTTATTAATTGATGGATCAGGGGAGCTTGATCAAGGTTGTTATGCGCTAACCGAATTGATGGCGCTCGGCGATGAAAATTTTTCTTGCGTACTAACCTCGCCAGAGGATATGGCTTTATTGCATTTTACCAGCGGCACTACAGGTAAACCTAAAGGGGTAGTTCATGTGCATCAGGCCGTAGTGGCACATAAATCCTCTGCTTATTATGCGCTCGATTTGCATGCAACGGATATTTATTGGTGTACTGCAGATCCTGGTTGGGTCACAGGAACTACCTACGGAATTATTGCGCCGTTATGTCTTGGCGCAACCATGATTGTTGATGAAGCCGAATTTGAGGTTGAACGCTGGTATCAAATACTCGAGCAGCAACAAGTCAATGTTTGGTATAGCGCGCCAACCGCTATTCGTATGCTAATGAAAGCAGGTGGTGAAATACGATCGAAGTATGATTTATCTCACCTACGTTTCATTGCTAGTGTTGGTGAACCGCTTAACCCTGAAGCTGTGTTGTGGAGTGAGCAGGTGCTTGGCTTGCCTTTTCATGATAATTGGTGGCAAACCGAAACAGGGTCAATAATGATTGCTAACTATGCCAGTATGCCAATTAAACCAGGATCTATGGGTTTGCCACTTCCGGGTATTGAGGCTGGCATTGTTAAGCGTATCAAGCAGCAAGAGCACCAAGAAAAAAAACTACAAGATCAGCAAGATCAATTAGAGATAATAACTCGGGCAAATGAGGTTGGCGAATTAGCAATAAAACAAGGCTGGCCATCAATGTTTCGTGGCTATCTATATCAACATGAAAAATATCAACATTGCTTCACACAAGGCTGGTACCTCAGTGGCGATTTAGCCTATAGAGATGAAGAAGGTTACTACTGGTTTGTCGGCCGTGCTGACGACTTAATAAAGTCATCCGGTCACTTAATTGGTCCTTTTGAAGTAGAAAGTGCCTTGATGGAACATGAAGATGTGATTGAGGCAGGGGTGATTGGCATACCAGATGAAATTGCGGGAGAACTTGTTAAGGCCTACGTCACCTTAAAGTCAGGTGTAACGCCAAGTGAGCAATTACAAAAGCAACTTAAAGGGTTTGCCCGTAAAAAATTAGGCACAGCCGTTGCGCCCAAAGACATAGTATTTAGACAGAATTTACCTAAAACCCGTAGCGGAAAAATAATGCGTCGTTTACTTAAAGCGCGAGAACTTGGTTTGCCACAAGGCGATATATCTACCTTGGAGAGTGATGAGCAATGAAAAATAAATTACATCTTGATAGAGCCCATCTACTTGAGCAGCTTAAGCAAATGCTACGTATTCGCCGCTTTGAAGAAAAGTGTGCTGAGCTTTATGCACAAGAAAAAATTCGTGGTTTTTTACACTTATATATTGGTGAAGAAGCCATTGCTGTTGGGATAATGTCAACACTCAGTACTAAAGATAACATTGTAGCTACTTACCGAGAGCATGGTCATGCTTTGGCGCGTGGCTTATCAATGAAGGGTATATTCGCTGAAATGTATGGGCGTACTAATGGCTGTAGTCGAGGGCGCGGCGGGTCTATGCATCTGTTTGATAAAAGCCATCATTTTTACGGTGGTAATGCCATTGTTGGTGGTGGTTTACCACTAGCTGTTGGCTTAGCTATGGCAAATAAAAGGCAAGGAAAACAGGCACTCACCGTGTGCTTTTTTGGTGAAGGTGCGGTTGCTGAAGGAGAATTCCATGAGGCAATGAATTTGGCGGTGCTATGGGAGTTGCCGGTATTATTTATTTGCGAAAATAATCGCTACGCCATGGGGACGGCGTTGGCGCTGTCAGAGTCTGAAACCAATATAGCTAAAAAAGCCAGTAGTTATGGTATGACAGCAGTGCAAGTTGATGGCATGAATGTTGTGGATATTGAAGCGGCAAGTCTTACAGCGGTTGAGCATATAAGGCAAACAAATAAGCCGTATTTTTTAGAATGTCAAAGTTACCGCTTTAGAGGGCATTCAAGTTTTGATGGTCAATTATATCGAGATAAAGCCGAAGTGAAATTATGGCAAGAAAAAGGCCCTGTGATCCGATTAATTACTTGGCTAAAAGAAAATAACCGTTTGGAAGATGAAGAGCTTAATAATATTGAAGCTGAAATCAAACATGAAATACAAACAGCTATTGTATTTGCTGAGCAAGGACCGTGGGAACCAATAGGGGACCTAACTAAAGATGTCTATAGCCCAACGGCAACGTCTGATAATACAAATAACGCAACTAATATAAGCCAAGGAGAGCCAACATGAGCGAGCTAGTGTTAACTTATCGTGAAGCTTTGCGATCAGGTATTGAACAAGCGCTTGTTGATGATGAACGGGTATTTTTAATGGGAGAAGATGTTGGTCGTTATGGTGGCTGTTATGGCGTTAGCAAAGGGCTATTTGAGCGTTATGGCGAGCATAGAATTATTGATACGCCTTTATGTGAGTCTGGGGTCGTTGGCGTGGGTGTTGGAGCGGCATTGGGTGGGATGCGTCCCATTATTGAAATAATGACGGTCAATTTTAGTTTATTAGCGATGGACCAAATTGTGAATAGCGCAGCAACACTAAGGCATATGTCAGGAGGGCAGTTAAATGTACCCTTGGTTATTCGTATGGCGTGTGGTGCAGGTTTGCAACTTGCTGCGCAACATTCCCATAGCTGGGAAAATTTTTATGCCCACATTCCGGGCTTAAAAGTGTTAAGCCCGGCAACACATAACGATGCTAGGCATATGCTAATTCAGGCAATAGCAGATCCTGATCCGGTGATTATTTTTGAGCATGTAATGCTTTTAAACACTCGCGGTGAAGTGTTAGAAAAAAGTGAAGCAAGTATGGAAAAAGCGTTAGTTCGCCAGCAAGGTAGCGATGTTAGTTTGATCACCTATGGTGGCAGTTTAGGTAAAGCATTGGCTGCTGCAAAACAACTTCAAGCAGTAAATGTTAGCGCTGAAGTGCTCGATTTACGGTGCCTGCGTCCCCTTGATAACAAAGCCATTATTGAGAGTGTCACTAAAACTCATCGCGCTATTATCATAGATGAAGCTTGGCTTACTGGCAGTTTAGCGGGTGAAATTAGCGCTATTATCATGGAGCAAGCTTTCTGGCATTTAGATGCCCCAGTTAAGCGACTTTGTACGGCAGAAGTGCCTATTCCATATCCTAGCCATCTTGAGCAAGCAGCATTACCTCAAGTTGAACAAATTGTATCGGCGGCTCAAGCTATTATGGTTGCACGATAATGACTTCTACACCAAGTGACAAAGCGCAAACAAAGCCAGCAGAGATTGAAGATATTACCATGCCTTCACTGGGCGCAGATATGACCGAAGGTACTTTGACAGAATGGCTAGTCCAAGAAGGCGATCAAGTAACGAGTGGTGACATTATAGCCGTATTGGAGACACAAAAAGGGGCTATCGACATGGAGGTTTATTCTAGCGGCACTATTGCAGAAATTTTAGTCTCTCCTGTTGCGGAAGTACCGGTTGGTACTGTATTAGCACGTATTACATTAGCTGAACCATCGAAAAATCGTTCTGAGCCAATACCCGTTTTGTCGTCTATTCCTGCGGTAATTGCTAATGCAACAACAAGTGAGCCACCAATTGAAATGGAGAAAAGCATTGATGTAAGTAAACTAGCTAAAGTAAATGATATAAAAGTGACTGATGCTAAAGCGTCACCCATTGCTCGTCGTTTGGCTAAAGAACAGCAACTAAATTTATCTGGCATTAAAGGTAGCGGCCCACAAGGGGCTATTTTGTTAAATGATCTAAGTCATCTATTAAAAACAGAAATAAATATAAAAAATGACAACCATAAATCGGCTGATAAAACAGAACAAAATATGCGAAATGCCATCGCAGTAGCAATGACTAAATCAAAGCAAGAAATTCCACATTTTTATCTAAGTTTAGAATTAGAACTCAATAATGCACAACAGTGGTTACAACAACGAAATCAAGCAACATCACCAGAGAAAAAGGTGCTATTACTGGCATTATTGTTAAAAGCATTGGCGAAATCTTTAGTTAAATATCCCAAGATTAATGGCTTTTATCAAAGCGCTTTCTATCAAGATAGTACGTTTGAAAAAAAGAGTGCCTTTGAACAAGCTAGTGCTATTCATATTGGTAATGTCATTAGTTTACGCCAAGGTGGCTTGGTGGTGCCGGCGATACATGATGTTGATAAATTATCAGTAACTGAACTTATGAGAGGCTTGCGAGATATTACTGATCGTAGTCGAAATGGGCATTTACGCAGTTCAGAATTAATGGATGCCACCATCACAGTGACTAATATGGGAGAGCGCGGAGCCGACAGTGTTTTTGGCATAATTTATCCACCACAAGTGGCTATTTTAGGCTTTGGTAAAGTGAGAAAAATAGTCAAAGTTGTTAATGATAATGTGGTGATAGCATCAGTATTAACGGCAAGTTTAAGTGCCGACCATCGAGTGATTGATGGCATGTTAGCCGCTAAATTTCTTAACTATTTGGCCAAACAATTACAAAAACCGGAACGCTTATGAACAATGTATATACTAAAGAATACATTCAACACTACACTCAAAAAATTATTCTATCTGCAATTCAAGAGATTGCGCCTGAAATTGAACAAGACGATATTGATATGGATGAAGATATTCGAGAAGAATGTGATTTAGATTCCATGGATTTTATCAACTATTTAATCGCGTTAAAAAAATCTACGGGTATCAGTATTGCTGAAGGCGATTACACGCAAGTGAATACCTTTAATAAAATGCTCACTTATCTAACTGAAAAGTTATCTAACTAAGTTACTTACTTTCAACGTTAGGTCAAGCATAAGTCAAAAACAAGGAACAGCATCATGGTCGATAACGCTTTTACTTCTGATATCACTAATAGTCCATACATCTATTGGTTTGATGAATTAACCATTGCCGATGTCGCTAAAGTAGGCGGTAAAAATGCTAGCTTGGGGGAAATGATCACGGCTATGTCGCAAGATGGTATTGCAGTGCCGACTGGCTTTGCTACTAGCGCGCAACTATTTCGTGATTTTTTAAGTCAAAATAATCTTGATGAAGCGATTAAGCAACACTTACAAGCCTACAGTACCGGTGATAAAAGCTTACCGTTAACAGGATACACTATCAGGCAATTGATCAGCCAAGGGACGTTTACCTCATCACAAAAGTTAGAAATTATCACTGCCTATAGGCAACTGTCAAAACAGCTTGCACAAGAAAATATGAGTGTTGCCGTCAGAAGTTCTGCTACCGCAGAAGATTTACCAGAAGCGAGTTTTGCGGGTCAGCAAGAAAGCTATTTAAATATTGTTGGTGAAGCTAATTTGCTCAAAGCTTGCCGTAATTGTTTTGCTTCACTTTACACCGACAGAGCGATTGTTTATCGCCAAGATCAAGGCTTTGAACATCAACAAGTTGCGCTTTCAGTGGGTGTTCAACAAATGCTTAACGCGCATTGTGCTGGAGTAATGTTTAGTATTGATACTGAGACAGGTTTTCCTGGTGTGGTTGTGATTAATGGCGCTTGGGGTCTTGGTGAAACGATTGTAAAGGGCACAGTAACACCCGATAGTTTTATGGTTTATAAACCTTTACTGAGCCAAACACACCTACTGCCTATTATTGAAAAACAACGTGGTAGCAAGCGCCAAAAAATGTTGTTCTCTTCTTCATCACATCAGCCAACTATCACTGTTGATACCAGCGCAGATGAAAGAGCGGCCTTAGTGCTAAGTGATAATGAAATTCTACTACTTGCTCGCTGGGCAGTTAACATTGAGCAGCATTATGGCTGTGCTATGGATATGGAATGGGCAAAAGACACTGATACGCAGCAACTTTATATCGTTCAGGCAAGACCTGAAACCGTAGAATCACAAAAGATTGGTTCGGTATTAGTTAATTATCAGTTAAAAGAAAAATCAACCGTACTCGTACAAGGCGCAAGTGTTGGCAGCGCTATCGCTACGGGGAAAGTCTTTAGAATAGATAGTCCAAAAGATATTGAGCAGTTTCCTGACGGGGCGGTTTTAGTGACGCAAAGAACGGATCCAGATTGGGTGCCAATCATGCGTAAAGCCGCGGGTATTATAACGGATAGCGGCGGGCCGACCAGCCATGCGGCAATTGTTAGTCGAGAATTAAAAGTAGCCGCAATTGTCGGTTGTGAAAATGCCACACAGCTATTGAAAAATGAGCAAGCAGTGACGTTAAGCTGTGCGGAAGGTTCTATAGGAAAGGTTTATCAAGGCGAGTTAGCTTTTGAAGAAACTGAGGTGAATTTAGCAGAAATACCAAAAACCACAACCGATATTATGATCAATGCCGCCATGCCTGATGGCATTTTTAGGTGGTGGTCTTTACCCGTTGCTGGCATTGGTTTAACGCGCATTGAATTCATTATTTCCAGTCAAATTTGTTTGCATCCCATGGCGTTGATACAGCCTGAAAAAGTATCTGATGACAAAGTGCGTGCAAAAATAGCTAACTTAACTCAAGGTTATCAAAATCCCCCTGATTATTTTATTGATAAACTGGCTTTAGGTGTGGGTAAAATAGCGGCGTCGCAATACCCTAAACCTGTGATTGTGCGTATGTCAGATTTTAAATCAAATGAATACCGTGGTTTATTAGCGGGTGAATTTTTTGAGCTAGAAGAAGAAAACCCGATGTTAGGGTTACGTGGTGCTTCACGTTATTATCATCCGCTTTATCGAGATGCTTTTAAGCTAGAATGCAAAGCGATTATAAAGGCGCGCCAAGAGATGGGCTTTGATAATATTATTGTTATGATCCCGTTTTGTCGAACGCCCAGTGAAGCTGACAAAGTCTTAGCGGTAATGGCAGAAGCAGGTCTCATCCGTGGTGATAATGGTTTACAGGTTTATGTTATGTGTGAAATACCTTCGAATATTATTTTAGCGTCGAAGTTTGCTCAGCGTTTTGATGGTTTTTCTATCGGTAGTAATGATTTAACCCAATTAGTACTGGGTATAGACCGAGACTCTGTCGAATTAAAACCATTATTTGATGCCAGAGATGAGGCGGTGAAAATCATGATAGCGCAAGTGATCAAAGTGGCTCATCAACACCATTGTAAAGTGGGTATTTGTGGACAAGCACCGTCGGATCACCCCGAATTTGCTGAATTTTTGGTTGAGTCCGGCATCGACTCTATTTCCCTAAATCCAGACTCAGTGGCTAAAGCCAGTATTCATATCGCTAAGGCTGAACAAAAGTAGGTATCTTTACACTAACGTAACTAAGCTAAAAGTTGTTAATATTGGCTTAGTTACTGTAACTCTTGCCAACTAAAAGTAGGACCACTTTTACAAACATAGTGTTCATTTAAGTAGCAATGACCACAAAGCCCAACAGCACAATGCATACGTCTTTCAATGGCGAGAAAAATAGCGTCACTGGCAATGCCATTATTGACTAACTGTTTTGCTGCGCTTTGCATCATTATTTCGGGACCACATAATAGCGCTATTGTCGCAGGCTTGGTAAACGTAGCAAGTGCTGTGTCTACTATATCAACTGGCGTGCCTTGGCTTTCGTTTTCAGCTAACGTGTACTGATCATCAACTTCATCTAAGGTGTTATAAATTTTAATATGCTGTTGCCAACGTTCACGTTCAGGGGTTAACAGTTGGGCTTGCTTGCTTTGCGCACCATAAATTAATACGACTTGTTGATTAGTCGCAACGTTTTCAGCCTTATTATCAGCTGTACTGTTAGTTAAGCCATTAATTAAGTTAACCAGTGGTGCTAAGCCGCAACCCCCAGCAATAATGATGATATTTTTTTTAGTTATTTTTTCTAATGGCCATCCTCGACCAAATGGGCCGCGTGCACCTAAAACTTGACCTTTGGGCAGGGAAAATAAGGTGCTAGTGAGTTTGCCCATTTGACGAATTAAGGCGCGAAATTCTCCTTGCTCATTGGGAGGCTCAGTAAAGGTAAAGGCGGCTTCGCCAATACTAGGAACATTAAGCATAAAAAATTGTCCTGGTTGTGCGTCCTGCCAAGGGTGTTTCATGTTAAGTAGGCGAAATTGATAATGACGTGCCTTTTCTCCATCATCAATGTAATCCACTAATTTAATTGCATCTGGAATATGATTAAGCATCATTATTAATCCTTTTCATTACGCTATGTACGCCAATATTACCTGGACACGTTTGTTCGCAGCGCCCACAACCAACGCAGCCATGACGGTTAAATTCAATAAAAAATGCGTGGCCAAATTTATGCTGCCAAAATCGCTGAACTCTTTTACCAGCATCACTCGAAGGGTTATGAAAACTGGCTTCTCGTTGAAAACCTTCATAAAGGCAAGAATCCCAAAAGCGTTGTTGTTTTATGGCTGTTTTCTGCTCTGATTTAACGGGTATACTGCGGGTGCCATAACAAGAGCAAGTAGGGCATAAGGTGGTACAGCCTGAGCAACCAATACATTGCACCGCGATTTGTTGCCAAAAAGTATCCTTAATTTCACCACTATTAAGCTTATCTATCCCTTGGGTGAGATAAGTATGGTCAGGAAAGTCTTGTTCACATTGATGTAAAATGAGATCTCGTTGAGTCAATAAATGCCAGTGGCCGATGTGAAGTGCTAAACCTTTAATTGCCTCAGCGCCCTTATTATTTGTGGTGATCACTAGCCATTGCTGATCTTCTAACGGATGTAAAATAATATCAGCACAGTGTTCTCTAACCCCAGGGCCCGCATCTACCGTCGG
Source organism: Colwellia sp. (assembly GCA_047633255.1). GTDB lineage: Bacteria > Pseudomonadota > Gammaproteobacteria > Enterobacterales > Alteromonadaceae > Colwellia. The sequence goes on from JBLIEW010000048.1 coordinate 15,467, forward strand.
ACAAAAACCTTGCTGACATGGCTGTATGCAATCAAGCCCAACGAGCAAGCATTGTTGACGTCGTGCTTGATAATAAGGATCGTCTTTAAAAAACTGGTCTTGATAACTGATGGCGGTAAGATCACAGCTTAAGACACCAAATAAAACAAAAGGCTTGGGTGTGGGCAGGGTTTCTTGAAAATATTCACCGTTAAAAATCAATAAATTTTCATGTTCAGCAAAGAAAAATTCTTTCGCTGAGCTTTGAGGAAGCTTGGCAATAAGCGGTTCATTACCTTCTTTCGTTTGTTGCTGCCAAGCACACTGCTCATCGTCATTGTTGATTACTTGATACAGTTGAAATTGAGCCCGTAAATGTTGCTGTAATCTATTCAAATCGTCAAGTTGATAAATATCCATATTATTGACCCGCCTGTAATGGTTGTTGTGCTTGTAGCTCTTGTAGTGTTTTAGGCATTTCACCCTTGGCTAAAGCGGTTACCACAACGGCGCAAGCTTTTAGCTCTGGCATTTTAGTGACGGGATCTTGTGCTGTATTAGTAAGCTGATTCGATGGCGCTTCTTTAAAGTGATAAGGCATAGACACCAAACCAATTGGGACATCGTCACTAAGCATAGCGCGTGTTTCAACATAGCCACGCCTAGATTTAATACTGATTGGCGTCAGATGAGTAATATTTAGTGCAATGGCATCAGTTGGATTAATAAAGAGTACACCGGGTGGTGTTTCTCTTTCTAATAGGGGCGAGTTACGTGTCATTGAACCACAACCATAGTGAAAGTGTAAACGGTTAGTGGTTAATAATAGTGGATAGTTGTCATCAATTGGTTCGTCGATATCAACGTGGTTAACACAAATAAACCTCGCTTTACCAATAGGAAAACTTTGCTGATGTAAAATGGTAGTGCCATTCGGAACCTCAAAGGTGCAAGGCCATTGTAAGCCAGTTTTATCATTAATTTTTTGGTAAGTCATCGCTTGATAGGCAGGCGTTAATGCGGCCATTTCATTAAAAACTTCTTCGCTGTTTTGCCAATTTAATAACTGACTGCCCATTTGCTTAGCAAGTGCTTGTAACCATTGCCAATCACCTTTAGCTTCACCCACTGGTGCTAAGGCTTTATTTACTTTTTGCACACGTCGCTCGCAATTGGTAAAGGTACCATCTTTTTCGGCAAATGAAGCTGCTGGTAGAATAATATCGGCCAATTTAGCGGTTTCTGTCATGGTGAGTTCAGCCACCACCAGTAAATCTAAATTTTTTAAAGATGATTGCACATGATTTTGATCGGGATCAGTTACCACTGGATCCTCACCAAAAAGGAGTAAGGCACGAAAATCACCTGAATGAGCTGCTTTAGTCATGCCAAGGGAAGTTAATCCCGGTTGCTGTGCTACTTGGGTTCCCCACGCTTTACTAAATTTTTCTTGGCTTTCTAATTTTGTCACCGCTTGATAACCAGGGAAAACATTCGGTAAGCAACCCATGTCACAAGCGCCTTGCACGTTATTTTGTCCGCGAAGCGGGTTAACGCCTGTACCGGGTTTACCTATATGACCGCAGCTCAATGCTAAATTAGCTAGCGAGATAACATTGTTTGTACCGCTAACATATTGAGTAATGCCCATGCCATAGAAAATCATCGCACGTTTTGCTTGGCTATAAGCCTTTGCCGTGGTGCGAATTAATTCAGCGCTAACGCCTGTAACACTTTCTACTGATTCTGGCGTTATATCTCTAACATGTCGTGCTAATTGCTCAAAGCCCTGAGTGCGTGATTCAATAAAGTGTTTATCAAACCATTGTTCTTTAATGATGACATGTAATAACGCGTTGATTAGCGCAATATTACTGCCAAGCTTAAGTTGTAAATGCATAGGGGTTAGTTTGGCAAGGCGAGTAACCCTGGGATCAACCACAATCAGTTTTGCGCCTTGTGCATGTGCTTGCATAATATGCCCCCCTAAAATGCTATGGTTTTCGGTGGGATCAGCACCAAAAATTAGCATTAAATCAGTCTCAAAAATATCTTTGGCGCTATTGGTCATAGCGCCAGAGCCTAAAGATTGCTTTAAGCCAGCAACGGTAGGGCTGTGGCAAATACGAGCACAATGGTCAATATTATTGGTTTTTAATACTGCACGGGCAAATTTTTGCGCAGCATAGTTATCTTCATTACTAGCTCTAGCGCTGCTGATAACGCCAACTGCTTGACTCCCAGACTCATCAATAATGGCGTTTAACTCAACAGTTATGGTTGTTAATGCTTCTTGCCAACTAATAGGATAAAATTTTTTGTTGATACGCTTTAATGGCTGAGTTATGCGTTGATCTGAGTTGATGGCGTAAGTAGTACTCCAGCCTTTGTCACAAAGTTTTCCCTGACTAATAGGATGGTTTTGCTGAGGCTCAACACTCAGTAATTGTCCTTGTTCATCTACTTTTAAGTAAATTCCACAGCCAACCCCACAAAATGGGCAGATTGTTTTAACGAGATCAGCGCACATGGCAACACCTTATTTTAATCAATTATGCTAATAATATAGCAGTACACAGTGGGTTGTTATTTGTACAATACGCTACTTGCATGATTTAAATCAGCTCGGATGTAGTTTAGCTAGGTTAGTTACTTTTAATAACGTTACAGTGATACGTCTTAGGTATTTTAAGGAAAACTATTATGTCTGAAATTTTTGGTTCAGATGCTTTTTCTCCTAAAGAAATAGCCGGACGGGTAAATAATGTAGGCGTGGCAAAAGTGCATTTACCATTGTTATCTTTAGTGATGTTAGGCGTACTCGCCGGTGCATTTATCGGTTTGGGTGCGCTGTATTTTGTTTTAATTAAATCAGATGCCTCCCTTGGTTTTGCAACGAGTCAAGTCGTTGGCGGTTTGGCCTTTTCTTTAGGTTTACTTTTAGTGATTGTTGCTGGCGCAGAATTATTTACCGGTAATAACTTATTAGCAATGGCGTGGGCAGAAGGAAAAATATCGAGCATAGAACTATTAAGGAACTGGATTATAGTTTGTTTGGCTAACTTTATTGGTGCTGCGGGTTTGGCTGTATTGGTGTTTCTTTCTGGTCATACCGAAATGAATAATGGTGCAATTGCTGAGCAGTATATAAAGATAGCGATGGTAAAAACCGCTTTACCATTTTGGAGTGCTTTTTTTAAAGGGGTATTATGTAATGTTTTGGTGTGCATGGCTGTATGGATGGCTTTTGCAGGGCGAACTGTTATTGATAAGGCGGTAGCCATTGTATTTCCTATCTCTGCTTTTGTTGCAGCAGGCTTTGAACACAGTATTGCTAATATGTATATCATCCCGCTAGCCATGTTAGAAAAAGCTTTTAATACCACAAGTTTAGTTGCAGAAACTGTTACCTGGGTTGGTTTTATTCATAATTTACTGCCTGTGATTTTGGGAAATTTGGTTGGTGGCAGTTTGTTAGTAGGGATTGTTTATCACATTATTTATCGTAAGAATATTGCTCAACAAAAAGATAATTAAATTTTCTTTAGGAAGAATAATAAAATATAAAGAATGTTAAGGATGATTAATGACTTCAAGCTACCCAAAAAACTTAACGTCACAACAAGCTGAGCAGGCGCTAAAGCAACATGGTGCCAATGTTTTACCTGAAACAAGTTCAGCCAGTCTGTTACTTATTTTTGCTCGCCAATTTAAAGGTCCTTTTATTTATGTATTATTGGCAGCAGCTGTGTTGTCATTTTTTCTTGGACAAAAGATTAATGCCTTTTTTATTCTCGCGGTGTTGGTTATTAATGCTGTAATCGGTACAGTACAAGAATTTTCAGCCGAAAAAGCGGCGACAGCGCTAAAAAAGATGGTGCCATCTTATGCCAGTGTTATTCGTGATAATCAGCCAATAAAAATTAATAGTGTGGAAGTAGTACCCGGCGACTTAGTGCAGTTAGTGCCGGGTGACAAAATACCTGCGGATCTTATTTTAGCCACTAATAATGGTTTGCAAATAAATGAGTCAATGCTTACAGGAGAGTCTATTGCTGCGAGTAAATTTATTAAAGTAGCGTTAAATAACGGTCTGGCTGTTGATAATGCAATAATTGAAGAATCGATCATTGACAAAGCACAGCAATGTTTTGCGGGCACAGTGGTGATGAGTGGTCGAGGCATTGGTTATGTTAGTGCTACAGGTGTAAATACTGAAATAGGTAAAATCGCCGCCGATGTTGAAAACACACAAAGTAAACCCCCCTTATTATTACGCATTGAAGATTTTACTTTACGCATTACTTACGGAATTTTAATTTTAATCAGTTTGATTTTCATCATCACAGTGCTTCGTGGTGATGATTTAGGCTCGGTGTTTTTGCTTGGCGTTGCGTTGGCTGTATCGGCAATTCCAGAAGGTTTACCTGCAGCCATAACTGTTGCATTGGCTATAGGCATGCGCCGAATGGCTAAAGTACAGGTGATTATTAGAAATTTACTGGCTGTTGAGGCGCTTGGCTCTTGTACTTATATTGCATCTGATAAAACCGGAACATTAACAGTTAATGAAATGACTATTCAGCAAATTTGGCTTAACGATGGCGATCAGTATCAAGTCAGTGGTGAAGGGTTAGATTTACATGGTGAAGTGACTGGTATTAATTCTGGATTGACTGCTGCAGAGCAGGATAGTGATGACGGTAAGGCTCACTTATTGGAGCTGTTAATTCATGCTGGGATACTAGCGAATGAGTCATATTTAGAAGAAACTCAACAAGGTTGGCGTGGTCAAGGGGATATGGTTGATGTTGCTTTCTTAGTCTTGGCATCCAAATATCAAATAGACTATAACGAGTCGCGCAAGCGTTATACTGAATTAGCACAAATCCCTTATGAATCAGAAAATGCCTATTGTGCCAGTTTCAATCAATACCAAGGTAAGCTTTATATCTTTGTTAAGGGCAGTGTCGAAAAATTGTTAAAAATGTGTCAAGACAGTAAACAATTTTTGGACATTGATCAGCAAGTTGATGAGCTTGCTAGTAAAGGTTATCGGGTACTTGGTTTAGCATGTGCTGTGTTAGATAGCGTACCTGACACGCTTGAAGATGCACTGGAGAATTTACGCTTTATTGGTATGGTTGGCATGATAGATCCACTACGCCCTGAAGTTAAAGGTGCAGTTGCACAATGCAAAGTAGCAAATATTAATGTAGCGATGATTACAGGCGATCATCCAAAAACAGCTTTAGCGCTGGCACAGCAATCAGGTATTGCAGATAGTACAATGCAAGCCGTTACGGGAGAGGAACTAGATGTTGCCTTTGAACAAGGAAAAGATGCTTTTAGTCAGTGTGTACATAGTACGCACGTATTTGCCCGTGTTTCTCCGCATCAGAAAAAACAGATCATTGAACAAATTATGCAAGACGGTGATTTTGTAGCAGTAACAGGTGATGGTGTTAACGATGCACCCGCATTAAACCATGCGCATGTTGGTATTGCTATGGGATTACGTGGCACTGATGTCGCAAGGGAGAGTGCAGATATTATTCTAACTGATGATCATTTTGCCTCTATTGTTGAAGGGATAACTCAGGGGCGAGTGGTTTATAATAATATTCGCAAGGTTATTTTTTTACTCATTTCTACGGGAGCGGCAGAAATATTATTAGTACTATTTTCTTTACTCTTTGGTACCCCGTTGCCATTATTTCCGTTGCAATTACTCTGGTTAAATTTAGTGACTAATGGCATACAAGATGTTGCGCTAGCTTTTGAACCACCTGAGGGCAATGAACTTAAGCAAAAAGCTAGACTTCCCAATGAGCCTATCTTTAATCGCTTAATGATAGAACGTATTTTGGTGAATGCTATTGTTATGGGCTGTTTGGCTTTTACTTTATTTAAGTGGCAAATTGATAGTGGTGTGGCAGAGCAAGAAGCACGTAATATTACCTTGCTTTTAATGGTGCTATTTGAAAATATTCATGTCTTAAATAGCCGTTCTGAGCAGCAATCAATCTTTAAACAGTATTTTTTTGGTAATAAATTTTTACTTTTTGGCATGTTAGCGGCACAAGGTATTCATATTATGGCGATGTATACGCCAGGGCTTAGAGAATTACTTGAACTATCTCCTGTTTCTTTACAACAGTGGACAGGTTTATTAGGTATTGCACTGTCGCTTATTGTGGTGGATGAGTTGCATAAATATTTTTTACATAAACATAATAGTAATATCAGTTGATGGCGCACGCGTAACCTAAAAAATTAGAAGCATAGTGTTATGTAACGCGCTTTAACATCGTATTCCCTATGTGAGTATTATAGACAGTAATTTAAAAATTCCACTGGCTTTCGCAATGAAAAAACATCCAACGGCATAGAGAGTAAATATTAATTTACGCTTACTTTCTGACATTAATCAGTTTAAAAGTAGAATGTTACTGGTACATTTCTTGTGTGAGGTCAAACTGTTTGATACCACATAACACGTCAAATTAGACGTTCGTTTATTTACTTTTTTTTAATAAAGCGATGGAAGTACTTATGAAATTTAATATATTGAGAAACGTAGACTCTCATTTAATTAAAGAAAGAGTCCCTACTAAATATAAAAATCTTGCTGCTAGTTGCGAATCACAATTTGGTGATACCTGCACTTTGATTACTTTTCCACATAACAACCGAGATGTAGTGAAAAGTGGTCTTGTAGAAAAAGCACTTAAATGTCTTGGCGAAATGTCTGATCCTAAATTAATTGTTGTTGGTGGCTGTTTTTCCATCGAAGCGACAAATATCCTTAATTCAAAACATGCCTTGTTTCTATCGTTGTCTGAGAAATACAGAACAGACTCGTATCAAAAGGCCGGTTAATTAAATATTGGGGATCTCCAGTTTCCCCAACATTTATTCACATTAACTAGATATTTTTCTTTATAACTTTTCGACAGCGACAGCGACAGAGTCATAGAAGTAACAAAATCATGTCTAATGGTGTCCAATAAAAATAAATCTCACGGTATGCTAAACAACAGACATCTACTTCTTTTTTAGTAAAGTGAAAGTATCTATCAACCAACACTCACCAAGAAAAATATCAATAATATCCCAATATCACCAATATCACCAATATCACCAATATCAGGTTTTCCCTTATGACGTTATTTGTCAATATAGGACATTATTATATGACTAAATGTAGTTTTCATTTTATTCATGTATAGGTTATTTTCGTTACATGATCAGGCCGTAGTGTCGGGAAAGAGGGCGATTGTATGTTTAATATATCAAGTAATACTTATAACTCCGTGGATACTTGCAGCACGTGCGTGCGGAAAAGTAATTGTATCATCTATAAAATCAAAGACTTATCTATCAGTTTAAAACCTATACACTCTCAATTGTTTAGAGCCAATGACCATCTATTTCGTGTTGGTGATAAATTAGAAAGCTTGTATGTTATCAAGTCTGGTTCGGTGAAAACATACATCACCAATCATATAGGTGAGGAGCAAATATTAAACTTTTATGGCCCAGGAGATATTTTGGGACTCGACGCGTTACCTAACAATCAACATGCGTCTACGGCACTATCGTTAGAAACCTCATCTGCTTGTGCTGTACCATTCTATAAATTAGAAGAAGCTTTTAATCAATTGGTACCCCCTTGGTTAATTGAATATGCGCTGAATAAACTCAAACAAGAGAGCAAAAACATTAATTTGTTAGGTAAAAAAAATGCGAATACTCGTATAGCTTCATTTTTACTCAAACTATCTGAAAATCAGAAGATGCTTGGTTGTTCTGAAACAGAGTTTGATTTAAGTATGTCTCGTGATGATATAGGCAATTATTTGGGCCTTGCTTCAGAAACTGTCAGTCGTACATTAACGAACATGAGCAGAAAGGGTTGTGTACAGTTAGATAGGCGACATATAAAGATTATAGATACACAGCATTTGCATACGCTAGCCGAAGGTTAAGGAAAGTATTTAATTACCCCACAAACATACTGAGTACTGGCTGACAAAAATCAGGGAATGAATCTATTGTCGTGTTATGTTATTAGTATGGATATTGTACTTATTTATTGATTTACTTAGTATTTAATTATAATTCAAAATATTGTTAGGAATCAATTTTTTGAAGCGAAGCTATTTAGTAATAGGCGAAGTATGCAGCAGATAAAGTGATATATCTTCCATGGTTAATGACAAAGTGAAGATTTCTAAAAAATGGGGTATCTCCCCTGTATTTTTGAAAGTACTTCTCCAATGTTAAAATATGTAGAAGAGTACCAATTTATGCAAGATAAAAATGTTCAATATATACCAAATGAAAATTTGTCTACTAAATATGATTTTGTAAAAAATATTGATGAAGAAACCATCATGGATTCATTAAAGTCTGATGTTATAAATTGCATCAATCAGTCGACTTGTGATTTAAATCTTTTAAATCAATTCAATGCATTAGTTAAAGAATATGGCAATATTGCCTGTCAAATGATTTTTCAAGTGATGGCTGATTTACATTTAGATAGAGACATTGCTTTTAATCACTGGATACAAGTGAATCAACATTCACTATGGCTAAATGAGCAAGTTGGTCGCCCCTTGCCATTAGTTGCTATCCTATGTGATTACTTTACCAATCAAGAAAATAAGCTTATCAACCACCCAAAACTCACTACCCTTGAACATTTCAACGGCTTAGTTAATCATTCTACTATTGACCGCCTCACTGGGTTGTTTAACCGAAATTGCTTTAATGACACGCTCGAACATTTGCTCGCTTTAACGCAAAGAGAAGACTCCGAGCTATCTTTAGTCTTTTTTGATTTAGATGACTTTAAATTAGTCAATGATACCTATGGACATCAAATGGGGGATATGGTTTTACATAAGTTCGGGAAAGTATTATCAAGTTCAATACGAAAAAGTGATATTGCCTTGCGCTATGGCGGAGAAGAATTTGTTGTTCTCATGCCAAACACAAATCATAAAGATGCGTTGATGCTTAGCAATCGTATTCGATTGAATGTTAAAAACACGCCCTTTATAGAAAATGGTACCAATCTTCATATTTCCGTCAGTGGCGGGCTTGCCGTTTATCCAACACATGCAAAAACGGCAGACGAACTTATTTATTCTGCCGATAGTGCCTTGTATAGAGCCAAAGGCGCAGGTAAAAATAATATCAAAGTTTTTAAAAATGAAAGTCGCCATTATTTGCGCGTTCCGTTGGTAAAAAATATAAAAATTAAAGAAATAAACTTTGATGGCGCGACCATTCAAAAAGCTATTTCTCAGGATATTTGTTTTGGTGGCGTTTTATTTGAAACGTCACAACATTATCATGTCCGTGATTCTATCCAAATTGCTATCGATTTCAATGATGACAATCCCATCTTGATTTTTGGCTCTGTCGTTAGAGTTAAACAGATAACTGAAGATTACTTTTCCATTGCCGTCTCTTTTTCGTTTGGCGATATGGAAAAATTGGCCAAAAGGAAAATTGCCGGAATAATAGAAAAACACGAAGCGGATAATCATTCAACGTAACGATTAAGGCCATTTTAGTTTGCGGTGACTTTAAATAATAGATTAGGCGCAAAATCACTGTAAATCAGACAACTGAAGGGGAGGTGTTTAAAAAAACAAAGTCCTAAATCCCTAAAAATGTATTGCTAAATTCACAAAGAAGTTGGGTGATTTATTAGGGAATGTTAAATTTAATACGAAGACTTTATCGCCAAAATATCACAGTTCACTTGGTCTAATACTTTCTCTGCCGTTGAGCTGACAAAGCCCGAATGAAATCTTACCCCCATAATCAACAGATCAATATTTTCATCATTGACCACATCAACAAGTTGATTAGCAGCAATGCCCTGTACAAAGTGGATATTGTTTTCATCAAACGCATAATGCGCTACTAATTGATCGAATTCTTTTTCATGCTGCTCTTTCAAGTTATCTTGATGCCCTTGGTAGTCATATGAAGGTACATCCATCCCTAAAACATTGATATGTTCTCCTGGCCAGAGTTCATGACCTGAAGGATCATAAGCATGTATGACATGTGCAAAAGCGTTAAAATATTCTGACATCATCACGTTGCAATCAAGAATAACGTCATCTAACTCTTTTCGTTCATCTTCACTTTTTTCTAGATCGACTGCGGCCATTACATTTTTATAAGTGGTCGCGGTAGTCAATTTTGCAAGCAGTAAAGGCACCGGGCAACATTTTAATAGTTGCCAGTCGTTAGGAGTGAAAAGTAATCGATCAAGTACAGGATGCTGATGAGTCGATTTTACCACCATATCAGCGTGACATTCGGTGATTTTTTTGAGGATTTCAGCATAAAGCGGCTTGTTCCACCGAACCTCTGAGCTCACTGATATATTATGTCTAGCTACTTGAGAAAGATAGGTATTAAGCCAACGCTGCTTGGTTTTCAAATAATTACTAATGATATGTTCTTGCGGATGTTCTTGATTAAACCATTTAGGTGCAAGACCACTGTGATAAACCACTAAAAACAACTCTATGCTAGCATCAAATCTTTTTGCCATTTCAATGGCTTTAGACAAGGCGGGTTGTTCGTCGATCGTTGGGTCCATGATGACAAGAATATGTTGAATTTTCATGGCAAAGTATCCTTCATTAAATAGATTTATCACACGTTTCAGAACAACAACACCTTTTAACTGTATCAATTATTCATCTGTCTTTGTTGATAGTAGCAGTTGAGCTAGTACTGTAGTTGAGGTTTTAGGTGAAATTATTGAGTTTTGAAGCTTTAGCTGACTTATATCAGTTGCTGAGAACGTTGGCACGCAGTCGTGAATTAAAATGAACAATTAAGGCACTAATTAAGGCATTAGTTAAGACAATAACAAGGCAATAAAACCAGAAATAACAATGCCATCAAATGTGCCCGCACCACCAATACTCGCTGTTCCTGAATTTAATGGAATTGGTATAAGCCCAATAAGCGGGGAAATACCAAGTTTATATAAACCTAATAGCATTAAGTCCATTAAAAAAAACGGCCACAAAACAAACAGTAGCAACAAACAAATAGCCGTAATTAGTCCCGCAGGCATGTTTATTTAGTCATCAAAAGATACAACGAATAGTTGTACCACTTCCTGGTGTTGACTCTATAAATAAACTGGCGTTAATACTGGCCGCGCGATATTGCATTATTTTTAAACCAATCCCCGAATCAGCTTTATTCTCTTTTAGATCAATACCTATACCGTTATCTTGAATCACTAGCATCATTTTATTTAAATGAGTAACCAATTTTAGCGTAATATTAGTCGCTTTTGCATGTTTAATGGCGTTATTAAGCGCTTCTTGCGCGATGCGATAAATTTGAATTGCAATAGTGTTATCTGCAATGGTCAATATTTTTGAGAATTCAATTTGGTTTTGAATCTTTGCTTTATCTGCTATGTCCATTAATTGAATCAATGCTCCTTTTAGTCTTTGTGGTGGGAACAAAATGGGTGATAAGCCATGACATATGTTACGTGTTTCTCCTATCGCTAAACTTATTTCTTCCATGATTTGTACCAAGGTTTTACCGCTTCGAATATCGTTAATTGATATGTTTCTTTTTAAATCACTTAGTAATAAGTTAATACCCGTTAGGCGTTGTCCCAAATTATCATGTACTTCTCTGCCTATTTTTTCTTGTTCTTCGGTACTAATATCGGCGATAGATTTTTTTAAAAATGAGACTTCACTTAAATCGTTAATAATACCAATACAGAGTTCCTTGCTTTCAATCTTAGTGCTTGTAAATTTAATAGGAAATTCACTGCCATCTTTTCGAATAGCATTTAACTCTTGCGGGGACAGCGCTATTACTTGGTTTATAACCCTACGGTCAATTGTATGATCCACCGCTAGATCTTCAACCTGTGTATAAGGCACTAACTTTTCAATTTTATCACCTATAATTTCATCTGCTTGATAGCCAAACATAACTTCTGCTGCGTGGTTAAAATCGGTTATTTCGCTTTGCTCATTCATTACAACAATGGCTTCAGATGCACGTTGCATAATGGTACTCAATCGCAATTCACGATCGTGAAGTGCTTTGGTACGCTCTTGTATGCACTGCTCTAAAAATTTCTCTTGGTGATAACGTTCAGTTATTTCGACAAAGGTAACTACAACCCCATTAATATGGTCGTCAACCGTGCGGTAGGGCACTATACGTCTTAAATAACAACGATTATTTTGGCTATCTTTCGTTGACCAAACGTCTTTTTCTATCGGTGTTAGCTTTTCAAGTACTTTATGGGCATCAGTCAAAAGATCGTTATTGGCAACTTTCGCAGAAAAGTCGCTAATCGACCGACCAATATCACTTTCTCTCAAGTTAAGTAATTCACCTATTGACGGATTAAACAACCTGATTTGTAATTTTCTATCAAGAAAAAGTGTTGCAATATCAGTGCTTGACAGTAAATTTTGTGTGTCGTCATAACTTTTCTCTAGCTCTTCAACTTTAAAGTGTAGCTCGCTATTTACGGTGTTGAGCTCTTCGTTCATCGACTGTAATTCTTCTTTTGAGGTTTCAAGTTCCTCATTGGCTGATTGCAGTTCTTCATTCATCGACATAACTTCTTCGTTAGAGGCTTTGAGTTCTTCATTTGAACTTTCAAGCTCTTTCACCGTGCTATGCAAATCTTCGCGTGTCGCGTTTAATTCATACTCTAATTGTTCAACGATGCCTGAATCATTTTTAGATAAATTTAGTGTTGTGGTTGGTATGTCTTTATTACTCGCGGAGCCTTTCTTTTCTTCAAAGGTGATCAGCAATAAATCACTGGGAAGTTTAGGATCAAATACCGGACGTACCGTTAAGGTACAGGGTAAATAGTGGCCATTACGTTTAACTTTAGCTTCAAGGTCGACAATAGGTTGATTTTCTTTAAGTACGTAATCTACTGCGGTTCGAATGCGCGCGCGCAAGCCTTCACGGAGCAAGGTAATTAAATCGTGCGTTGGCATACCCTTAGGAAATTCTAAAAAATTAACGGTTGGCCCTTGAAAATGCAATATTTCATAGACACGGTTTATCAACACGGCTGCAGGGGCATATTCTTCTAATAAGTCTCGGTTAACAAGATCGGCAAATCGTGCGGGTGGCGTGGTTTGATAGTTAACCCTTTTATGGAAATTTTTTGTTGGAAAACTAAGTTGTAAATGACGCTCACTAGGGAAATTAATGGCCAGTTTGTTTGTCGCTTTAATCGACTTAAAAATACGCCACTTTTTAGAGAGTGTTTCAAATTGATTCTTATTCTTTCCTAATGACTCTGAAGGGCCAAGCATTAAAACGGCGCCAGGGTTTAAAGAAAAATGAAAGGTATTAAGCACATTATGTTGCAATTCAGGTTGAAGATAAATAAAGAGATTACGGCAACTGATGAGATCAAGGCGTGAAAAAGGTGTATCACTGATTATGTTTTGGGTGGCAAATATAATGGTTTCTCGCAGTGCCTTCTTAACTTGATAATTATCTTTAGCGGTCAGTTCAAAAAAACGCGCTAAACGATCGGAGCCAATATCACTTTCAATACTTTTAGGATAGACACCTTCACGGGCAATCTTTAACGAATGCTCATCAATGTCGCTGGCAAATATTTGCGCCATTACCGGTTTTTCTGCCTGCTCAAATGCTTCAAACACCATCATGGTAAGGGTGTAGACTTCTTCACCTGTAGCACATGCGGGTACCCAAATACGTACGGGGTTTTCTTCTGTACAGGCAGAAATGAGTTTAGGCATGACCTCTTGCATGATAATTTGGAAGGCATCCTTGTCTCTAAAAAAAGCGGTAACACCAATTAATAAGTCTTTATTTAACGCAATAGCTTCTTCTGGGTTGGCTTTTAAGTAGTCATAATAGGTTTCGAGGCTATTTGTTTGACTAACACACATGCGTCGCTGAATGCGTCGTAACAGCATGTTCTTCCGGTAACCGCTAAAATCATACTTAATACGCGTGCGCAAATAGGCCAGAATGCGGTGTATGTTTTTCAGTATTTCTTCTGTAATGGTATTTGTGGTTTTTTCTAAATAAGGATGCGATGCATATTCTATTAATATACTGGGCATTTCTTCAGGGGCAGCAATCATATCAACTAAGCCCGTATCAATAGCACTTTGTGGCATTTGATTGTTTGGCGTGGTTGATGGGTCTTGCGCGAGTATAAGACCTCCAGCAAGTTTTATATCTCGAAAGCTTAACGTACCGTGACTTCCCGTGCCTGATAAAATAATAGCAACACTATGCTCAGCTTGATCTTTAGCTAAGCTAGTCAAAAAATGTTCAATGGCTGTCCATTGCTGACGGGGTAGGGTGATGTCATGGAGTTGTAAACGAAGATCGACAATAGTGATTTCTTTACCTGGGGGTAAAATATAAACATGATCAGCCTCGACAATCATATCTTCTTTGGCTTCCAATACTGGCATGTTAATTTTACTGGAGAGTAAGGGAGCCATTAAACTTTGATGGCAGGGATCTAAATGCGGCAGGAGTACAAAGGCCATGCCGGTATTTTTTGGTATTTTAGAAAAAAAAGCTCTGAATGCATCAAGGCCACCAGCCGATGCACCTATGCCAATAATAAGTTTAGGTTTATTCATATTAATTACAGACATTTGACACTCAATAGCTATTTTTAAAACTCTCTCAATAAGTGCATTTAGTATAACCAGTTATGAATTATATTAATATAACAAGATGTTATTGCCTAAATCGCTCATGATTTGGTTTCTAATGTCCACATTATTGCTGCTCTAACAAGCTCTGTTCCTGAGGTTAATGACAGCTTGTCTTTTATATGACGGCGATGAGTTTCAATCGTTTTAATGCTTAACTTTAAATTATTTGCAATATCTTTTGTTTTTAACCCTCTACCAATAAAATCAAATACTTGTAACTCCCTATTGGTGAGTTTTAGTATACTACTATTTTTTTCACATGAACTTTGATTAGGCTCATGTTGTTTCAAACGTTTGGTTACCTCTGGGTTGACAAATATTTTGTTGTTTATTACTTGTCTAATACCAATTAATAATTTTTGGGCAGAATCTTGTTTATTAATATACCCTGAAGCGCCGTTATTTAGGGCACGTTCAGCATACAACTCATCATCATGCATTGATAAGGCAATTATCCGCATATTGGGTTGCCAATTATGTAATTGTTTAATTAAATCTAATCCGTTACCGTCTGGCAATGAAATATCAATAATGGCAACGTCAGGTCTTATTGATGATCTCATCTTCAATGCATCACTGACATTTGCCGCTTCACCGCATAATTTAAGATCGGCTTCTCCTTCAATTAACTGCCGAAGGCCTTGCCTAACCAGTTCATGGTCATCAACAATAAATACTTTACTGATACTAAGTGCACTCATTTTAAAATTCCTCAAACCTAGCATAAATCAACAAGCTTTATTCTTATGATATACGCTAAGTTAACTGAAATAAGTTTTTTATTCTTATTTTTACTTTCCACTGCCCGTATTTTAGCTAATTAAACAAGCGAATAAACTGATAAATGTCAGTGAGGCTATTAATGCCTACACCTATGATGAACTTTAATTATTTAACTAACTACATCAGTCCCGATAATCAAAGATCACTTTATTCTACGCTGACAATTTATTTGTTAACGGTGGTGACAACTCATGAGTGAGTGAATTATTTGAATCTTACGTGCTAAAAGGAAAATTCATGAATATTCTTTTTTTGATGTACCCTTGGGATCAAATCGATTCTGAAACCGATTCTACTTTGCGACTTATTCACGAATGTATATCCAGAAATTATACAGTTGCAATCACTACCCCTCACAATTTAACCATGAGAGACTCTGTTTCAAGTGCTTTTTGTCAGGTATTTACAAAAGGTTCATCGGCACCTGTGAATATGGTGTCATTTTATAAAAAAGCAGAATTTAAAAAATCACAGTTGCCTCTTGCAGGTTTTGACGCAATTATAATGCGCGATAACCCGCCATTAAATCCCATTACCTTAAATTTCCTTGATTCTGTGCGCGAAGATGTTTTTATCATGAACGATATTGATGGTTTGCGTATTGCGAATACAAAGTTATATACGGCATCATTTGATGACTCAACGAATCATTTCATCCCGGTAACGCATGTTTCTAAAACGCCGGAATATTTAGTAGACGTATTACGTGAATCAGCATCGGAAAGAATGATAATGAAGCCTTTAGATGGTTATGGTGGGCAAGGCGTTATTTTAGTTGATAAAAATGCACAAAAAAGTTTTTATTCATTATTAGAGTTTTATATAAACAGTGGTAAAGGTGGGAATTACGTTATTTTACAGGAATACGTTGAAGGTGCTGAACAAGGGGATGTACGTATATTGATGTTAAACGGTGAGCCTATTGGAGCAATAAAGCGAGTTCCGGCTTCATACGAAGTGCGGTCAAATGTGCATGCTGGGGGTACAGTCGTCAAACACAGCTTAACTAAGAATGAAAAAGCACTTTGTAAGCACATTGGCCCTAAGTTAGTGCGAGATGGTTTATATTTTGTTGGTATTGACGTAATTAATGAAAAGTTAATTGAAGTGAATGTTCAAAGCCCTGGTGGAATAATATGTATTAACAAATTAAATAATGTGAAATTGCAAAGAAAGGTCATCGACTTTGTCGAAAGTGTTGTAAATGCTAAAGAGGCACTTGCACAACGAAAAAACGAATTTAGAAAGGCGATAGATGATGCTCACCTTATCTGAAAAAGAATGTATCGCACTCATCAATAAAAGAGAGTGTTTTCATGCAGAAGTAGAGTCCGGCGCTTTTATCGTTAAAATTGATGAATACGCCCCTATTGTATGTACAGCTATTCACAATGGTCATAGGCTTCGATCTGACATTGAAAAATCATTTTTATTATCCAAAGAAGAACGTTTTTATGAAGAAGATCCTTATACAGATGAACTAATTTCTTCGTTTCCAATTCAACTTGTCGCTAATGATTCTCGATTTGAATATGATCTAAATCGGGCTAAAGCTTTATCAACTTACTTTAAAACAGCATGGGACAAACAAGTTTGGGAAAAACCGTTAAGTCAAAAGCAACGCGCGAAAAGTCATCGTAAACATCAGTCTTTTTACAATGTACTTGAAGCCATCATTAGCGTTATAGAAAAGTTATTTAACAATGCTATCGTCTTTGATATTCATTCATACAATCACAAGCGAATTAAAAAAGACACGCCAACTTTTAATATTGGCACAGAGCAAATTGATATTGAACGTTGGGGAAACATTGTTAGTCACTTTGAAAAACGACTCAACCGTATAGTGTTACCCAACCTAAACGTAAGAGGAGCCACAGATGAAGTATTTCAAGGCAGAGGCTATTTAATTACCCATGTAAATGGCCATTTTGATAATACGCTAGTATTGCCTACCGAAGTAAAAAAAATATTTATGGATGAATATTCAGGGGATGTTTATCCATTGGTGCTAGAAGAACTAAAGGCGGGCTTTAAAAGCGTTATTAGTGAAACGGCCGCTTTTTTCGTAAGGCGCTATGGCAAGAAGAAAAAAACGAAAAAAGCTGACGTGCTCTCGTCAACGATTAGCCCGGAGGTATTAGTGCTCGATAAAAAACTTTTTGGGCTTTGCAAAAACATTGAAACATTAAACTTTATCAACCCGATAAATTTAACAGTACAGCGTAATCTTTTTTTTAAGAACAAAAGTTATATTACTCCAAACTTTCATTATAAACAGCTTGATATTAACCCCTATAAATTCAGAGAACAGTTATATAACTTACCGGTTGAAGACATTTTTGATGCCGATATTCAACAATTATATCGGCATGTTATTGATAATTTAGCGCGTAAAATTGATTTGCTGACCACCATAGGTACAGATGACTTTGTTTATAATTCACTAAAATATTATGGTGAACCTAGCCCTAATGATATCGCTAATGCGCGCTTTCTACTGCACGTAACTAATGAACAAGTTGGTCGTGAGATTAAAACATTTAATGCTGATGAAGCGGTGCAATATTTCCAAGCGCAAGCCAAAAAATGGAAATTAAATTGCGATATTGAAAAATCAGCAAAAATTGTTGCAAAAGCAATGGTGAATAATGAAAAAGCATTATTGCTCATTAATAAAGATGCGGTATTTAATCAAGAAGAGCTTCATGCCTATGCTTATCATGAGCTTGGTATTCATATGCTAACGACCATTAATGCAAAAAAAAATCCACTTAAAGTCTTTAGTTTAGGGTTAACTGGCAATACCCATACACAAGAAGGGTTGGCGCTCTATAGTGAATACCGCTCGGGCAGCTTAACTATTGGGCGATTACAAACAATTGCCTTGCGCGTTATTGCTGTTCAATACATGTTAAAGCAGGGTGATTTTGTTAAAACCTACCATACGCTAATGAACGAATTTGATCTTGAAAGAAATGTTGCCTTTACACTAACAATCCGTGTTTATAGGGGCGGAGGTTTTACTAAAGATCACCTATACCTAAAAGGGTTTCGTGATGTACTCAATTTAGCTAAAGACAACTCCATTGATAACCTGTTAGTTGGAAAAGTAGGTGCTTTGGATTTTGGTATAACAAATGAAATTGTTGAAAGAGGCATGATTTCTAAACCTCAACCATTATTTAACCTAGCATATAAGCCTTCGGGAGATGTGGTATTAGATTTTGTTATTGACTCAATTAAATAACGTTAAAGTAATGAGTTGTTTTTATTGCTGAGCTGATATTTGTCAGTGCTGATATTTGAGTAGGAGTTATATTATTCTAAAACTCACTACAGGAAAATAACCATGAATAAACTCCCACCTAAAATACTGGTGAAAACCTGGCTGTATGCAGCCAGTAGAGCAGATTTTATAGAGGCTCAAACCATAGCAATACAAAACATAGAACGGGTATTTAAAACGATGATGGCGGCTGTTGAATATGTTGAAAGTTGATAGTTTTATTCACTGAATTTTGCATGGTGACCCTATAACTAAATTGGAATAATCGCTAATTAAAATGCATTAACCTGCGAAAAACTTATAAATAAGTACCATACAGATTTAAAAATACTCATCAAGAATTACCTTCAAGAGGTTGACCTTTATCGCCTTGGTACTGAATTTAGTGAAATAGAATGAAAGATTATTTTTCATTTTTTCGTATGCTTATTATAATTATTTCAAAATAGATAAAAGGGTACTGTCATGACAGAAATTAATACAATTTTATATACTACGGACCTTGGACAACATACAAGGCCCGCTTTTCGTATGGCTGCGAGTCTCGCCAAACAACATAACGCTAAAATTCATTTTCTATACGTAATCGAACCCGTGAGTGCTAATACAGCATCGCTGGTTAACTCGTATCTGCCTGAAGGGACCATAGAAGACTTACATCAGCATGCGGTTGATGATTTACATAAGGAAATTAATAATCGCATTGATACATTCTGCCTAGAAGAATTAGACGGTGAAGAATTTCCCGGTGGAAAACCTGTAGCAGATATTATTGAAGGCTCACCTGCCGCTACAATAATTAGTATGGCAGAAGATAAAAATATTGACCTGATTGTCATGGGTAGTCACGGACATAGTGCATTAAATAATCTGTTTATTGGCTCAGTAGCAGATAAAGTAGTGAATAGATCAACTAAACCCGTATTACTAGTGCCACTCACAGCTGACTAATTTAAAGCACGAACTTAGGTAATTTATCCAACTCACTTCAAAACGTAGCCAAAAGAAACGTTTTGTTGTCGTCATTTGTTGTAGTCCTAAATTGAAAGTGATCTGATCCAACTAGCGTGAATACTTTGTTAAGCGAGATTTATTTCTTCAATCTTCTTATGTGAAAATTTTATAATTTCACCCTGTCTGACAATTATCAGTTTAGATATTTATCCCGTCAAATATACTGGTTTTGCATATATAGGTTCAGGTGCAGAATCGCCTCAAAAGAAGTTGAGACAAAGCTCATTGTACACAAAGCCTATTCATCAAGAAAATTGCAGCCTTAAGGAGTTATTATGCAGCATATTTTAGTTTGCCTTGATTTTTCTGAATTATCCAAGCAAGTTATACCGTTTGCGGTGGCTTTAGCGCAAGGGTTTGGTGCAAAAATTACCGTATTACATGTGCTAGAAAAACCACATTTAGATCCACATGTGGTTATAGATATCTTTGAATGGGAAATGAAAAAAAATGAAGCGAAACAGTATCTTAATGCCATAAAATCTGAGATTGGCAATGATGGTGTTTCAGTGACTACTGAGACAATTGAAGGTCAGGCAGCAGCACAAATTAACCTCTGGATAAATAATCATAATGTTGATCTTACTGTGCTTTGCAGTCACGGTTCCAATGGGCAAACTCAATGGCCGTTGGCAAGTACAGCCCAAAAGTTAATTGCAGGAACATCCAGTGCTATATTACTCATACCGGCAAAATCACTAGAGAAATACAAAAGTAATGGTATCAATGTCACTGTTTTTTTTAGGCGACTATTAGTACCTTTAGATGGTTCAAATTATGCCGAAAGTGTTTTACCGTTTGCTATCAATATAGCCAGTTATCAACACGGTGAAGTATTACTTGCACACGTAATTCCTGACTCAGGCATTACGCATATTGAACCACTAAATTCAGAAGGATTAGCGCTTGAACAGCACATTCTAGACTACAACTGGAACATTGCCTCGCACTATCTCAGACAAATAGAATCTCGCTTAAAGTCAACGACAGACATTTCAGTTAATACGTCATTGATTAATAATCAGGGTGTTTCTCATGAATTGAATAAAATTGTTTCTGCCCAAGGGATTGATATGGTGATTATGTCAGCTTATGGGAATTCTAACCATCAAGAGCAATGTTGTGGAAAAGTAGCCTTGGATTTTCTAGAGCATTGCCAAATACCTGTCATGCTTTTGCGAGGACAAATATCGCAAGGAAAAATATCTAATTCCTTGCTAGAATCCAAGCCGCGTTTACCGTCACAGGCAATTTTATGACCTATGAATTCGGTGAATCAAATCCAAGTTTTATTGAAATCAAAGCACAAGAGTTGGCCTTTAACCATGTTCTATCGTCGCGAAAGCCTAGGCCAATATCGCTACTTGTTGCGCTACCTAAAGTACCTAAATGGCTAGATAATGCGAAAAAATCTTTTAATACTGCTGATGTAAATACCTCGAAAGTAGCTGAATGGGTATTTGATAATAGTTATGTGTTAGAGCGTACCCTACAAAAAATTAAAATTGATATGCCGGCAGATTACTACAACCTTTTGCCTTGTATCCAAAGTAGTACGGGTAAT
>JBLIEW010000049.1:0-36378 GCA_047633255.1 Colwellia sp.
GATTAACTTACTGATAAGTATAGCAAACGTGAGTTTTATTTGTGGTAAAGGTTAAGACCAATTGATCATAACTATCAGGTAGTTATACGAAAAGGTGATCAAAACGTTTTCACACAGTCTGTGGCATTAGTTAACGTTAAGAGGTTAAACTCGACTGGCAGTAATGTGCTCTAAACTGCCGTGAAGTAAATAAGTTATTACGTTTGCTTTAGTCAGCCAGTTAAATGCAATTGAGTTGCACTGATGGTAGATGTTTTACAACCTACCGGCCAAATTTATTCATATGTTTACATAGGTGAGTAGGGCAGAGAAGTAAAACTATAAACCGTTCGCCCTGACCCTTCGACCCTTCGACAAGCTCAGGATGAACGGAGGTTATGGCCGTTTGTCCTGAGCGCGAAGCAGTCGAAGGGAGCAGTCTAAGATCACGTTATTAATAATCAACCTGTATAAATATTAACAAAGAAATACAGCGTGGTAGCAATACTCGCCACAATAACAAAGCGTCTAACCTGTTTTTGCGGTAGTTGACGCGACACATGCGCCGCCACATAGCCTCCCGCTAAGGTGCCACATAACACAATAGTGCCTTCATACCAGGCAATCACATCATTATAAATAAATAGTGCTATAGCGATTAGTGATACGGTCGATGAGATTAATAATTTTAAACCATTCATGGTATTGATATTAGTGTGGCCAGCTAATGCTAAATAGCTCAGTGCAATGATGCCTAACCCCGCGTTGAAGAAGCCCCCGTAGGTCGATACGCCAAAAAGGATGATTAACAGTAAAATGCCACCGATGGAAGATGCATGTCTGTGATTTGAGGCTGTTTTTTTAAGCCCTGTATTAATCTGCCCGCCGAAAATAAACAATACAGTAGCAAATAATAGTAACCAAGGAATAGCTTCACGAAATACCGCTTCTGGTGTTTGTAGTAATAGCCAAGCACCAGAAATACCACCGATTAAACTGATTATTATGATTTTCAGTAGTTCACTTTTATGGTCAGCAATTTCTTTTCGAAAGGCATAAGTACCACTCATATATCCGGCGCATGACGCAAAAGTATTGGTCGCATTGGCCATAATAGGCGGAATACCCACAAAGATAAGCGCGGGGAATGTAATGAAACTTCCGCCACCTGCAATTGAGTTAAGAACACCGCCAAAAAAGCCGGCGAGAAACAGAAGTATTAGTTCAAATGACATCGTTAATAAATGAGTCTGTGGGCATGAAAATGGGCTAAACGATAGCACATTTTTATTAAGTCCAATAGAACCCTATAAAAGCTATATTGCTTTAAGTCGAGATAGAAATAACAGTAAGATGCATTTAGCAGTTTATTAACAGCCCTTTATGATCTTAAGGTTAAGGTTATTAACACAATGCCATGATCTGTACTTTCGCCATCACGTTCAAAAATAGGATTAATTAAATGTCGATCGTAAGTTTCATACTTACTAACCTGATAAAGACTGTCGTGATAACTGGCATCAAATTCACATGACAATAATATGTAATCAAGTACTGAGCTACTACCGCCAAAATAATGTGTTGGGGTTCGGGCTTTTTCTATTTCTCGACTTATTTCTACATTCACTTCATCCGTTTCACTCGCTTCATTAAGTTCATTAGAAAGCGCCATTTGAAATAAATTCCAGGTGTCATTTAAACAATACTTAGCAAGGTAAGCATCACGGTCAATGGCAGAAACGAAACGTAAGGTGTTTGTGAGCAAATGACTTAAAACACCATCAGCTAAAGTATTATTAAAATCGCCCATTAATACCATAGGGTTTCCTGTCGCCTCACGTCGTTCAATCATCGCAATCATTAATAACGTCGCTTCACTGCCTCGTTGTATGGTTGACCCCCAACTTCCAGCCACTTGTGCTTTCAAGCTTTCAATAATCGTTTGTTCTGGCGATCTACTTTTATTGCTCTCATCGATTTCGATCATTGAACGTTTGGACTTAAAGTGCACAACATAACAATCACAGTTACCCATATGAGGTACTTCAATCGTTGCTCTGAGTACTTTTCGGCTAAAAGCAAAACCATCAGTTAATCCCAATGTTTGTGCAAGCTCAGTGTTTGGTTTTACCGCTTTTATATCAACAATAGGATAACGAGACGCAATGGCTACCACCGGTTTTTTATAAATAAAATCATCAATTATGTCGGGTTGATCAACCACTTCAAAATAATCATAGCCCTGCGCGGTCACTAATTCCTTTAACGACTCAGTGCTAAAAACTTCTTGAAAACCGATGATGTCAGGTTGATATTCACATAAATAGTCACTAATCCAGTGTTGTTTTTTCTGCCATTGCTCGGCACTATAAATACGTTCGAAATCATAAAAAGCATTGGGTGGCTCAAGGTAATTAAACAAATTAAATGTAGCAATTTTAAGCTGTAAATTTGATGCAGCTATAGAGGGGAGTATCTGATTTATTTCTTTTTTATCTTTATGATTGATTATATTAACTCGACTAAACGATGAGGAAGGGGTGGATAGTTCATCGTTTATAACATTTATGACATTAAAAACCAGTATATAAATTAGCTGCGCGTTAATGTATTGGCTAGGATAATTATGGTAATCATTAATATTTGGCTATTACCAAATTTAAGCGATAAAATACGATTTGAAATTGTAACTATTAACGTTAATATTTGATCACTTAATATTATAATCCTTTGTCTACCCAAACGCGTAAATTTTGCTAACCTAAAAATTATTTTACACGCTTTATCAGTGTTTTTTGAGATATTGATCCACAAAAGTCCACAAATTCATTCACTTCCTAAAACTCTTTTCTTAGCCCTTAATTTTACTGGGTTTATGACCAGTACTCATGCTGATATTTTTACCGATCTTTGCTTGACATAACTTTGCTTTAGTCACTAAACTGTATCAATGTGGTAAAAAGTGGGTAATTGTGGATCTTGATGGATATTCAGGGTGATTTTTAACAATTATGACAAAAGATTAAACCAAAGCAACGTTGATATAAGCAAATATTATGTTCAGAGGGGCTAGCGCAATTACGCTTGATAGTAAGAATAGAATCACGGTACCTACAAAGTATCGCGAGGAGCTATTTGCCGATTGCCAAGGAAAGATGATTTGTACTGTTGATATTCAACACCCGTGCTTATTACTTTACCCGTTACCTGAATGGGAAGAAATTGAATTAAAACTTTGTAGTTTATCAAGTATGAACCCACAAGAACGGTTATTACAACAAGTTTTACTGGGAAATGCTACTGATTGTGACATGGACAAGAATGGTCGCTTATTACTTAATGGCCCGTTAAGACAACATGCGGGATTAGAAAAATCGGTGATGTTAGTAGGACAATTGAAAAAATTTGAAATTTGGAGTGAGTCAGCATGGCAAGCCCAAATGCAAGAAGGTATTAGTAAAATACAATCAGGTGAAATTGAATTAACAGACCGTTTACTTGATTTATCTTTATAGAGTTTTGTAGGCGATTTTAAGCCATACATTTTGGCGTTAAACGAACAATTAGATTAAAAGGTTATAAAAATAACAATATGGAATTAGATAAAACACACATTTCTGTTTTATTAGCAGAGGCGATCGATGGCTTAGATATCGATCCCAATGGCTGCTATATCGATTGTACTTTTGGCCGTGGTGGCCACTCGTCGTTGATCCTTTCCAAATTATCAGCACAAGGCCGATTAATTGCCATTGATCGTGATCTTAGCGCGATAACAGCGGCTGAAAAATTCAAAGATGATGAACGTTTTCTTATTGAACACGAAGGATTTGCCAGCCTAGCTGATATAGCAGAAAAACATAATTTAGCTGGCAAAGTGAACGGTATCTTACTGGATTTAGGGGTATCTTCACCACAATTAGACGAAGCTGAACGCGGTTTTAGTTTTATGAAAGATGGCCCGCTTGATATGCGTATGGATACAACTCGCGGCCAAACAGCAGAGCAGTGGTTAGCGGTTGCCGATGTTGAAGATATTACGTGGGTATTGAGAAACTTTGGCGAGGAAAAACATGCTTGGCGTATTGCTAATGCCATTGTTGATGCGCGCGTTGAGACTCCTTTTACTCGCACTAGTCAGTTAGCTAAATTGATAAAAACGACAGCACCACAGCGTGAAATCAAAAAACATCCGGCAACGCGAAGTTTTCAAGCTATTCGTATGTACATCAACAGTGAACTTGAGCAAATTGAAAAAGTCTTAGCGGCTTCTTTAACGGTGTTAGCTGAAGACGGTCGTTTAGTGGTGATTAGCTTTCATTCACTTGAAGATCGCTTAGTTAAGCAATTTATGAAAAAGCATTCACAAGGTAAAAAAGTACCTCGTGGCTTGATGATTACTGAAGAAGAGTTAAATAAAGGTAGAAAACTGCAACTAATCGGTCGTCGATTAAAACCAAGTCAAAGTGAAGTGGAAGAGAATGTGCGTTCGCGCAGCTCAGTATTACGTATCGCTAAACGTTTACCGCACACAGACGAGTAATTGTGCCAAATCAACGAACGGTGCAACGTAA
Source organism: Colwellia sp. (assembly GCA_047633255.1). GTDB lineage: Bacteria > Pseudomonadota > Gammaproteobacteria > Enterobacterales > Alteromonadaceae > Colwellia. Next base: position 4,554 of record JBLIEW010000049.1, read on the forward strand.
GCCCTTGCTTACGCTAGATATTTTGCAGGATATTCTACAGCATTTTGTGAGTTACATTTTATTAGCTTTAGTGGTGGTATCGGCATTTTCAGTTATTTATTACACCCATGTTAACCGACAAACAACCAGTGAATTAGAGCAATTATTTACCCAGCGAGATGAGTTGGATATTGAATTTCGTAACTTATTGTTAGAACAAAACTCTTTAGCAGAACACAGCGCAATTGAGAGTAAAGCTAAGAAATTGTTAAAAATGAAGCGGCCAGATGCCCAGTCAGAAGTAATTATAACGTTAGAATAGCGGCTAGGTTAAATAATTATCAAGCAAGTAAAGAAAACATGGATAATCTGAGTTAAATGAGTAATAAAGTGAGCAAAAAAGTAAGTAATCGTAGTAACCAACCAACGACTAACGCATGGCGTTATTACGTAGTGTTAGCTATTGTTGCTTTGATTTATGCTGGATTGCTAGCACGCAGTGCTTATATTCAAATAATTGAACCTGATATGCTGAAAAAGCAAGGGGATATGCGATCAATGCGTGTTGCTGCCAATACGGTACAACGCGGCTCTATTATTGATAGAAATGGTGATGAACTTGCGATTAGTGTACCGGTAGAAACGGTATGGGCTGATCCTAAAATTATTATGGATAATAATGCCCTCGCAATGACTGAACATTGGCAAGCATTGGCTGATGTTTTAGGTCAAAACGTCAAAAAATTAACAACACGTGTGAGTCGTCATTCCTCAAAACGCTTTGTTTATTTAGAGCGAAAAATATCTCCTGCCATGGCCAATTATATTCGTGAATTGAAAATTCCAGGTATTCATCTGCGTAAAGAATCAAAACGCTTTTATCCAACGGGTGAAATAAGTGCGCATATTGTTGGTTTTACCAATGTTGATGATAAGGGAATTGAAGGGGTTGAACGAGTATACGATGAACTACTTACTGGCGTAGGTGGCAGCAAACGTTTTAGAAAAGATGCTAAAGGTCGTAAAATTGAAATTTTATCGGTTGAAGCGGCACAAGAAGCCAAAAATATTACCCTAACAATTGACCAACGCATTCAAGCGATTGCTTATAAAGAACTAAAAGGTGCTGTACAAGCCTTTAAAGCGACTTCTGGCTCGGTAGTTGTTGTAAATATTCATACGGGTGAAATATTAGCGATGGCGAATAGCCCATCTTATAATCCTAATAATCGTCGTAATACCGCTATTCATCGTTTTCGTAATCGTGCTATTACCGATATTTACGAGCCCGGTTCAACCATGAAACCCCTGACTGTATTAACGGCATTAGAATTTGGCTCAGCTAAACTTAATACGGTTATTGATACTAGCCCTGGTTGGATGCGCTTGGGTGGCAGACGCGTTAATGACCCTATTAATCGGGGTAAGTTATCCATTGAAGACATTTTAGTCACCTCATCAAATATGGGGACGACTAAACTCGCCTTGTCAGTGCCAAAAAACTTTCTGCTTGATAAGTTTTTTGACGCAGGATTTGCTGATGATACCGGTACAGATTTGGTTGGTGAAAGCTCAGGCATGATGCATGACCGACATCGGTGGTCAAAATTTGAGTTGGCAACATTATCTTGGGGTTATGGCTTAGCAATAACTCCCCTTCAACTAGCTCGCTTTTATGCAGCACTAGCCAATGGCGGCGTTAAGCGTGAATTGTCTATTGTTAAAACAGAGCAACCCAATGAAGGAGTACGTATTTTTTCAAAAGCCAACTCTAATGCGGTGATGGCTATGCTGGAAAGTGTTGTTGATGAGCATGTACAAAAAGCGAAAGTCCCTGGCTATCGTGTTGGTGGTAAAACAGGTACCTCTTTTAAGGCAGTAGCAGGCGGTTATGGTAACGATTATGTTGGCTTATTTGCTGGTGTTGCCCCTATTTCAGATCCTAAAGTTGTCGTTGTTGTGGTTATTAACGATCCCGGTGGCGATCTCTACCATGGTGGAGAAGTTGCTGCGCCAGTGTTTTCTCGTGTAATGAAAGGAGCACTACGCGTCTTAAATGTATTGCCAGATGCTAATGATAATTTGGCGCAGAGTCATACAGTAATAAAAGCTAGTGATGAGTTACGAGTAAGTGCACAGGAGGCCAACGATGCCTAAACTTTCATGTCAATTTATTGTGCAACTGCTAGATAATTTTTCCATCAAGTTACCCTGTGATTTTACCCTAATACACCCATTAGGTGACTTAACTAATGACACTCGACAGCTAAACTCGGGTGATGTTTTTTGTGCCGTCATTGGTCATGTTGTCGATGGACGAAAATATATTACTGGGGCAATTAATAAAGGGGCTAGTTTAGTTTTAGCTGAATGCGCAGATGAAAGTGAGCATGGCAATATTGTTTTTCAACAAGACGTTGCTGTGGTGAGTTTTTACCAATTAAATAAAGAATTATTTACTCTTGCTAGTGCTTACTATCAAACACCGCAAGCAAAAATCACCATGATAGGCATTACCGGTACTAATGGTAAAACGAGTACTAGTCAATTACTTGGACAAATACTAACCAGTTGTCAAAAACCTTGCGCAATTATCGGTACCAATGGCGCAGGTATGGTGGATAATTTACACACCATCGAAAATACTACACCAAGTGCCACTGATTTAGTGCAACTATTTGACCAATTCAATAAACAGAAAGTAACTCATCTTGCCATGGAAGTTTCTTCGCATGCACTTGAGCAAGGTCGAGTTGACGGTAATACTTTTGATATTGCTGTTTTTACTAATTTAAGCCGAGATCATTTAGATTACCACGGCAGTATGGCTGATTATGCCGCGGCAAAAAGGCAGTTGTTTATTCATAACGATAAGCAAGTCGCTGTGTTAAATGGTGATGATCAACAAGTTAACACGTGGTTGGCAATATGGCCTGATAATCAAAAAAATGTGTGGCTTTATGGGCGCAGTGATTTAGTGAAAAACTCAAGCCAGTTTGTTAGCTGTCATAACATTAAACATCATAGCCAAGGTGTTAGTTTTATTTTAACTACGCATCTAGGTGATATTGAAATTCATAGCCCATTATTGGGTGATTTTAATATTGATAATTTATTAGCGGTGATTGCGGTGTTATTGATTGAAGGGCTTTCTTTAGCTGATATCGCTCAAAAAATTACCGGTGTAAAAGCTATTGCTGGCCGTATGGAAGCCTTTTCGGCAGAAGTATCAACATCAACTGCGCCGACAGCAGTCGTTGATTATGCGCATACGCCTGACGCTTTGGAAAAAGCGCTACAAGCTTGCCGTCAACATTGTCACGGTAGCTTATACGTGGTGTTTGGATGCGGCGGTGACAGAGACAAAGGCAAGCGAGTGCTGATGGCACAAGCAGCAGAAAAATATGCTGATTACTTAGTGATCACCAATGATAACCCTCGAACCGAAACGCCCATGAGTATTATCGATGATATTTTAGTGGGTTTAACACCACAGGTAAAACACAAGGTTATTGTTGACAGAAAACAAGCTGTCTTAGCAACCTTGAGCGAAGCCAAAACCGATGATGTGGTGTTGCTAGCAGGAAAAGGGCACGAAGATTATATTATTTTAGGTAAAGATAAAATTGATTATAACGAACGACAAATCGTGATTGACTTCTTTAAGCAGGGTAACGCTGATTCAGAGTCTACATCAGTAGGTGGTCAATTATGATTACACTAGATTTAGCTACGTTAGCAACAGTAACCAATGGTCAGTTATTGTGTCATGAATCACTTAACTCCATCACTATCGAAAATCTGATCATTGATTCACGCGCGTTAAAATTGCAAGAAAAGACTAACGAGTGGCAAGAAAAGGGCAAAGAGGCTTTTTTAGCACTTAATGGCCCCAACTTTGATGGTCATCGTTTTGCTCAACAAGTTGTTGATAATGGCTGTCAGGTGTTAATTGTTGATCACCAAATTGACGGTTTAAATACTGAAAATGTTGCTCAAATTATTGTTGATGATACCCGTATTGCTTTAGGTCAAATAGCGGCTTATGTAAAACAGCAAGTCGGCCCTAAAACCATTGGTATTACTGGGAGTAGCGGTAAAACTACCGTAAAAGAAATGTTAGCGGCTATTTTATCTCGCCTGGGTAAAGTATTAGCGACTGATGGAAATTTTAATAACGACATTGGTGTGCCCTTAACGTTATTACGTTTAACGCAGGATGATGATTTTGCAGTAATAGAGATGGGCGCGAATCATCTGGGTGAAATTGCTTATACCACCGAATTAGTTAAACCAGACGTTGCCATGATCAATAATATTGCTGCAGCACATTTAGAAGGCTTTGGCGATTTATGTGGTGTTGCCCGTGCTAAAGGTGAAATATTTTCTGGCTTAGCTGCTAACGGTACTGCGCTTTATAACAAAGACACACCCTATACAAGTAAATGGCAGTGGCGTTTAACGGATAAACAAGTTCGTACATTTTCTTGTGTTGATGCTAAAAGTGCTGACACCGATGCTAACACTGTTAATAATAACACGGGTGATAAGTACGCTGATTGTTATAGCCGTAACATTTGTTTAGATGATAATGGCTGTGCCAGTTTTGATTTACTAACCTCCCTTGGTCAATGTGCGATAAAACTTAACGTGCCGGGTAAACATAATGTTTGTAACGCGGTAGCTGCTGCAGCCGCCGCTATTGAATGCGGCGCAAGTTTACAGGATGTTCGCTTGGGTTTAGCCCAAATGACGCCAGTCAAAGGGCGAGCGAATATTCATCATCTAGTAAGTAAACATTCAACTCAAAAAATAAAGTTAATTGATGATACTTACAATGCTAATGTTGAATCAATTAAAGCCGCCATTTCTTTGTTAGCTAATTATTCAGGTAAACAAATATTAATTTTGGGCGATATGGGTGAGTTGGGTAATGAAGCAGAGAGTTATCATCAAGAAGTTGGCAAATTTGCTAAAGAGCAGGGGATTAATGTTCTACTTACACTCGGTGTACTAAGCCAAAATACTCATGATGCTTTTGCTCACCAGAATGAAGCAATAAGTAAGCACTTTAGCGAGCGTACACATTTATCAGCATACTTATTTTCACAGCTTGAACAAAACAATTTACCTACTCAAAATCATATACCTAATCAAGACCATATATCTAATCAAAATAATAAAAATCAGGAATCAAATATCAATATTTTAGTTAAAGGCTCACGTAGCGCTCATATGGAATATGTCGTTGAAGATATTATTAGCTGGCAGGCTAATCGTTATGAGAATAACGTTCGTCTCGCTTCTAAGGACAATACTTAATGCTGCATTGGTTAGCCGAATATTTAACCCAATACTACAGTGGATTTAACGTTTTTTCGTACATAACTCTTCGTGCAATTGTTAGTACATTAACGGCGTTATTTATTTCTCTTTATTTTGGACCTAAGTTAATTCGCTATTTGCAAAAAATGCAAATAGGACAAACCGTGCGTAGTGATGGCCCTGAAAGTCATTTATCAAAGTCGGGTACGCCAACGATGGGCGGTATTTTAATTTTAGCGTCAATTGTTTTTAGTGTCTTACTGTGGGCTGATTTAAGTAATATTTATGTGTGGGTTGTACTGTTTGTGGTGGTCAGTTTTGGCGTAATTGGCTTTGTTGATGATTACCGGAAAGTTATCCGAAAAGATTCTAATGGGTTAATCGCTAGGTGGAAATATTTCTGGCAAACCGTAGCTGGCTTAGCGACGGCAATATTTTTATATCAAATATCACACCCAGAGCAAACCTTTTTACTTATTCCGTTCATTAAAGATGTTATGCCACAATTGGGCATTTTCTATATTGTGATGACCTATTTTGTCATTGTTGGTACAAGTAACGCGGTTAATTTAACTGACGGTTTAGATGGTTTAGCGATAGTGCCAACGATTATGGTTGCTGGTGCTTTTGCGTTATTTGCTTATGTTACCGGCCATGTGAATTTTTCTAGTTATTTGAATATTCCTTACATCGCCATGACCTCAGAATTAGTGGTGGTTTGTACGGCCATTGTTGGTGCAGGTTTGGGCTTTTTATGGTTTAACACTTATCCTGCACAAGTTTTTATGGGCGATGTTGGCTCTTTAGCGTTAGGGGCTGCACTAGGGGTTATTGCTGTTTTAGTGAGACAAGAATTAGTGCTGTTTATTATGGGCGGCGTTTTCGTTATGGAAACGGTATCGGTAATTTTGCAAGTTGGCTCATATAAATTACGTGGTCAGCGAATTTTTCGTATGGCGCCCATTCATCATCATTACGAATTAAAAGGTTGGCCTGAGCCACGTGTGATTGTGCGCTTTTGGATCATCTCATTTATATTAGTTTTGATTGGATTAGCAACACTGAAACTTCGCTAGGCGAAGTCAGTATAGGTTTTGAGTTCTTAACATAGACTTATTACCTCGATAGTAATAATAGTAGTAACAAGTAGAGAGAAAGGTACAAATGACATTATTAGCAGACTTTAAAGATCAACAAATTCTAGTGCTAGGCGCTGGCATCACAGGCATGTCTTGTGTTCGCTATCTTAGTGCCCAAGGTTTGTGCTTTGCTGTTAATGATTCACGTGCTCATCCTTTTGCTGATGATTACAATAAACAACAATTTAGTGAAGAATTTCCTAGTGCTAGTTTACATTTAGGGCAATGGAACAGTGAGCTAATTGCCACTGCTGACATTATTTTGATAAGCCCAGGTATCGATAGTACGATTAATGAAATAGCACAATATATCTCAGCCGACTGTATTGTCATGGGAGATGCGGAGTTATTTTGTCTTGTTAATAATGATCGTGTTAATAAAGCAGGTAGTAATCCGATTCAAATATTAGCAGTAACGGGATCAAATGGTAAATCTACCGTGGTTTCATTACTGGCTTATTTAGCGAATAGTTTAGGGGTTAATGCTCAACTTGGCGGAAATATTGGCCAGCCGGTGTTAGATATTTTCACCAAAGAAGCAACGGGTAAAAACACGTGCTTACCCGAAATGTTAATTCTAGAATTATCGAGCTTCCAGTTAGAAACATTAAGCAGTATGGAAGCTATCGCTACTAGCATATTAAATATCAGTGATGATCATCTTGATCGTCATCAGAGCATGAAAAATTATCAAAGTATTAAACAACGAATTTATCCACAAGGTAAATTAGCCATTATTAATCGTGATGATGACGCCACTAAAACCGCTAATCAATCACAACCTTTACTATCATTTGGTAGTGATGTTCCTGCTAAAAATCAGTTTGGCGTAACACGGGTCAATGGCAAAGCAACTTTAGCTTTTGCAGAACAGAACTTAATCGCATTAGATGAGCTACCACTGGCGGGTATGCACAATGCATTAAATTATTTAGCCGCTTTAGCCCTTGGTTATAGCGCGGGTTGGTCACTCACTTCAATGGTGAACAGCTTGGCTGGGTTTACTGGTTTAGCACACCGTTGTCAAAAGATAGCCAGTGATGATGGTATTACTTGGATAAATGATTCAAAAGCCACCAACGTTGGCGCAACTATCGCGGCAATTAACGGTTTAGCACAAACACTAACATCAAGTAATGGAGAAAAACAAAAATTAATTTTGATTGCCGGTGGCGATGGCAAAGGTGCTGATTTTACGCCATTAATTAAGCCACTATTAGCCCATGTTAATCAAGTGATTACACTAGGTAAAGATGGCGATGAAATTGCAAAATTAGTGCAAAGTGCTAATAAGGTAACGAGCTTATTGGCTGCGGTACAAAAAGCGAAAGAAATCGCTAAAGCAGGTGATATTGTTTTATTGTCTCCGGCTTGCGCTAGTTTAGATATGTTTAAGAACTTCGGTGATCGCGGTGAGCAGTTTATTGCTGCTGTGGCGAAAGTGACGGAGGCCAGTTAATGGCCACACCAACCACTAGCACTAAAACTGAAAGCCAGATGCAATTGCCTTTTTTTAAAGAAGTCTTGAGCAATTTAGTTAATAATTTTACTAAATTTAATCAATTTATTTCACCGAATGTAAATAATGACAAAGCCGTTTTTGATCGTAGCTTTGTCGTAATAGCGCTCGTTATGTATATGATTGGGTTGATCATGGTTGCTAGTTCTTCAATGCCCGTGGCAGAACGCTTGTTTAACAATCCTTTTCACTTTGTTATTCGCCATGCGATATATATTGTTTTAAGTTTAGGGGGCGCTGGGGTTGCGTTACAAATACCAATGGCTTGGTGGCAAAAAAATAGTAGTAACCTGTTAATCCTGAGTATATTTTTGTTAGTCACTGTTTTGGTTATTGGGCGCTCAGTTAACGGGTCAACACGATGGATTGCATTGGGCCCTATTACTGTACAAGCAGCAGAGCCAGCGAAGTTATTTTTCTTTTGCTATTTGGCCGCTTACTTAGTGCGCCGTCGCGACCAAGTGATGGAAGATTGGCGAGGGTTTGCTAAACCGTTAGTGGTTTTTGGTATATTGGCCGGCTTGCTATTGATGCAACCGGATTTAGGCACCATTATTGTGATGTTTGTGACTACATTTGGTTTGCTATTTTTAGCAGGCGCTAAACTTTGGCAATTTATTAGCTTAGCCTCAGTCGGTGTTTTTCTATTGACTATGTTAGCTGTTTTTGAACCTTACCGTTGGCGTCGAATTACTAGCTTTTTAGATCCATGGCAAGATCCCTTTGGTAGTGGTTACCAGTTAACTCAGTCACTTATGGCCTATGGTCGAGGAGAAATCTTTGGTCAGGGTCTAGGCAACAGTATTCAAAAATTAGAATATTTACCCGAAGCGCATACCGATTTTGTTATGGCGGTGTTGGCAGAAGAGTTTGGTTTTATCGGTATAGCATTAATTTTAGTATTGAGTATGGTGTTGGTATTTAAAGCATTGATGTTAGGAAAAAAAGCACTCGCTAAAGAGAAATTCTTTGAAGGCTTCTTTGCTTATGCTATCGGTATTTGGCTATGTTTTCAGGCAGCCGTAAATGTTGGTGCCAGTGCCGGCATAGTACCTACTAAAGGATTAACTATGCCACTGATAAGTTATGGTGGTAGTTCTATGATCATCATGACGCTTGCTGTGGTAATTTTAATTCGTATCGATCACGAATTACGTATGCAAAGTATTCAAGCAACTTCATCTCAGCGAAAAGAAAAAAGTGTGGGAGGTGAAAATGACTCAGAACACTCCTAATAATAAAGCGTTAACGTTGCTAGTGATGGCGGGAGAGGGTACTTGTGTGGTCGGGCATATATTTCTTTGGGGGAATTATGACTAATTGCATTAAAACACCAACCACCAAAGCCTTAACATTGCTAGTGATGGCAGGAGGAACCGGTGGACACATATTTCCGGGACTTGCGGTCGCAGATAAATTAAAAAGTGAAGGATGGCATATTCATTGGTTAGGTACGGCTGACCGTATGGAAGCGGATATTATCCCTAAGCATGGTTATGATATTTCTTTTATAAACATTAGTGGTCTACGCCATAAAAACTTAATGGCTTGGTTGAAATTACCTTTTAAATTAGTGAATTCATTACTACAAGCATTCAGTGTTATTAACAGAATAAAACCTGATGTGGTTTTAGGGATGGGGGGTTATGCCAGTGCTCCTGGTGGCTTAGCCGCGTGGTTAATGAGAAAACCCTTAATCGTCCATGAACAAAATGCTGCAGCAGGGCTAACTAATCGATTATTAGCGCACATTGCCACTAAAGTATGTTGTGCATTTCCACATGCATTTAAAGACAATGTTACTGCCGAAGTGGTAGGTAACCCTTTAAGAGCAAGTATTGGTGAGCAGGTAGCGTATCAAGCAGAACATAGCATTAGCAAAGACGACGCTAAAAAAAGTCACAATATTTTGGTCGTGGGAGGCAGTTTAGGAGCACAAGTGTTAAATCAAATTGTGCCGATAAGTTTTACTCAATTGGTAAAAAAACCTAGCAGCGCTAAAGCACAGTTACCTTTTAAAGTATGCCACCAAACGGGTAAAGGTAAAAAAAATGAAGTTATCGAGGCGTATAACCAATCAGATTTAGCCAGTGATCACATAAGCGTTACCGAATTCATTGACGATATTGCTAGCGCATATCAATGGGCTGATGTGGTTATTTGTCGAGCAGGAGCATTAACTGTCTCTGAATTAGCGATGGCGGCAACACCTGCTATTTTTGTGCCGTTACCCCATGCAGTTGATGATCATCAAGTAAAAAATGCCCAATATTTGGTTTCTCGTGGTGGTGCAATTTTAGTTAAGCAAAATGACTTAACGAGTGATGGTTTAACTAAATTATTAGGTGAATTATTTAGTGAACCTCAAATTTTAAAGAATATGGCGCAGTCTGCTTTTGCTGCTGCGGATATTAATGCAACGGATAAAGTTGCCAGTCTTTGTCAGAAATTAGCTGCTAAAAATTAGTATGCAGTAATAAGAGCTAAATAGAGAAAATGAGCCGAAACATGAGTAATAACATGAGCCAAAACACAATGAATCAAAGTGCAATGAACCGAAACACGATGAAGACGCGTAATGCTAAAGTACCTGAAATGCGCCGTGTTAAACGGATCCACTTTGTTGGTATCGGTGGTGCTGGCATGGGCGGTATTGCGGAAGTGTTATTGAATGAAGGTTATCAAATTTCTGGATCTGATATTGGTGAGAACCAAGTAGTAAAACGTCTGGTTAAATTTGGCGCGGATATTACTATTGGTCATGCGAGTGAAAATGTTATTGGCGCGAGTGTTATTGTGGTTTCAACGGCTATCGATCAGAATAATCCTGAAATAATAGCGGCAAAAGCTGAACGTATTCCTATTGTTCGTCGTGCTGAAATGTTAGCCGAATTGATGCGTTTTCGTCATGGTATTGCAATTGCCGGTACCCACGGTAAAACCACTACTACCAGTTTAATTGCCAGCATATTCGCTGAAGGTCAATTAGATCCTACCTTTGTTATCGGTGGATTACTCAATAGTGCAGGAACTAATGCTCGGTTAGGTAGTAGCCGATATTTGGTCGCGGAAGCAGATGAAAGTGATGCATCTTTTTTGCACTTACAGCCAATGGTTTCTGTTATTACCAATATTGATGAAGATCATATGGAAACCTATCAAGGTGATTTTGAAAAGCTCAAAGACACTTATATCGAGTTTTTACATAATTTACCCTTTTACGGTTTAGCTGTGGTGTGTATTGATAACCCGGTAGTTCGTGAATTATTACCACGTATTAGCCGACAGGTTATCACCTATGGTTTTTCTGACGATGCCGACATACGTGCGGTTAATTATCAGCAAGATGGGGGGGTGAGTTACTTCACTGTAGAAATAGAGGGTCAACCTCCGCTTAAAATGAGTGTGAATTTACCCGGACAGCACAATGTACTTAATGCACTTGCGGGCGTTGCGGTTGCTAAAGATGAAGGGATAAACGACGAAGCTATTTACCAAGCCTTAGCGGAATTTGCGGGTATAGGTCGTCGGTTTGAACAGTTGGGTCAATTAAGTACTGAAGCCGGTAATATGGTACTAGTTGACGATTATGGTCATCATCCAAGTGAAGTTAAAGCTACTATTTTAGCGATGCGAACAGGTTGGCCAGACAAACGATTGGTGATGATTTTTCAACCGCATCGTTATTCCCGTATGCGTGATTTATACGAAGACTTTGTTGAAGTGTTATCCGAAGTCGATTGCCTGTTTTTATTAGATGTTTACTCTGCGGGCGAAGCGCCAATCGTTTCCGCCGATAGTAAAAGTTTAACTCGTTCAATTCGAAATAGAGGTCAAATTGAACCTATTTATGTCAGTGATGTTGATATGTTGCCAGCGTTACTTGCTGCACAGTTGCAAGATAACGATATGGTTATTACTCAAGGTGCGGGTAATATTGGTGTTGTCGCACGAGACCTATGCTCAAACTCGTTATTGCAAACACAGCAGGTGAAAAAATGACGATAACTGAAACTAAAGAAATGTCGATTTCTCAAAAAGCAAAAAAACTGGCTGAATTAAAGCAAGTAACACTCGCGGTACTTTATGGGGGCAACTCGGCTGAACGTGATGTCTCACTAAACTCAGGCAAGGCGATTGCACAAGGGCTAGAGCAAGCTGGTTTTACCGTACAATTGATAGACACTAAAGATGTGCCATTGACAACTTTGGTTAGTCAAAACATAAAGCACGTATTTATCGCTTTACACGGGCGTGGTGGTGAAGATGGTTGCTTGCAAGGTGCATTAGAATCATTAGGTATCAGTTATACCGGCTCTAATGTTTTAGGATCGGCTTTATCTATGGATAAGGTGCGTAGCAAGCAAATATTTAAAGCTTGTGGTATACCCACAGCAAATTTTACTGTGGTGACTAAAGCAAATTTTAATCAGTTAGACATTGAGCAACAACTTAATGCACTGGGCGGTAAAGTCATGGTTAAACCCGCCCATGAAGGATCGAGTATCGGCATGGCAATGGCTGATTCTCCCGTAAAGTTGCATGACGCTTTAGTGGAAGCTTTTGTTTTTGATGGTGATGTCTTAGTTGAAGCATGGATTGATGGTCCTGAATATACCGTGGCAATTCTAGGTGATGAAGCACTACCAGCGATACATATGGAAACGCCACGAGAGTTTTATGATTATGAAGCTAAATATCAGTCAACGAGCACTGAATACCATTGTCCTTGTGGGTTAAGTGAAAAAGAAGAGGCGCATATTAAAGCGCTTTCACTACAGGCATTTAGAGCGACAGGCGCCAGCGGTTGGGGACGGGTAGATTTAATGCAAGATAGCCAAGGGCATTGGCAATTATTAGAAGTTAATACCGTACCTGGAATGACAGAAACTTCATTAGTGCCAAAAGCGGCAAAAGTACAGGGTTTATCCTTTAGCGAACTAGTAGAACGTATTGTTTTACTTAGTATTAGTTAATTTTGTTTAGTATTTATTCCGATAAAAAGACAATGAATTAGATAATGAAATATGAAAAATAAGCAATTAATCTCAGTGAATCAACAAGCATTATCATTTGGCCTTGGCTTGGTGTTTTTCTTGTGTGTGCTTATGAGTTTGATCAGTATTGCTTGGTGGTTAACAAATAGATTGATGGATCAAGAGAATTTACCGGTTAATTCAGTCGTGATCAGCGGTGAAATGCCTTATACCAAGCGTGAAGAGGTATTGGCTGCGATGAACAATGTTAATTTAGGTAATTTCTTTCAAGTTGACGTCAATGAAATCCAAAGTCAAGTATCTGCCCTACCTTGGGTATATTCTGTTGCGGTAAGAAAACAATGGCCTAATGAAGTTAAAATTTATGTTGTCGATCAAACGCCTGTGGCTTTATGGAATGGTGATTTTATATTGAATCAGTTTGGCAAGGCGTTTCAAGCGGACAATAGAAAATTAACACACGCTTTACCACAATTTTTTGGTCCAGAAGGGACTGAGCTATTAGCGTTAGAAAATTTTACTAATTTAAACGACCTACTTGAGTATAGAAATTTAGCGATTGATGAACTCGTTCTCAGCGAGCGTTTTTCATGGCAACTGACCCTAGATGATGGTGTTATGTTGAATTTAGGCCGCGAAGAACGGGTAAAGCGTGTGCAACGGTTTATGGATATATACCCTTTAATCAAAACTCACTTAGAAGATCAATTAAAAAAGCAAAATAATGATAAAAAACAGTTAAAACAAGCGGTGGATTATATTGATTTGCGGTATGATACAGGATTGGCCGTTGGCTGGAAGTCACTGGCCAACTTGCCCTTAAGCATGAAGTTAGAAACCCAACACAAAACCAGCCACATATTTATGCGACTAACAAAAGAGTTCACCTTTAATGTCTAAAATTACAGAAAGAAATTTAGTCGTGGGATTAGATATCGGCACATCAAAAATTTCCGTCGCGGTTGGCGAAATTACGCCGGATAACCAATTAAGTCTTGTGGGTGTTGGTAATCAACCTGCACGTGGCATGGACAAAGGTGGCGTGAATGATTTGAACTTAGTTATTCAATCTGTTCAGCGAGCCATTAACGAAGCTGAATTGATGGCTGACTGTCAAATTAGCTCAATTTATTTAGGTATTTCAGGTAAGCATATTAGTTGTCAAAATGAAAATGGCATGGTGCCAATTAACGACAAAGAAGTGACCCAAGAAGACGTTGATAATGTTATTCATACTGCTCGCAGCGTACCCATTTCAGCTGAACGTCGTATGTTACATGTGTTGCCACAAGAATTTAGCATCGACTGTCAAGATGGTATTAAAAGTCCTATAGGTATGTCGGGCGTTCGTATGGAAGCTAAAGTACACATTGTGACGTGTGCCAATGACATGGCTAAAAATTTAGTAAAATGTGTTGAACGTTGTAATTTAAATGCCGATCAACTGATTTTTTCAGCTTTAGCGTCAAGCTACTCGATTTTAACTGATGATGAAAAAGAGCTGGGTATTTGTGTGATTGATATGGGCGCCGGTACGATGGATATTTCGATATTCATTGGCGGAGCACTTCGTCATACCGCGGTTATCCCGGTTGCAGGAAACCAAGTAACGAGTGATATAGCTAAAATATTTCGTACACCACTAAGTCATGCTGAAGATATTAAAGTGCAATATGCATGCGCCTTACGGCATTTAGTTAGTATGGAAGATAGCATTGAAGTTCCCAGTGTTGGTGGTCGTCCTGCTCGGTCTATGTCACGCCATACGTTATCTGAAGTGGTTGAACCAAGATATCAGGAATTATTTGAATTAATTCAAGAAGCCGTTCGCGAAGCCGGTTTAGAAGATCAAATAGCGGCCGGTTATGTGTTAACGGGCGGCACAGCCAAAATGGAAGGTGTGGTTGAGTTTGCCGAAGAAGTCTTTCAAATGCCAGTACGTATAGCCTCGCCGTTACCCGTACAAGGTCTAAAAGAATATGTAGATGATCCACGTTATGCCACGGTTGTCGGCTTATTGCATTACGGTATGCAAGCACATAAGTCAGGCACTAAAGAGCATAAAAAATCGACAGGTGTAACTGGCTTATGGGCAAGATTACATGCCTGGTTTAAAGGCGAATTTTAGCTTGTTTGAAAAATAAGCTTAAGTAACAAATTTTTATAGGTCAGAATTTATTTTGACAAATTTAATGAAAAACGGAGAACGAAAATGTTTGAACTAATGGAAGACCATAACGAAGAAGCTGTTATAAAGGTCATCGGTGTTGGTGGTGGTGGCGGTAACGCTGTAGAACACATGGTAAGCCAAACCATTGAAGGTGTTGAGTTTATTACAGCAAATACTGATTCACAGGCACTACGTAACTCATCTGCCAATGTGACTTTACAACTAGGTGCTGATGTAACTAAAGGCTTAGGTGCTGGCGCTAATCCTAATATTGGCCGACAAGCTGCAGAAGAAGATCGCGAAACTATTATGCAAACGCTTAATGGTGCCGATATGATCTTCATTGCGGCAGGTATGGGCGGTGGTACAGGTACCGGTGCTGCGCCTGTTGTTGCTGAAATAGCGAAAGAGATGGGTATATTAACCGTTGCTGTTGTGACTAAACCTTTCCCATTTGAAGGCAAAAAGCGTATGAGTTACGCTGACCAAGGCATTGAGGCTTTAGCCAACAGTGTCGATTCATTAATTACTATTCCTAACGAAAAACTGTTAAAAGTGCTCGGCCCAGGAACAAGTTTATTAGATGCTTTTAAAGCCGCTAACAATGTTTTACTAGGTGCAGTACAAGGTATTGCAGAGTTAATTACTCGACCTGGCTTAATTAACGTCGATTTTGCTGATGTACGTACGGTAATGTCAGAAATGGGTACTGCGATGATGGGATCTGGTATTGCTTCAGGTCCAGATCGTGCAGAAGAAGCAGCAGAAGCAGCAATCTCTAGCCCTTTACTTGAAGATGTTGACTTAGCCGGAGCTCGCGGTATTTTAGTTAATATTACTGCAGGTATGGATATTAGTATTGATGAGTTTGAAACGGTTGGTAATGCGGTAAAAGCGTTTGCCAGCGAAAACGCTACGGTAGTTGTTGGTGCAGTTATTGACCCTGAAATGACAGAAGAGCTTCGCGTAACGGTTGTTGCTACAGGTATCGGAGCAGAAATCAAACCAGACATTACATTGGTTAACCCTGCCCCTATGGCTGAACCAAGAGTGGTCGGTGGTGATTATACGCCAGCAGCACCACAAGTCGATGCGTCTGCAGAGCCCATTGCAATGACAGACAGTAATGTTCAAAAAGTTGCCCATGCAGATTTAGATAATTATTTAGACATCCCTGCATTTTTGAGAAAGCAAGCTGACTAGTAACTGATGAATAGTTACAAATTATTTGACTAAGATTACAAATTAATACTGGTCACTAATAGGTTATTAAGTGCAAAAAAATAACCGTAATAAGTAGTACTTTTGATTTTATTAGCTACTTTTGTTATATTACGTCAGCAAAAAAAGGCATACCTATCAAATTAGGTAATTTGCTTTGGTCATTATAGTCTCTTTAAATGCAGTTTTTAGACATAATGAGCAAAGGAAAAGAGCATATATATAAGTAACATAGGTAAAAACGAGGCTAATATGATTAAGCAACGTACACTAAAAACAAGCGTTTCAACCGTAGGTGTTGGGTTACATAAAGGTGAAAAGGTACAGGTTACTCTCCGTCCTGCACCAGCAAACACCGGTATTGTATTTCGTCGCGTTGATCTTGACCCTGTAGTTGATATCAAAGCAACGCCTGAAGCTGTGGGTGAAACAACCTTGTGTACTTGTTTAGTTAACGACGAAGGCGTAAAAATCTCTACCGTTGAACATTTATTATCAGCATTAGCCGGTTTAGGCATCGATAATTTAATTATCGATATCGACGCCCCTGAAATACCCATTATGGACGGTAGCGCTTTACCGTTTGTTTACTTGGTTCAGTCTGTTGGTATAGAAACGCAAAATGTAGCCAAACGCTTTATTCGTATAAAAAAAGCAATTCGTGTTGAAGAAGGTGACAAATGGGCTGAGCTACTTCCTTATGAAGGCTTTAGAGTTAATTTTGCTATTGAATTTAATCATCCTGTTATTGCAAACACCTGCCAAACGATGAGTATGGATTTCTCTAGTTGTTCTTTTATCAAAGAGATCAGCCGAGCGCGTACTTTTGGTTTTATGAAAGATATTGATTTCCTCCGTTCTCATAATCTTGCATTAGGCGGTAGTTTAGAAAATGCGATTGTACTTGACGAATATCGTATGCTGAATAAAAATGAATTACGCTACGATGATGAATTTGTTAAACATAAAATACTTGATGCCATTGGCGACTTATATATGGGTAGTGCCAGTATACTAGGTGAGTTAAATGCCTTTAAATCTGGCCATGGTTTGAACAACATGTTGTTAAGAGAAGTATTCAAACAAAAAGATTCATGGGAATGGGTTACTTATGAAGGTGATAAGACGTCTTCTCCCATAGAGTATCAAGAGGTTAATGCGGCTGTTTTTTAATTTCAAGCCAGCTATTTACTAAAAAAACCGAGCACTGACTCGGTTTTTTATGTTCAGGACGAACGGTATTTATTGCGATCACAGGGTGTGAAAGAGCAGGTGTTTTTGTGAACTTAGGGTACTCGTTTAGTTTTTTAGGCTCTATTATGTTTACCTGCGTTAGCAGCCAATCTTTGTAGTTTTTCTTTTAACCCTTTAGGGGCTTTTTCGGCAACGTCTAATAAGTGTGAAGCGGTTGCTATCGAAATATTTTGCACAGAAATTTTCTTGTTAGCTGACTCAACATATTCATAGGTTTTTTGGTTCGGTGTTTGTCGGTGACCTTGAGGATTTACTTTAATATCAATTTTAGTAAACTGGCCTTGAGTTTCTTCATTGAGTCGTCGGCATATATTATTACGTTCAAATTGTAACCTCTGACCCCAAACGGGTGATTTTACCTCAATTACTAAAGTAGATTGAACAAAATTAGCAATATTGAACGCATCCTCTGGTAGGTCAGGGCATATTTGTCGTACAATGTCCGACAATAAAGCCAAAGAGTTGGTTTTTGACTGAATTTGTGCCAAAGTGCCAGTCGTCGAATTGAATAGCGTTGACATATCTTTGGGTATTTTTGGTCTGCGCGCCATAATGATTAACCTAAATTTTTAGTAGCTGTTAGTTTTAAAGGCTGTGAGTTTTAAAGAAAACATTAAGAAGTAAGTATGAGTTTAACACTACTGTACCGAGGAAAGAATGTAAGATTCTCAATGTGTCTAAATAAGCTGCATTGGCTTTCTGCTGTCGTGGTATTTGCTTTGATTTCAGGTGTTATTGTTTATTTAGTTTTATCTACGAATGAAAAGCCAAATAATACTGTAAATTATTTGGCCAGTGAAAGCATCGTCAGTTCTAACCAAAACAGAGCTATTACGGCAGAAGAACTAAAGAATGTTGAATTAAAAAAGCAACAATTAACGGCATTAACGATGAAGTTGGCAGAATTACAAAGTCATGTACTGCGACTAAATGCTTTAGGTGGCCGCTTAGCAGATAACGCCAATATTCCTGAACAAGAATTTGATTTTAACAAACTACCGCCAAGTGGTGGGCCTTCTGCAACACGTGGTGAGAACAGTAGAAAGTCTTTTACGCAATTACTGGTTGAAATTACACAATTAGAAAGTTCACTAAATCATAAAGAAAATCAGTTAACTATGCTTGAATCTTTAACATTAGGGCACCATATAGAAAATACACGTTATTTATCTGGTCGACCTATCACTAAAGGCTGGCTATCTTCTTATTTTGGACTACGTAAAGATCCCTTTAATGGCAGACCATCGATGCATAAAGGTATTGATTTTGCGGGAAAGGAAGATGGAGAGATTATCGCCACCGCATCAGGCGTTGTTAGTTGGGCTGATGATCGGTACGGCTATGGTCTATTGATAGAAATTAACCATGGCGATGGTTTAAAAACACGTTATGGACATAATAAAAAGTTATTGGTTAATATCGGTGATGTCGTAGTTAAAGGACAAGTAATAGCTCGAATGGGAAGTACCGGACGGTCAACTGGACCTCATGTACATTATGAGATTTTGCGTAACAATAAACAAATAGACCCAATTAAATTTGTTTATCGCAAAGCGAAATAGTCAACGGAAGGACAGTGATTCAGAATAATGCAATTGTAATCTAAGCATATAAATTAAGTATATAAATACGGTTAAAAATTTATAATTAAATTCACATGGTATGCAAAATAGTTTGCCTACCAAATATCACAAAATGGTCAAATAAGATGTTTGTAAAATTGTTGACAAAAATGTTTGGTAGTCGTAACGATAGATTATTAAAACAAATGGGCAAAGAAGTAAAAAAAATAACTGCATTAGAGCCGATTTTAGAAGCACTAAGTGATGATGAATTAAAAGCAAAAACAAATGAATTCAAAGAACGTTTAGCCAATAATGAAACATTAGAACAAATATTGCCTGAAGCATTCGCGGTTGTTCGTGAAGCCAGTAAACGCGTTTTCCAAATGCGTCACTTTGACGTACAGATGATTGGCGGTATGGTATTAAATGACGGTAAAATTGCTGAAATGCGTACCGGTGAAGGTAAAACGCTTACGGCGACATTACCTTCTTATTTAAATGCCTTAACGGGTGGCGGTGTGCATGTTATTACCGTTAATGATTATCTTGCAACACGTGATGCCGATTGGAGTCGTCCTTTATTTGCTTTTTTAGGGATGACTGTTGGTTGTAATGTTGCGGGTATGGCACCAGAAGATAAGCAAGCAGCCTATCAAGCCGATGTGACTTACGGCACTAATAACGAATTTGGTTTTGATTATTTACGTGACAACATGGTGTTTTCACCAGATGAACGTGCTCAGAAAAAATTAAACTTTGCAATTGTCGATGAAGTTGATTCAATTCTAATTGATGAGGCACGTACTCCTTTGGTTATTTCAGGGCAAGCAGAAGATAGCTCTGAGCTTTATAAAGCGATTGATGTCATTGTGCCATCACTTGAAGTGCAAAGTGAAGAAGATAAAGATAAAGAAACTGGTCAATCGGAAGGTTTTGTTGAAGGTGATTATACCGTTGATGAAAAAGCTAAGCAGGTATACTTAACCGAACGTGGTCAAATTCTGATTGAAAACATCATGCGGGAAAAAGGTTTCTTGCAAGAAGGTGATACTTTATTTTCAGCCTCCAACATTACCCTGTTACACCATGTTATGGCAGCGTTACGCGCCCATAAACTATTTATTAAAGATGTTGATTACATAGTAAAAGATGACGAAATCGTTATTGTTGATGAACACACCGGCCGTACGATGGAAGGTCGTCGCTGGTCCGAAGGTTTACATCAAGCAATAGAAGCGAAAGAAGGGGTGAATATTCAAAATGAAAACCAGACCCTGGCTTCAATTACCTTCCAAAACTTCTTCAGAATATATGAAAAACTGTCGGGTATGACCGGTACTGCTGATACTGAAGCATTTGAATTTCAACATATATATGGCTTAGAAACTGTTCTTATCCCGACTAACCAGCCTATGATTCGTAAAGATATGTCTGA
Organism: Colwellia sp.; assembly: GCA_047633255.1. GTDB lineage: Bacteria > Pseudomonadota > Gammaproteobacteria > Enterobacterales > Alteromonadaceae > Colwellia. The sequence goes on from JBLIEW010000049.1 coordinate 25,158, forward strand.
TTTGATCTATCTAACGACAGAAGAAAAATTTGAAGCGATATTAGACGATATTAAAGATTGTGTTGAACGCGGTCAGCCAGTATTAGTCGGTACAATCACTATTGAAACATCAGAGCTCTTATCTGGCTTTTTGAAGAAAGCTAAAATTAAGCATAAAGTACTTAATGCTAAATTTCATGAACAAGAAGCTGAAATTGTTGCTGATGCAGGTAAAGAAGGTGCGGTAACCATTGCGACAAACATGGCTGGTCGTGGTACTGATATTGTACTTGGTGGTAATTTAGACGCGGGTATTGCTGCTTTATCTAAAGGAAATAAAGAACCTACGGAAGAGCAAATTGCAAAACTTAAAGCACAATGGAAACTTGATCATGAACGTGTACTTGAGTTAGGTGGCTTGAAAATAGTTGCGACTGAACGTCATGAATCTCGCCGTATCGATAACCAACTTCGTGGTCGCTCAGGTCGTCAAGGTGATGCCGGCGCAACACGTTTTTATCTATCAATGGAAGATTCATTGATGCGTATTTTTGCCTCTGAACGTATTTCAAATATGATGCGTAAATTAGGTATGGAGAAAGGTGAAGCGATTGAACACCCTTGGGTGACTCGTAGTATTGAAAATGCTCAACGTAAAGTTGAAGGTCGTAACTTTGATATGCGTAAACAGTTATTAGAATATGATGACGTGGCCAACGATCAACGTGGTGTTATTTACGAACAACGTAATGAATTACTTGATGAAGCTGAAATAGGCGAAGTGGTCAGCGTTATTCGTACTGACGTTATCACGGGTATTATCGATCAACATATTCCACCGCAATCATTAATTGAAATGTGGGATATTACCGCCCTTGAAGAGCAGCTAAAAGGTGAATTGAATACCCATTTACCTGTAGCGAAATGGCTTGAAGAAGATAAAAAACTTCATGAAGAAAGCTTGCGTGAAAAAATCATTGTTGAATTTGAACAGCTTTATAAAGATAAAGAAGAGATGGTTGGTGCTGATGTTTTACGCCAATTTGAGAAAGCGGTTATGCTGCAGAGTTTAGACTCCCATTGGAAAGAGCATTTAGCGGCAATGGATCATTTACGCCAAGGTATTGGCTTACGTGCTCATGCACAGAAAAACCCTAAACAAGAATATAAAAGAGAATCGTTTGAGTTATTTGCAGAAATGTTAGATCACTTAAAATATGATGTTGTGGGTATTTTATCTAAAGTTCAAATTCAAGCCGAATCTGATGTAGAAGCGGTAGAAGAGCAACATAGAAAATCAGAAACACCTAAAGAATTTCAACATCAAAGTACTGACAGTCTTGATCAAAAACCTCAAATGCCACGTGTTGGGCGTAATGAACCTTGTCCTTGTGGCTCAGGTAAAAAATACAAACAATGTCATGGTAAATTGAGTTAACAATCGATTTGAGTTCATACTGAGCGTGAGAAACGAGCTGTCGGAGTATAAGTTTCCTTCGACAGGCTTCCTTCGACAGGCTTCCTTCGACAGGCTCAGGACGAACGGTAATACTCGAACGGTAATACTCGAACTGAGCTCTCGCAGGGAAGTACGGAGCGATGATAACGTCTTCCGTTCATGCTGAGCGCGAGGAACGAGTTGTCGAAGTACGCTTATTCGGTTGAAAAAGTATTAGTCCTGAACCTAATAAAGATCAAAAAAATGTATGTCTAAATCTGTCCACGTTGCTGTTGGTGTTATCACATCTGTGAATAAAACTAACCAAACGCAATATTTTCTCACCAAGCGTCTTGATAATGCCCATCAAGGTGGTAAGTGGGAGTTTCCTGGTGGTAAGGTGGAAAAAGGTGAAACTATTGCTCAAGCGCTTGCAAGAGAGCTTAAGGAAGAAGTAAATATTGACGTATTAAGTTGTCAGCGACTAATGACTATTGAGCATGACTATGGCGATAAAAAAGTATGCTTAGAGGTGTTTGTTGTTGATAATTATATTGGCGAACCAAGCGCTCAAGAAGGGCAAGAGCAAAGTTGGTTTGCGCTTAAAGAATTTAAAAAGTTAGATTTTCCAAAAGCTAATGAAGCCATCATAGCTAAGATTATAGCCCGTAGCTCTTAGCTGTAGTTTCTCAGCTGTCGCCCACCACGATCCTAATAAAGTCCCATCAAGATTTATTCAGGCTCAACAAAGAACTTATTATTTAACAAAAACTCACCTTCTAATGCATCAAGCATTTCTTCAGTTAATGGCGATTCGCCTTGTATAGACTGTGATATTTTATGGCCTTCATCAGCCCATTCACCTAGATCAATTAACTGGCAACGTTTACAGCAAAAAGGTCGGAATTCACTTTCTTTACACCAAGTCACTGGTTTATCACAGTTAGGGCAGGAAACTTTTAAGGTCATGTGTTTATCAGAATTAATAAATGATTATAGTCACTATTATAGCGTTATTATTTATCGATGGAAACTAACTAACAACAAGCCAGCTGAAACTTAGTTGCTTGGTTTGAATACCGACGACCACTTATCTCACACGGCAACATAAAACGAATTGAGTAACGAAATTTATTACCACTTATAGTTGGGTAATATTGAGCATGTTGAGATATTTTAATACGTAATAACAGTAAACCTTCACCACTGTCTTGATAGAAACCACTTTCTGTTTCTATTAACTTAAACTCTGCTCGTTGGCGGATAAATTTAAGCACTAAAGCAAGCGAGTTTTTAATATTGGTTAGCAATGATAACCAATGCTTTATTTGGGTTGCTACTTGTTCTGTCGGTTGGTGCAGCCAGAATTGTAATTGTGGCAGATCAAAACTTGAATTACCCCCTTGAATAGCAAAACGTTGTTTTAAGCTGGCAAGTAATTTGTTCTCCTTAAGCTGATACCAAGTTTGATTATAAGCTTTTAATTGACAGCTTAATTTCACTGTTTCACGTAAATTGTCTTCTAGTGCACTGGTATCAATATCAGGTGATTGTGACCATATTACTAAATTTTGTTGTAACTTTTCTAAATCTTTAATTAAATCACCTTTAATATCACTACGCTCTAAGGTGTCAACAATGGCAAATAAGGCATTAAAAAACACTTGGTGGTTAGTCTGAATATCGGTGTTGGCACAACTGTGGGCTTGAGAAAATAATTGCTCAAGTTTCAGATAGTTACGAATACGCTCATTAAGCGGATGTTCATATAATATTGTTGTCATGCAAAAAGCTTTAAAAATTAAAATTATTTACTTTATAGGGTAACGCTATAGTAACGATAGATAATTAAAATGGCGAATTATTTGTAGATTATTTTTACAACCTAAACTCATATTCGTTGAATAGGGTTATTTGATACGATTTGAGTGGCTTGGGTAGACCCCTTATTACTCTAGTGGCGTCTGGCTGCCAAGGTTAAATAATGTTGATGTAGTTTATCAACCATACCTTTTAGTTCTTCTAGTGAATGGCAATCATTGTTTAATAGATCATCTGCATGGTCTTGCTTAACTTTTCTGTTCGCTTGACTGGCTATTATGGCTTGAACTTGCTCCACACTATTATTATCGCGTTTAGTTGTTCTGCTTATTTGGGTTGTTTCACTGACATCAATAACGAGAACACGATTAACTAGCGTAATTAAATCATTTTCAATTAACAGTGGGGCAACTAATAAGCAGTATTCACTTTTAGCCGCTTTCATCTGTGCAATCAGCTGTTCTCCAATGAGGGGGTGAAGCAGGTTATTTAACCATAATTTATCTTTGTTATTACTAAATATTTGTTTGCGAAGTAATGCTCTATCAAGTTGGCCATCGGCTTGAATAAAATTTGGTCCAAAGTGCTGACTAATATGACCAAGAGCAGGGCTGCCTATTGCCACAACATCACGAGCAACAATATCAGCATCAACAATAGTTATATTATGTTCAGCAAAGAGGTTGGCAATGGTTGTTTTACCACTACCAATACCACCGGTTAAACCAACAATAAAATCAGACATAACACCCTTTAATAACCTTTAACTAATTTGAACAATATACCATGACCAAATTCCATCACCCCATAATACAGTGATCCAACCTGCTATGGCTAGATAAGGACCAAAGGGAATAGCTTGTTCACGTGTATGGTTTTTAAATAACATTAATGAAATGCCAATAATGGCACCCACAACAGAGGCCATTAAAATAAGAATGGGGAGTAATTGCCAACCAATCCAAGCGCCAAATAAAGCAAATAGTTTGAAGTCGCCATGGCCCATACCTTCCTTACCGGTGAATAACTTAAACAGCCAAAATACACTAAATAGGCTCATGTACCCAACAGCAGCACCAATAACAGCATCAGTAAGAGGCACAAACGTTCCAGTAATATTAACCAATAAACCTAACCACAAAAGTGGCATCACAATTTGATCTGGTAGTAACATATGATCAAAATCGATAAGCGTTAAACAGACTAAGCCCCAGGTGAGTATCAATAAAAGTAAAGTTTGGAAAGAAACACCGTAATGTGTTGCTATCACTAAACTCAATAGTGCTGTGGTTGCCTCAACTAAGGGGTAACGAATGGAAATATTATTTTTACATTGGCCACATTTACCTTTAAGGAATAACCAACTAATAACGGGGATGTTTTCGTAATAACGAATTTTATGTTGGCACTTAGGGCAAGTAGAATCAGGTTTTGATAGCGTGAGTTCAGTTATTTTTTTAGCTGGAATCGAGTTAACTTCATCCGCTAAGAATTCACGACACTCAAGGTACCAATTATTGTGCATCATTTTGGGCAAACGATAGATTACGACATTTAAAAAACTACCAATAATCAGGGAAAAAATTACCACAAAGAGTTGAAAGGCAGCAGGAGACTGCTGGAAAAACACTAGGGTTTGGTCAAACATAAACTACTCAATTAAAAAATAACAAACTATAAATGATAACTAAAAAGGTTCCTAAACCTACATGACTTAGGAGCTTTTTTATGAAACACAGGTTATAAAGGGTAAAGGGAAACTTGAATCTTACTCTGATCTTATATAACTATTTGGTTATACAATCATACCGATTTGGAATATGGGTAGATACATGGCAATAATTAACCCGCCAATCACTACGCCCAATACTGCCATAATCATAGGTTCTAACAGTGCCGTTAAATTGTCAACGGCATTATCTACCTCAGACTCATAGACATTAGCTACTTTAGACAGCATTTCATCAACAGCGCCAGACTCTTCACCAATAGCTACCATTTGAATAACCATATCAGGAAATATATTACAATTTCTCATAGCTAAGTTCATTTGCATGCCCGACGTTACTTCAGCACGTACCTCAAGGATCGCATCTCTAAATACTGCATTACCAGCAGCACCAGCAGCCGACTCTAAGGCATCAATTAAGGGGACGCCTGCCGCGAAAGTGGTAGATAAAGTACGGGCATAACGGGCAACCGCTGCTTTTTTTAATAAATCACCAATAACAGGAAGTTTTAGTATTTGCTTATCAACTTGGTCACGTAACTTTAGGCTATTTCTATGGGCGCGCTTAAACAAAAAGATGGAAGCAAAAATAGCACCTAAGCCTAGATGCCAATAAGCGACCATAAAATCAGATATACCTACAACAAAAAGGGTAAAAGCAGGTAATTCAGCGCCAAAACCGGCAAATATTTCTTGAAATACTGGAACAACAAAAATTAATAATATAGAGGTAACAATACCGGCAATAACTAATACTGCTATTGGGTAGGTCATGGCTTTTTTTATTTTGGCTTTTAACGCCTCACCCTTTTCTTTGTAGGTCGCGATTCTGTCATAAATTGTTTCTAACGAACCGGACTGTTCACCCGAAGCCACTAAATCACAATAAAGATCATCAAAATATCGAGGGTGATCACGTAAGCATTCTGATAAAGGAATACCCGAAGATAGTTTGTGTCCAATGTCAGCTAACATTTTTTGCATATTGCCATTGTTGTGGCCTTTACCAATCATTTCTATAGTTTGTACTAAAGGGACGCCGGCTCCCAACATGGTCGCTATTTGTCGTGATATTACTGCAATATCACCAGGGGTAATGGCCTTATCGCCGCCTAAACCAAAAAGTGGCTTAGCTTTTTTCTTCACCTTACTTGGCGTGATGCCTTGCTTACGTAACTGAGCTTTTAATTCTATAACATTATTAGCTGACAGCTCACCGTTAATTTTTTTACCTTTACGGTTAACACCATGCCAGATAAAAACGTCTAAAGGTTTTATCTTGGGAGTGCTCTTTTTTGCCTTTGCTGTTGCCATAGAGATACCTAACTTACTTTATCATATATTGGTTATGAACTGGTTACGCGGTTTATTTCTTTAAGGCTTGTCATGCCATTCATCGCTTTTATTAATCCGGATTGGCGTAGGTTGTTATAACCTTCTTTTTGACATTGCTTGGCAATATCTAAGGAATTACCCCCTTCCATAATAATAGACGCAATTGTTGGACTAATCTTTATCACTTCATAAATACCTACGCGGCCTTTATAGCCGCCAGTACATTGTTCGCATCCTACGGGCTTAAATAGCTTTATTTCACTTAACTGTTCTATTGGGAAGCCCTGCTCAGCCAATTGTGCTTCTGACAGCTTTTCATAGGTTTTACATTGCGGACATAAACGCCTTGCTAAACGTTGGGCAATAATAATGGTAACAGAGCTGGCAACATTGTATGAAGGTACGCCCATATTCAGTAAACGGGTAAGCGTTTCAGCAGCAGAGTTAGTATGTAGAGTAGATAATACCAAATGGCCAGTTTGTGCTGCTTTTATTGATATTTCAGCTGTTTCTAAATCTCGTATTTCACCTACCATAACAATGTCAGGATCTTGTCGTAAAAAAGATCGTAATGCACTAGGAAAAGTTAAACCAGCACGATTGTTAATTTGAACTTGATTAATCCCTTCAAGGTTAATTTCTACCGGATCTTCTGCGGTAGAGATATTACGCTCTTGGGTATTTAAAATATTTAAACCAGTATATAAAGAAACTGTTTTCCCCGAGCCTGTAGGGCCTGTTACTAAAATCATGCCTTGAGGCTGCTCTAGTGCCGCCATATAAATTGCTTTCTGTGCAGGATCATAGCCAAGCATGTCAATTCCTAACATGGCGCTAGAGGAATCAAGAATACGCATTACAATTTTTTCACCCCACATTGTGGGTAAGGTGCTAACACGAAAATCAATGGATTTTTTCTTTGATAATGCGAGTTTTATGCGGCCATCTTGGGGAACACGGCGCTCAGCAATATCAAGCCTTGACATAACTTTTAACCTAGCTGCCATACGTGACGATAAACTTACCGGTGGGCGGGCAATTTCAGATAATATGCCATCAATTCGAAAGCGAATACGAAAAGACTTTTCATAAGGTTCAAAATGTAAATCTGAAGCACCTTTTTTTATGGCATCAAGTAAAATTTTATTGATGAAGACCACGATAGGGGCGTCATCTTGACCGTTTTGAACGTCATCTTCTTTTTTATCTTCTTGTACTTCTAAGCCAGAAAGCTCTGCGGCATCAATATCAGTAATATCAAGGGCATCACTTTCATCTTCCAATACTTTTTCTATGCAACCTTGTAAGCCGTGTTCATCAGTTAATACCAGCTCGGTACTAAAACCGGTATTAAATTGAATTTCTTCTAAGGCATCAATATTGGTTGGGTCGGACATAGCGACAAATAATACTTTTCCTCGAAGAAATAACGGTAAAGCATTATGTTTGGTGATCAGCTTTTCATTACGTACGCCATCAGGTACTAAGCTAGTATCAAAATTAGCCAACTGAATATAAGGATAACCAAATTTATTGGAGAGGACTTTGGCAATGTCTTTGCCATCAATATTTTTATCTTCAACAAGAAAACGAATAAAAGGTTTATTTTTACCAATATAATCGGCACAAATATCATCAATGCTGTTAAAGGAAACTAAGTGTTCTTTAGATAAAGCGGATAAAACACTTGATTGTTGGTGATGTCCTTTCATAGATTTTTAACATAACCTTTTGAATAAAAACAATGAACACGTTAAATTTTAGTGTAACGTAATTTTGCTGAAAAGAACAAAATTTTTACTTTAGTTGGTGCTTTTAACTGATACTTTATTTTTGGCAATAAAAAAACTCCCGTAGGAGCCTTTATAAAGACAAATCAATTAATTTATATTCTTTTGATACTATATTTAAAATTAGAATAATAAATAGTAAGCCTATTTGTTTACACTAGATTAGTCTTGACAAAAACCAACCGCGCCACAAGTACCACCTGGTGTCCAGGTTATAACTCCAGATGCAACCGCTCCTGACATCGTATAAGTGTAGCCACCGGCAGCAGTTGTTCCCGTACCAGTTATTAAAATAGGCCCACTGGCAGCAGTGCCCGAAGTTATCACCGTTGAAGTTAAGTTATCTGTGGCAGCAGGTGCAGCAGGTATTCCGCCAGTACCTTGTGTACCACAACCTTGTTCACCCGTTTGCACACAAACTTCTATGGCTGTGACCAACGCGCCAACAGCTGTGGTTACCTCAGAATAGCGGGCTTTCTGTGTATAAGTCTGATAAGCAGGTAGTGCTACAGCCGCTAAAATACCGATAATCGCTACAACGATCATTAATTCAATAAGAGTAAAACCTTTTTGGGCTTTGTTAGTCATTTTGTTCATTGCGTTTAAGTTTTTCATAGTAATAATTTCCATTAATTTCTACGGGGGCTGCGGCTAATATGCGACATATTTTGGTAAATGTAAAATAATGTTGCGTTTTATATGTTTTAAACGGGTTATTTTACCCACCTGCTAAGAAAAACTTACAGGGTTCAATATTTTTAACACCCTATTCACTTATATTTATAGAGCTTATATAAATATAAACTAGTTGTGGTACATGTAAAGCTTAAACATAAAAAAATGCGATCATAATGCTTTAAATCAATTGATTGGGAGTTTTGAGTTAAAAATAAGACACTGGCTCATTTTTTGTTATATTCAGGTGGTAGAGTTAATAACTTAGACTTTATGCTCAATATCAAGTGGAGTGGATATATATCATTACCGCTCCCTCGGACAAAGCTAAATAGATGCCGTTTTTCTTTCTTTGGCTCTCTATTTTTATCCTAATTTCTGCTACATTAGCTCTCCTAAAATTTTTCACTCTCATACTCACTCTAAGGCTAAGTAAATGGCAGATAAAAAATTCGGTAAATTTGCCAAAGAAAGGCAATTTATCAAAGACAAGCAAATTGATGAATTAAAAACACCACCGCATTCTTTAGAAGCTGAACAGTCAGTGTTAGGGGGATTGTTACTCGATAATGAAACGTGGGATCGGGTAACTGAAAAAACCGTGGCTGCAGATTTTTATAGTCGTTCACATCGACTAATTTTTGAAACCATTGGCGCTTTAATTGAATTAGGTGAGCCAGTTGATTTAATCACTTTGTCAGAAGCGTTAGAAAACGATCAAAAGCTAGATGATGCTGGTGGCTTTGTTTATCTTGCTGAAATGATGAAAAACACGCCAAGTGCAGCGAATATCACTGCCTATGCTGATATTGTTCGTGAACGAGCGGTTACACGTGAAATGATCAGCGTGGCGAATGAAATTGCTGAGGCGGGATATGATACTCAAGGGCGAAGCAGTGCCGAATTACTTGATTTTGCCGAAACTAAGGTCTTTGCTATTGCTGAAAAACGTGCCAGTAAATCTGAAGGTCCGGAGAGTATTCACACCGTTTTAGAAAAAACAGTCGATAGAATTGAAAAGCTCTGCTCTACCGATACCGGTGGTGTAACAGGTGTGCCAAGTGGTTTTACAGATTTAGATAAAATGACGGCAGGTTTGCAACAGTCAGATTTAATTATTGTTGCTGCGCGTCCATCGATGGGTAAAACAACATTTGCGATGAACTTGGCAGAACATGCCGCTATGACGCAAGATAAGCCTGCGCTGATCTTTAGTTTAGAGATGCCGGCAGATCAAATCATGATGAGGATGTTAGCGTCTTTGGGTCGAATTGATCAAACTAAAATTCGTACAGGTCAATTAGACGATGAAGATTGGGCTAGATTGTCTTCTACCATGGGGCTGTTAATTGAAAATGGTAAAATGTTTATCGATGATGCTGCAGGTTTAACACCGACAGAAGTACGTTCAAGAGCAAGGCGTATCCATCGCGATCATGGTGGTATTTCTATGATCATGATTGATTACTTACAGCTAATGCGAGCACCGCAATTTTCAGATAACCGTACCTTAGAAATTGCTGAAATATCACGTTCATTAAAAGCCTTAGCGAAAGAATTAAAAGTTCCTGTAGTGGCTCTTTCTCAGCTTAACCGTGGCTTGGAGCAACGCTCAGATAAGCGTCCAATTAACTCAGATTTACGTGAGTCTGGTGCAATTGAGCAAGATGCCGATTTAATTATGTTTATCTATCGTGATGAGGTTTATCACGATGATAGCGAATATAAAGGTATGGCTGAAATTATTATTGGTAAGCAGCGTAACGGACCAATTGGTCGCGTTCCACTGACGTTCCAAGGGCAATACTCACGTTTTGATAATTACGCCGGGCCACATGTGTTAGAGGAAGATTAATTATTATTGTGAAAATACTATCCGTTATGTTGTAAGCAGCGTAACGGAACCTTCTATTTGGTCGCGTTCCACTGACGTTCCAAGGGCAATACTCACGTTTTGATAATTACGCCGGGCCACATGTGTTAGAGGAAGATTAGCCTTTATAGTCAGGTTACTAGCCATTATGCTTTAAGCAGCGTAACGGAACCTTCTATTTGGTCGTGTTGCTTTAACGTTCCAAGGGCATACTCACGTTTTGATAATTACGCCGGGCCACATGTGTTAGAGGAAGATTAGCCTTTATAGTCAGGTTACTAGCCGTTATGCTTTGAGCAGCGTAACGGAACCATCCGTCTTTTGGCTGCTTTCAGTCACTTTTTTCAATAACATGATCTTCGTATAAGTTATTAAAAAGAAGTGAGTGGTCTGAGACTAAATTAGCGTTAGATAATATTAGTCATCAAAACTAAATTCAATATAAGCTCGACCTGCTTCACCTTTTAGTGAAATTATTACGATAGGGCCTTTTGATTTATGGTGAATAGTATGGTTTTTGCCTGAAACAACAACAGGCGTTGCCATATCAAAATTAAAGCCTTTCTCGCTCAATATACGTT
>JBLIEW010000050.1:0-36129 GCA_047633255.1 Colwellia sp.
ATTATTTACTTAGAAGATCAGACGCCAATGGTGGTTAATTGGAAAGAGCGACATCAAGTTATAATTGACTGTTTAGGTGATGTTTATAGGGAAATATATTCCTAAAACAGGTGCGGAAGATGAGTTAGACTTACTGATTGTACGTTTAAGGCATAGTCAAAGTGTACGTTCATCATAAATTGCTATTGTGTTCATTTTAAGTTGTATTTAATTAAGTGTACGTATATTGTAGTGATATCTAAGACTTAAAGTGAACACTTTCCAAGGAATAAATATGAGTGGCAAACAAATCGGGTATATTCGTGTTTCGACAATCGAACAAAACACGGAACGACAATTAAATGAAATTCCACTAGATGAAATGTTCACTGATAAGTGTAGCGGTAAAGATACAAACCGACCTGCACTAAAGGAGCTTATAAAATTTGTAAGAAAAGACGATACGGTTCATGTGCATGACATAAGCCGAATGGCTCGTAATACTGAAAATCTTCTCACTTTAGTTAAGGAGTTAACTGATAAAGGCGTTAAGCTTATATTTCACAAAGAATCGCTAACGTTCACTGGCGAAGATAATCCAATGCAGCAACTCATGCTCACAATGTTAGGTGGTATCTATCAATTTGAGCGTTCTATGATGCTTGAGCGTCAACGTGAAGGTATAGCGATAGCAAAACTGAAAGGAAAATATAAAGGCAAACCAGTTAATATAGAATTAAATGAAAATATCTGTGTGCTTGCAAAAGAAGGTATTAATAAATCTCAAATAGCTAAACAACTCAATTGTTCTCGTACAACCGTTTATAAGGCTCTTTCTAACTAGTTTGTGATTGCCGAAAATGCTCATTTGGGACTTCCCCCTAGTAACTGTGTGTGCAGGGGCGCAGACTCGCATGGTGTATGAACTCAGAAAAATAAAAATTTACGTGATACGTTAACCACTATAGTGGGGGCATTACTAATTAATAGCTTCAAGCCCCTTCAGTATCCTCCATTTTGTTCGACAAGCTAAAGCTTTGGTGCATTAGTACAATAAATAGTGCGACAAACATTGATAACCTTAGTAATATCATGGTTTAAGTTAAGACTAAGTTATATAAAACAACTCGTTTAATATATATGATTCTCAATAAGAGAATTTTTTCAACAGAAGCACCCAAGTAAATGGAGTTTTAGTCATGGAAAAAGCTTTATGTTTCGCACTATTTTTAATGTTACTACCATCAGTTAATGCTAATGAGGTTGATGAGTTAAAGCGACTTGTAATCAGCTTAAATTCACATGTTTTGAATTTAGAGAAAAGAGTTAAAAAATTAGAAAATCCAGTTAAGCTTCAGAATAACAACATATATAATTCAAAAGTTGTTTGGAGAAAATTAAAGAAAGGGATGTCGCATTCTCAAGTTAGAAATTTATTGGGCGAACCTAAAAACATCGATAATAGCTCTTCATTTGTTAAGTGGTATTATACAAACAGTCTCTACCACTCTTACGTTGAATTCTATTCGGATAAGGCCCGTAGCTGGAAGGAGTCAACTAATTGATTCTAAGTTATCTGAAGACTAATGTATCTGAAGTTGCATTAAGAAAAGCTCTTTATTGGGTGCCTAGCTCTACAATATGGTCTTTAAGTGACCAAGGGGATATGTGGGAAGTTTCTTTTGAAATCGACAAAAAAACTAAAGAGTGTGATGAGGTCAAACATCAATTTGAAAAGTCATTAAATGATTATATATTGCGAGATGTTTTAGATAGTAAAACCAATGCATTAAAGCAAGCAATTATTCGTAAATCTTTAAAGGATTTGAGTTCTGATGAGTGATTATTCCCTTTTGCCTTTTAACTTTAGACAGTTAAAAGGCAACAGTGTACTTATTTCTAACCTTGCAAATATTTATCACGTCCTGCCCAGTTATGATGATTTAGACAAATTAGTAAATAATCCTACTAGCTTGGATTCTGAATCTATTAAATCTCTTGAAAGTAAACTTTTTATATCTACATCAGAAGATTTTGACACAAAAGCTCAATTAACAGCATCCTCATTTACAAAAAGTATTCACAAAGACTTATCTAGCCCAAGACTAATAATGATAGTCCCAACATTAAGGTGTGATCATCATTGCACTTACTGTCAGGTGAGTCGAGTAAATCAAGATGTCGATGGATTTGATTTACCCCTTTCAGCAATACCTTCTTTGATTAAGTTTATTAGAAAAATTGAATTGCCTCCATACAAAATAGAATTCCAAGGTGGGGAGCCCCTTCTTGCATTTGAATTTATAAAAGAATTTTATAAAAAAATGGAAAAAGAAATTACGATGGATGATTTTTCTATTGTAGTCGCGACGAGCTTATCATTAATAAATGAAGATATATTAGATTGGTGTGAAGGGAAAGGTATCAACTTTTCCACTAGCATTGATGCTGGCAAAAAAGCACATAATAGGCATAGAAAACTTATTACAAAAGACTCATTTGAATTAACTCAAAAAAACATCCAGAGAGTTGACTATAGGCTTGGGAAAGGAAAAATAGGAACGGTGACAACTGTAACTCACGATGGCTTATTAGGTTTCGATGAGTTGGTTGATACACACCTTGCTTTAGGTTTGAATGAAATGTTTGTAAGGCCAGTAAGTTCTTATGGTTTTGCTATACCTAAACAAGCAAAAGATATAACTATTAGCGAGTTTATGGGTTTCTATAGGAAGTTAATCTATCGAGTTTTGAAAGAAAATAAACAAGGTGTTCGGATAATTGAGCATTTTTTACTTATCCATTTTAAGCGATTGATAAATTCAAAAGATGGAATGTATGTTGATTTAATGGCTCCTGCAGGTTATGCAAAAAATAGTATTCTGATTGATTATACTGGAAATATTTTTGGGAGCGACGAAGCTAGAATGGTCTATCGTAAATACGGATTTAATGATCTGATTATGGGTAATATTAATAAAGATAATCAAATATTAGACACCGATTTTTCGGAAGAAATGTTAGTAAGTTCATTTAACTTTGATGTACCAGGCTGTGCCGATTGCGTTTATCAAGGAAGTTGCGGTTCAGACCCAATTTATCATTTACAAGAGTTTGGGGAGCCTATTGGGAATAAATCTAATTCTCGATTCTGCCAACTCCACAAGAGCGTTTTCGACTTTGTTTTCGAGCTACTAAAAGATGATGACAATAAGTCAATTCTGGAAGGATGGTTATGACCTCTCCTTTAAGAGAAGATTCATTTTATAATGATTCTTTAAAAGGGGTATTCGGCCCTATACAAATATTAAAGCGAAAAGATACAAGTATCAGTTCATTACTCCCTAAGGTATATATAAATTCGATTGGTGATTCTGACGAGCAATTACTTCGAATTAATGATGAGAGGATTGATGATTGGACTGAACATGGGGATGTCGTCTATGCAGATGGAAGAGGTAAGGTTCGAGTTGCTCTAAGTCAATCTGCCAATGCTAATACGCTCTTAGTAACTGAAAGATGCGATAATCTATGTCTATTTTGCTCTCAGCCACCAAGAAATGTTAACGATGAAATTTTGTTTGCATATGCTGCACAGGCTATTATTGCTTTTAATTCTAAAAAAGTAATAGGTATCTCAGGAGGAGAGCCATTATTAATTCCCAAATATATTCTTAATTTTTTTAAAGTTTTAAATCAATTTGGAAATAAAACTCCACTGCATATATTGAGTAACGGAAGAGCATTCAGTAAAAAGTCGTTTGTTGATGACTTTTACAAAATGAATACAGAAAGGTTTGTAATGGTTGGGGTGCCTTTATACGGGACAAGTAGTAAAGTTCATGACAAGTTAGTTCAAAGTAAAGGGGCTTGGTCTGAAACTATCGCAGGTCTTATAAATGCAAGTAATGCAGGTATTGAAATTGAGCTTAGGATTATTCCAACTCAATTAAATTATACAGAAATTTCTTCAATAATCGAATTGGCGCTCTCTTGTTTTAATCGCATTGCAAGTATTTCAATAATGAGTCTTGAGCAAACTGGCTGGGCTAAGAAGAATTGGTCTGAACTTTATATCGCTCCAAGTGCCTATCATGAGGAATTAGTGAAATCATGTTTAATGGGTAAGAGGTTTGGTGTTGATGTTTCTTTGTTTAATTATCCATTGTGTCATATTCCAAAAGAAGTTCATCACTATGCAAAAAAAACGATTAGTGATTGGAAAAATGTATATGAAGAGGCGTGTTTTTCTTGCGCCCTAAAAAATGATTGTGGTGGCTTTTTCACTTCTATTAAAGATAAATGGATTAATCCAGAAGGAAGAATATTATGAAAAAAGTAAGCAGTTTAGTTAAGCTTTTTACCGGTTTTGCCGCCCTAGGGGTTAACGCTAGTGATGATGTAGAGGTAGTACATTCAACAGAATTTGATTTTTTGGATGAAGTCGAAACAGCTCCATTAAATACAGGAGAATTACCAATATATTTAGCCGCTCATAGAAGCCATGCATCACACTCGTCTCACAGATCATCTTCTGGTGGTGGATATAAAGCTCCAGCACCAGCTCCCAGAACTGCACCAGCTCGTACTTATACACCTCCTGTTTCTTCAGACCCATTAGGGCAACCTAAAAGACCTAAAGAGACAATTCCTTCATCTGATGAAAATAACTTTAAAAAAGTTATGTCAGATAAAGACAAACGTAAAAATATAATTTTAAGAGTTCAGTTAACTTTATCAGCTTTAAATTTATATGACGGGAATCTTGATGGTGTTATGGGAAAAGGAACAAGGGATGCTGTTAATTTATACCGAATGAATATTGGGCAACAAGTTAAGGAAAAATTAGACATGCAAGTTCTTAACGCTCTTGGGATTCTTATTCAATGAAAATATTGAATATTGTTTTTAAACTTAGTGTCATATTGTTAGCTTGTACATATCTATTGAAAGAGGTTTTTGTGCCTGAGTTTGTTTACCAAACCAATAAAAATGTGTATATGAAGCTCACTCTTCAATGTGCTTTTGCTATGGATAGCAACTGGTATATAGAACAACAAAAAGATAACAATTTAAAAAAATCGAGTGATATCCAATTATTAGATTGTCATGATTACGATAAATTAAGGAAGTACATGCTATCTAGTGGCGTATCGGAATACAGCTTGTCTGGGTTAGGACTAATAGCTCTTGAGATTAATCAAAAGCCGGCAGAACAACTAGCTTATCAACATAAATTTAGAGATAGATAATGAGATGTTTTATTTTCCTTTGCACTATATTATCGTTTAACGCGTTTTCAAGTAGTTTAGATTTTAAATTAAGTAAAGTGATTGAGATATATGGGCTACAAGGATTTAGTTGCGATTCAGTTCAAAACAATGATGCTTCACTTTCGTCATTGGGGGAGGAATTGTTTGAAACTAAATTACTTAGCGGAAATAAAGATACATCATGTTCTACTTGTCATTTGAAAGATTTGGCTAGAGTTGATGGCTTAAAAGTATCAATAGGTGTCGGCGGTAAAGGTGAAGGTGAAGCCAGATTAGCAGATGGCAAAGGAATAATTGTACCTAGAAATTCTTTTACTTTAATAGGAAGGGGACATAAGGATTATTCTACCTATTTTTGGGATGGTAAAGTTCAAGTTGAAGACAAACGATTGGTTTCTTTGATAGGGGACATTAAATCGAAAGGGTTCCACTCTCCTTTATCTGTTGCTGCAGTCCTACCAATATTGGCTCGTGATGAATTCTTAGGCGTTATTGATTCAAATAACAATAACGACATGGAAACGATAGATAAGGCCTACTATGAAGAGCGATATGAAGCTGCGTCGGTAGTTTTGCGTAACAGGCTTTTAGAATCTAAAGGAGAGGAATGGGATAAGCTAAGATTAATATTCACAAACAGTAATATTAATCTTCAATCTCTTGAGCTTTCAGATATAGGAAATGCGATTGCTTCATTTCTAATAAAGAAGGAAAGTTGTATTAAAAACCGATGGTCTGCTTATATTTCAGGTAAAAAAAGTTCGCTAACCGAAAATGAAAAAGAAGGAGCATATTTGTTTTATGGTAAAGGCCGTTGTGCTTCTTGTCATAGTGGGGATTTATTATCTGATTTCAAATTTCATTCATTGGGAGTTCCTCAAGGAGAAGTCGGGGTTAGTGTTTATGGTCAAGATCTTGGAAGATCTGAAATCTCATTAAATTATAAGGATAGATTTAAATTTAAAACTCCTTCCTTGTTGAATGTTTCAAAAACGAAGCCTTATGGTCATAATGGTACATTTAAAGATTTAAACGAAGTTGTCTTATTTCATATAAACCCAATTATTTATTTTAAAGATAAAGAATGGACTAAAAGGGAGTATTACAATTATGGAAGAGTTCTATCTTCTAGGTCTGACATGTTGTCTTATATTGATGTACTAACAGACGATGATTTCTATAATTTAATTTCATTTCTAAAATCGCTGTAAGTTTTAAGATAGCTAAATGTTTATCAACCTTCAAAAAGTAGTAATAATATCATTTGCTATATTATTCAGTTTTAATTGTTATTCTTCTCAAGAATTATCTGGCAGAGACAAAAATATAAAATGGCTATATGAGTATATAGATAATTTAGAAATAAGGCCTTTGCGTAACGAACCTTTAATATTTACTGATAAATATTATCTAGGGCAAGCATTATTCTTTGACCCTATTCTAAGTACGAACAAAGACATTTCCTGTGCAACTTGTCATTTAATAAAAAGAGGTTCCAGTGACGGACTAAGTAAATCGATAGGAACTGGGGGGCAATATCTTGCGGAGAAAAGAAAAAAAGGCTTTGGCCACATTCAGCATAATAGAAACTCACAAGCATTATGGAATCTAGATAACAATGCTGTTAAAAATTTATTTTGGGATGGGCGCATCGAAGTTTTAGACCCTATCAATGATATCTATAGAACTCCTTTAAATGAACTACTCCCTAAAAGTATTGAGAATGCATTAGCCGCTCAAGCTTTATTTCCAATTGTTAATCAAGGAGAGATGTTTAACGCAATTTGTAAACTTCAAGGAGAAGAACTTGAAACTTGTATGAGGCTGGTGAAAATATCCAAATTAGTTGATAGGCCTTCTTGGATTTCCACTTATCACTCAATGATAATAGATAGGCTAATTGGAACAATTTCTAATAAGAAACTTAACTCACTACAAATCAAATATAGACATATATTTAAAAAAGCATATAAAGATATTAATTTGAATGATATTGATTTTGGACATGTTGGTAATGCAATAGCACACTTTGAAGAGATAGCCTTTGCAACTAGAAATGTACCTTGGGATGGGTTTATTAGAGGAAAAAGTAATTATTTAAATGATTCTCAGTTAATTGGAGCAAGGCTGTTTTTTGGTGAGGCCGAATGTGTCAGATGTCATAGTGGTCCTTTATTTAGTGATTTTGATTTTCATTCATTAGGTATTGTTAGCATTAAAGAAAATAAGGATGAGGATATAGGTCGTGCGGAAGTTACTAAACTAAACACGGATAGGTTTAAATTTCGAACACCTCCGCTAAGAAACTCGACCTTGACATCACCTTACATGCATGACGGTTCAATAAAAACCTTAGAAAAAACAATATCTAGACATTTCGATGGATGCAACAAAAAATTAGAGGGATATAACATTTGCCTTAGTACTTTATCAGCAGTAGGTAAGAGTTATAATCAGGCATTGACCAGCAAAGATATTCAATACCTCATCAGTTTCCTTGGGGCATTAGAAGATAATAGCGAAGATAAATGGATAGATATTATTCCAAAAAAAGTACCTAGCGGGCTCGCTGTCGATAAATTAAGTGAAATACATTAAATAAATATTTTAATAGGATTAGATGGATAATTACATCAGTTGAGCCACTAATAAATTTAGATCACTTTGTGGCTGAGCGCGACCTTTAAAGCAGACGATTTACTCGATATTTATTTTTTGAGGTGTAAGGGTCACTAGTTGTTCGATAGTGCAATCGATATCCTTGCCTCGAATGTACCTCTCCTCTTGCTTCTTGGTGCAGATAGTAGCCACTTCCTGTAATACAGCTTTAAACTTATCCCTGTACTTTTGTTCTTGCTTCTCGCCATCCCAAGACAATAGCATAGTTACAGGAATAGTAAGTAGAATTAGGGGGACTGCTACACCTCTTCTAATTTTGATTGCGCTTTTGGTTGTATCCATAAATTACTTCCTTGTTATTAGTCCAATCATTAGATTAACTTACCTAAAAAAGACAGATACCTACCTATTAAGGCAGAGCGTATGTGTAGTGATGTAATGGTAAGACCGGTCAATTTCAAGGTCGTTTTTAGCTTCATAAATTAGTCCACATAGAGGTAGGACGCGGCCTTTTGAACAGACGATTACTTGATATTTATTTGTTGAGATGTATCAATGATTCCCTTATGACTTCTGCTCCGACATTGAGGACCTTCAGTAGATAATGAAGTTGTTCAATCTAAAACTATTACTCTTTTTGTATATTTATTTAGTAAATTTGTTGAATATAAACTCTTAACCATAATCGTATTACTTTGATTGTAAATATTATTCATAACGAAAAATCATATATTTCTTATACACCTATTGTATTCTTTTGGCGTTAGCCCCATATATTTACGTATCATTAAAAGGAGGTTATATGTCCCTACAGAGTAAGTATAAAAAATTCACAGAAACGATAGCTTTGAGTACGAAGAGCACTGAGTATAAGGATGCACGAGAGAAGGATGATGCTATTTACGAAAAAATTAAAATAGCATTTGTAGATGAGGGATATGAAATTGTAGGTACGAGAGTTTTAGGTTCTATGGGGGTACATACAGGTATACAACCTTTAGATGGCGATCATGACATTGATAGAGGAGTAATAATTAGTCAAGAATCCTCTCCTTGCAATCCTATAGATGTGAAAAAGGTTGTTAAAAATGTCCTTTTTAATCATGGCTTTAGTGAACCAAGCATAAAAAAACCATGTGTAACTGCCGATTACAAAACAAAGCCAATTCATATTGACTATGTAATATTTAGAAAAGATGACCTAGATAATTACGAGTTGGCTGTTGGAAAAGAAACTTCTGATGAAAATAATAGAAAGTGGGATCCATCTGATCCAATAGGGCTTAAAGATTGGTTAACTTGGAAAGACGAAGATAAAACGTCTGAAGAGAGAAATCAATATTACCGTATTGTAAGAACTTTGAAACGATGGCGAGACCATCGATATAGTAATAGTAGTGACCGAAAAAAAGTATATTCAATTGGTTTAGCTGTCATGCTTCGTGAAAAAATGTGCTTCTCAATAGATGAGAGCGGTAAAGCTAATGATCATCAAGCCTTAATTGATACTTTAGATAGCATCATGTCAGGGAGCTATTTCGATCTTGATGTATTAAGCATTTTTACAGATGAGACTAAGTATGACTTATCAGTGAATCTCCCCACACAACCTTACAGAGATATTTTTACTAATCATGGTGTAAGTGTCGGTACCAAGTTAAGAAAACGCTTGAAGTCATTGTTAGACACCTTGAATGAAGTGAGTGTTGAGCCAGAATTGGCTAAACAGTGTGATGTTCTGCGGGACGTATTTGGGGATGATTTCCCTACTCATGACGAAACAGAGGCTAGAACTAAAGCTAAATCAGCAGGAGTTATGAGTGTATCCAGCGGAGCTTGAACTATCGGAGGTTGTTAAGTTTCTTTTAAGTAATGGTATAAATGCCAGTATTCATAAAGGGGAAATTTTTACTAATCATACGACTAGTAAACGTAATTTCACCATGCGAGTTGCAATCCCTAGCACTTTCCCATGCACACTTCCAAACTTTCATCTTGTTGATAGAGATAGCTATGGAGGACTTGCTCATGTAGCTTGGGGCGAGAATGGTTACGCGGATATATGTTTTGGTGCGGGGGAACATTTCTCTACAAATATAGATGAACCCTTTTTAGTGATTTTAGATACTCTTAAGTTAGCTGAAAAAATTGTTCGTCGTGGAATTGAAGATTTAGATTTTAATAAAAAAGAGCTGATTAGGGAATTTGGTGGTGTATGGAGATTTCATGTAAAAAATAACTCTACTCCATTACTTAGCACTATTACCTCCTTGAATGAAATTCAGGAGTTAACCGTTAGAAGTGCGACTAGAGATAACCCTAGTTATGGACTTGGATCAGTCATTATTGCGAGTGATAATGTGCCAAATAGTTCCTTTGCCGTGAATGTATCAGCGAGGAGCCCTAATAGGCAGATAGAAGGAAAAGCAATCTATCTGCCTGTGCCTAGTCAACTATCAGTCTTACCACCAGCACCTTATGAAAGCTTAATTGATTGGTGGACAGTATTGCTAGGTTTATTAGACTACTCACTAAATAAAAAACTAAAATTGATTTCTAGGACAACGAAATCTAAAAAGTGCTATTTAATTATTGGGCTAACAATCAATGGCCAGCTAGCACAAATAGCGATAGAGTTCGGAAATGAAAAAAAATCTCAACTTCCTTTAGATACCCTATACCTGGCAGGATGGACTGCAACAGCGGTAAATGTTGATGATATGTCAGCCCAAAATCTATTAAGGAGGGGGGGCGCTGAAAAAGGATTATCAAATAAAAGAGTGTGTCTTATAGGCTGTGGCTCTGTTGGTGGTTATATTGCACAGTCACTAGCATCGAGCGGTTTAGGTTATTTAACATTGATTGATTTTGATACATACCGACCGGAAAATATCCATCGTCATATTTTACCAGCCCGTTATTTATACTATTTAAAAACAATTGCTTTACGGAATTATATTCAGGCTAACATGCCGTTTGTAAAAGTTACTACTTTAGAATCTCAGTTACTTTCTCTGGATTTTAACAAATTTAATCAATATGATTTAATAGTTGTAGCAACTGGTAATGTTTCACACGAAAGGCAGTTGAATAAGGTAATGAAGGCTAATGGAATCACCGTTCCTGTTATATATACTTGGCAAGAAGCTTATGGTGTTGGTGGGCATGCAGTACTATCATTGCCGAATAAAGAAGGTTGTCTAGAATGTACTTATATAGGATTAGATTCTGATGAGCCTGAACTTTTTAATAATTTAAATTTCATATCACCAGGACAAAAAATAGTCAAAGGCCATGTTGGATGTGGGACAGAGTTTTTGCCTTATTCCAATCTAGATGCACAAGATACCGCTAATCTTGCATCTCGTTTGACTCTAACTGTAGTTAGAGATGGGATGAATGAGGGGATGGCTACTTCTTGGCGTAAAAAAAATCAAGAAGCAGACTTTGCAAGCGTAGAATTTACTCATAGATACAAATACCTGAATAATATAGATGAATTGCGACCTATTGCAAATAAAAGGTGTATTTGCTGTGGGAAATAATCTTAAAATTGCAATTTATGGCAGATCAAATCTTTATTTAGATGTTAACCCATCGATACATGTTTTGTGGTCCAAATATCGGCAAGTAACGATTAATGATACAGAGGCATGTGGGGTTTTGATTGGTGGTTATTTAACTGAAAAAAAAGGGTTTAGTATTGATAGTTGTACCAGCCCAGGTCCATTAGATATTCGAAATAGATGTTCTTTTATCATGCGTGATAAATGCCACCAAAAAGCAATGAATATAGCTTACAAAAATTCGAAAGGTACCTCCTATCTTCTTGGGACTTGGCATACGCATCCAGAGCCATTCCCTAAACCTTCGGCACAGGACTTACGTGAATGGAAAAAGTTGATGAGCCAAAACAAAGCCGATTTACCTTCATTTTTATTTGTTATTGTAGGGACAAAACAAATATCATTTTTTCCTTACGACAATAATAATTTTTGCAAAAAATAACAATAAGCGAATTCACAATATGAACACATTTAAATATTATTTTAACCGACTATTTAATTGGTATTTTAAGCCTAAAAGTTTGGAGAACAGACTATGGAAGTTCGCCTTACTATTTCTTACCATAGGTATAGGAGGTGGATTATACAATGGTATCAATTTTACTTGGAAATACTCTTTTGATCAGAGTGTTAACATTGAATATTCTACTAAAGATTCAGTTGCGGCGATTGTTACTTATGGAGCTTTTTTACTTGGTGTTCTTTTCACTCTCTTGGCGTCATATTTGGGACTGAATCGAGAGCGAAGAAACCCAAATGTTTTTATCGAACATATCGGTATTAGGTATCCTAAAAATCAAAGTCTAACTGAAGCAGCAAAAATAAGAACGGGCCTAGGAAGTACGTTATTCATCGATATTACAAGTTATTATGAAGAAGGACTTTTGATTTCAAATAATAAGGCTTTGGACTTTTCACTTTCGTGCTTTAAAAATACATTTACGAATTTAGTAAGAAATGCCGATACAACAAACGTTTCACTACATTATGGAGGCACACCCTCGGTTCCAATTGGCTTTGCTCTTGGGCATTCAATAGGAAATATTTCTAAAGTAGTATTGTGGGATTTTAATCGTGATAAGTCAGAATGGTATGCACTTGAAGACAGCGCTCCAGATTCAAATACTTCAACCATAGAATGGGACGAATATAAGGGGGAAGAAGAGGTTTGTTTATTAATGGGTATGTCTTTTGACGTATCTAAGCGACAAGTGGGAAACTTATTAAATGGGCGTGGCGTAATTACTGTTTCTATGAATGATGTCAAATACGATAGCATGAACAGCCTAGCTAAAATTGAAAGTTTTCAACAAGAATTTAGAAATGTTCTGAAAAAATTAAACTCTGATGGGGTAAAAAGGATTCATATATTTTGTGCTGCTCAAGCATCTTTTAACTTTGCTATGGGACGACAGATTGAACGTAACCACCCAGAGTGTGTAATTTATGAATATGTAAATAACTCAGAAAATAATACGCATTATCCTTGGGGGGTTTTAATAAATGTCCTAGGTCAAGCTCCGATAGTTATAGAGCCTAGGATATTAGTTTAACAATATACAATAAGCTAATGAACCTCATGGTGAATGGAATCACCTACTGTAATTCCATTCACCATATCAATAAACTGGCGATGCATGAGACTTAATAGGCTAAGGCTAGTTATTGATGTTGATTCGGCTCTTAATTTATGACCGCTTACTGTCCCAAAGCTGTCGAAAACCTAAGGGCTGCAATGTGGTAATAGTGACTGTTAGGTTTATCTCTAATGGGGGGCGAAATCGCCATAGATTAAACGCTCTAATTTAATATAGCTTTGTTAAGCCTAAACTGATCTTTTCATGCTATGTTTGATCAAATAAAGCCAGTTATGACCATTGAAACTTTAAAAGTATTATTGAATTTTTTGGAAACAATCCAGTTATTACATAACGTCAGTAACTCAAGGGTATAATGCAGGGTACTTTAATTTACTGTTAATTATTCTTTATTTAAATTATAGTGTTACGGTTTTAGTGCAGCATGATGTAAAACCCCGCCCCTATCAAGTATTGTGGCTAAACTATATTGGCCACAAAATTATAGTTTCTAACTCGCTTGGGGGGAAAAGCGCCTTAGAGTATATATCCTAATGTCAGCTATCCCTGAAGATAGCTGACATAAAAATAGAGTTAATTGCTCTAATAATTAGGTCAGCAAAGTGGCTTGACCTTAGAGTAGTCCGTTGTATGAATTTTTAGTTTTGATTTAAAAAATTGCTATTTCAAAAGATATCCTAACGACAAGTTAGTGCGCATTCCGGACGTTAGCCTTGAAGTTTTTGCCATATATTTTCTAATCAAATTTAAATGTTTATTTAAGGGCTTAATAGCCCTTAAATCCTAATGACGGTTAAATAAATAACAGAATAAATTTAGTTATATAAATCAAAATTAACGGTTCTATTTCAAAAGTTATAGAAATTTTCATGGTCATATCTCTTCTTTAAGTTGATAAGTGAACAGACATTTTCATACAAAAATCCAAAAAATTATCACGGGGATGCAGTATTAACTCTTATATAAAACTATTTATCATCATTCTATCTAAGAGTAAACACTAGTCAGTTGACGCTAAGTTCAGCAATAAGGCAGCGTTAAGCATTACATTTTTTTATAAGTCACTGTTGCTGTGTAATAGAGAGCTGACTAAAGATATTGGCGCGTTATGTAAAATCATAAACCAAGTTGAATAATGTAAAGCTTACTGATAACTTACTAAATATATTATGAAAAATTATGTGCATGAAAGGTTGTCATTGAAATTGCGACGGTTTAACCCGAAATGTACGGTGAAACTCTGTTAGCACTATCAGTATGGATTGGATGAGAAACTTATGAATAAAAAGGATTTTGATGATTTTGATTGGTTTGAGTGGGCAGGTATTGAGCCTGAATCACGCGACAAACTTTTGTCAGAAGCGAATAACGAAGGAGTTCCAGTATTTGAATCGGATAGTAATAAAGACCTTTATGATAGAATTTTGGCTTCAAAGACATTCAAAAATAATAAATCAACTATTCGTATGAATAAAAGGCTAGCTGTTGTTACAGTAATTTCAGCGGCTGTATCAATAGCTGCGACTATTGCAGGCATATTATGAAGTTTCACTCATTCAATATCATCCAAAAGCTAGTCATTACCCTATTTGTCATTGTTATTATCGGTACAATTTTTTTAAGTAATCCTCTAAGTGGTTACGTCACTGAGACTAAACCATTTAATAAACATGAACGTCGATTGAGACAAGAACCTTGCACACAAGATCAGAAAAATGCCATGAGGACTCGATTTGAGGAAGCTAGAACAAACGGTGTATATGATGATGATAGCAAAGAAAGTACGGACAAATTCATTGATCTTATGGTTGTTCAGTGCTCAAAAAGTGTGCCACATATGATAGAAGCTTACGGTAATCCTCTACCTTTCTCTGAATGGAAAAGTAATAGTCCTGTCTTTGCTTGGTTTGGATATGTTTCAAATATCATTCAGCTCTTCCTTGCTATAGGTTTAATCTCGGGTTTTGTCTTTTGGTTGTTTAAGGACAGTGATCATGTTGAATAATATTTCCGCAGACAATAGCGGCGTTGTCCATACAAAATCTAATCCGAATCAGTATTTATACTTCATTGCTTAATGTCTTCAGTGTGGCAAAAGTGTGCGTTAGTGGTGTTCAATATATCCAAAGATGACAGGTCTATTAAGATCTAATTATTGTGGCAGAGTTAAATGCAATTGGCTGGCTTAGGTAAATGCAATTAGGTGGCACTGATACTAGAGATTTTCCAGTACTGATCAGGTGGGAATTAAGGTCAGGGTTCTTTGGAATTGAAAGCTATTCAATTATTGGTTGAATAGCTTCTCTACTTTCTATTATCTATGTCCCAATCTGCTTTATTAGTAAGCGTACTGCTTAATTCTGCGCTTACGTATTAAACGGCTCACTAAATGGTTCACTCCAGTCTTCGTTAATGTTTTGACTAAAAATATGGTTAGATATTTGCGTTATTCGCAGATACTGCTGCCCCCTTAATTTTCTGCAAAAAAATGCCTTTATGACAAAATGAGTTTTCGAAATTACAATAAGTTGAAACTCATGCTATCTAAAAGAACTCCAAAAATTGACAGTATTACAACCGCTGAATTGGATGTTATCTGTGGAGAAAACACGTTAACAATCACTCCTAACAAACGAACATGCGCTAATTTAACTGACCGTTCGGTTGAATATAAAATGCAAGAAAAGAAAGCGTGTAAGGTACCGGATATTTACGATTTAGATCGATGGATAAGAGAAAGCTTCAGTTCACTTCGTATGGCAAATGTTTCGCCATTTAGTAGAGCCGCGATTATAAGTGAGAGTGCCTTTGCTGGCTATTGGGTTAAAGAATTTTCATTTGATGAAAGTATCTGTGAGTCATTAAATGTAAAAGACTATTTAAACAGTATGATCAAGGCCGATAAAATCGCCTCTCGTTGGAAGTTTGGTCATGACTATACCTGTGACACTCCGTTAAGTGGTCGCTATAAAGATTGGCGCAAGCGTGTTTACTCACAACTAGAAAAAAATGGATTTGTAACGATTAACCAAGCTTTAGATATGATTATTTTAGCGTTGAATACCGGTGCTTTAAAACTACCTGGTAATATCGCCCTATATAGTTTTGATGAAATACCGCCGTTGTATCAGGATTTATTTGATACGCTTGCTAGTAAATCTACAGTATTTAGAATTGAAGTTCAAAATGACAAGAGCGCTGAATGGCATAAAGTAGGTCTTAATAATAAGACTGAGCAATATGAGACTGCAGCTCGTTGGGCTATGGAATATCATGTAAATAACCCAAGCAAACGATTAGCAATTGTTATACCGGATATGGCATCAAATAAAAAACGTATGATTCGTGAGCTAGATGATCTTTTTAAGCCGCAATGGTCATTAGACTTACAGTCCTACAAACTTGCTTATGATGTATCTTTAGGGAACAAGCTCACTTCATTTTCATTTGTTAGTGATGCTCTATTCACTTTATCAATTAATACTACATTAGAGAACGTAGAAAGCTTAGCACGACTATTTAGAATACCTTCAATCAAGCATTTTAATATTGAAAGATTTTCTCGTCATAAATACGCTAATAAGATCCTGTGTGATGGGGCATTCGAAAAGCCGCTAAGTAGCCTCTATATGCATCAAGAATGTCCTATGCAAATTAGAAAAAGACTTATGGACTTTGATGACATCATGTCAAAGTCACCCGTTGTACAATTGCCAAGCGAATGGGCCAAAACATTTAGTAGTGTACTCGATCTATTAGGTTGGTTACGTGATGCCGGTGCTTCTGAGCTTATCAGTAATGGAATTGATGGTCTTAAATCCTGCTTTGATAAGCTTGGAGCTTTGGATCTGCATATAGGCTCTATTGATAGGTTGTTAGCTCATAAATTATTGAGTTCGTACTGTGAATACCACACTGTAGGCGCATCCGTTGGCGATACACCAATTAGTATTTTTGGAACTCTAGAAGCCGCTGGTTTACAATTTGACGCCTTTTGGGTTCTAGATTGCAATGCCGATGTATTTCCAAGCATGGTGTCACTTAATGATTGTTTACCAATTGCACTTCAAAAAGAAACCGGTGCCCCACATTCAAGTGTTTCGAGAGAGTTTGAATATACGAATAGATTATTTGATCGTTACAAGTCGTCTTGTTCTCAATTATATACATCATATGTATCTGAAAATGAAAAGAATGTGAAAGTTAATCCTGCTTATGTACTTAATGCAGTACCAGAAGTGCCATCTTTATCTGCGATTATTTATGAAAACTTGTTATCAAGAAAAGAACTTCATTTCCAGCGTTTTAATGTTGTTACCACTGCAGATAACGAACCTGCACCTATAAATTTTTCTGAAGGTCCTCATAAGCTGTTAAAAGGTGGCACTGTTCTGGTTGATGATACGTTACGTTGTAGTATGGGAGCTTACATAAAGCATGAGCTTGGTTTTAGAGAGATCAACTGTGACCGAAGTATTGGTTACACGTCCAAAGAGCGAGGTGATATCTTTCATGAAGCTTTGGAGTACTTTTGGAAGGGAATAAAACATATAACCAAATCTCAAGACAATACAACAGATCATGAAACGTTGGTTACGTTAAAGCATCAAGAGATCGTATCAATGATTGATGAAGGAATTGAAACTGGATTATTTTGGGTTTCCAGAGATGATATACCAGTAATGTTAAAGGGTTCAGAAAAGAAACTAATTATGCGTACATTAATGCAATGGTTGGAAATAGAAAAAGACAGAGTACCTTTCAATGTTGTTGCAATAGAAATGACTAAAACCGTTATGCTTGGGGATTATGCTGTAAAAGTACGTTTAGACCGCATTGACGAAGTTATTTGTGCAAATAGTAACATAGCCGTTGCGCTTGATTATAAAAGTGGAGAAAATGAAATTAATCAGGCGTTAGCTTCAAAATTTACAACCCAATTACCATTAGCTTCACTCCCAAATGCGTCTAATTCAAGAAATCCAAAAGCAAAGAAAGAGTTTAATGCAGATATTACTGCAATAGGATATGCAAATATTCGTCTTAATAATCCAAATGTTAGTGGGATAGGTGAAGGGAATGAATTAGTTGATTTAGGCGTTGCTGATGCAAGTAAGCATAGATTGCGTAGTGCACCTAAAGGTTGGGGTGAATTAAAGAAGTACTGGAAAGAGAGCATGATCACAAGCATTAGTTCTTATGCATCAGGAAAGTTGACGTATACACCCAGCACGCAAGCTTGTAAATATTGTCCTAATAATAAATTTTGTCAGTACTCCGTATAAGGGGGTTGTATGGAAAAAACAAATAAGCCTGGTAACATAAAGGCTAAAAAGAAAGCATATATTGCTATGGCTCTTTTAGGGATTGCAGCCATTGCTGTTTGGTATAATTCATATGAACCTGAGAAAGTTGTTACGGGTCCATTGAAAAGCCAATTGCCAATGGTTATCTTCAAAGATAAAACTGCGCTATATCAAGTCGTTACTTATGAAGATAAACCCATTACAGCTTTGGTTATTCAGCTAAAGCCAAAATTTCACCAGGCCTACAAGAAAGTATTTTTGAATTATAGATCGCAATTTGTGTATAACGATGGTCGACCAATCATGTTTCTAGACGAACCACTGTTTTGGAATAGAGAAGGTAATATTGTTAATTATGATTATCAAGTGATCCATGAAGGTAACTTGTTCTATGTTGATGAAGGAGCGATGCAACATGGAACAGCAATGACATTATTAGAGTTGAAATCAATTGCTAAAGCAAAATACCACAAGTCACTTAGGGACAATGTAAGGATGAATGGGCTTAAGGTCTTTAAAAATGAACATTAATAAAGCACAGAGAAAAGTAAGGTTCGCACTAAATAAACGAAAACACATTAAAGAATATCCATTTGTATCAATGGTGATTTTACATCATTTTTTCATTGTCTTTGGTATTGATATTCTGAAAATAGAAGAAAAGAACATCTGCTCTCCAAAAGATGCTACTTTGGGAGAGGCTTTACCAGCAATTATCTATAATGCAATTTATGAAAATGCAACATACCTTAAATATGTAACGACTATTGAAGAAAATATTAAGAAATTATATAAATCTAAAAATGAATGGTGCGTTTGGTTGATTGATTTGTATGATAATAATGTAGTGTTGAATAAAGGAGAGTTGCAAGAAATTGCACTTTTGTCCCATGAAAGTATGGTAAAGGATTTTATCACTTGGGAATTAAAGGTGAATATGCTTGTAGATGAACTTGCTGACCACATAGAGAGTTCTGACAAAAGTAAAACAGAAAGAAATCAAAAGAAAAGAAGAAATAAGCGTAAATAAAAATTAATACAGTTAAGGGGGGCTTTTTTAAAAGCCTTCCCCTTAAATTTAAAAAAAACTACACGCGACAATCAATAATAATTTTACCGGACGCTTCAATTTCAGAAAGCTTCATCAGAGAAGCATATGAAATACTTTTTTTCCAGCTTACATTTAATAAATCTTCACGAAAGGGAACAAGGCGAGAATTTACATCACGATAATGAATTAGACTTTTGTTAGGGCCCCACTCATCTTTTCTACCAGTAGTTACGATTTCAGGCGCTTGATCCTTTGCCCAAAAAAATCCCCTTTCACATTTGAATAATGTTTTATTTTCTGCTTCTAATAGAAAAGCGTAAGGTCCGAAATCCACATGATTTACTATCATGTCTGATTCGGGAAATTCTAGTAAAGCTGAAGAACTCATAGCTCACCTCCAATTATTGAATTGAAAGTAAGATTAAGTCGATATATACCTTTAAATTGATTATTTTTAATACACACATGAAACTCCAAAGTCTTAAATAGAAAAATATTATCTAGTGCTATATATTTATATGGTTTGACGTACCAATCGGATTATCGTCTAGATGCTGTCAAAGTAATAAATAGAATTAAAAGATGTGACGTAAGCGGCACATCTGCCTATTGAGAAAGCTAAATCTAAGACGGTACAGGTTTTTTTAAATGGAAATCACGAAGTCGCGATGTGCATCCCTTAATACTATTAGTTATATACATAACATTTTCCTTAATTTCGTTTGTTGTATTAAATGTTACTTACTCGTTGCTTGTAGCTACTTTTTCAATGTTTGAAGGAGCTACTATATCAATTGATTTTCCTTCAGTACTATCTTCTTGATTATCCAAATTTGTTTGGGTAAAGCAAATTTTAGCAAATAGCGGGTTAACTAAGTCCTCACACAACGTATATATGTAATATAAGATAGCAGGGGCAATAAATGCAACTAAAAACATGGTGCCATTACCGAAAATGCCGAGTAAAACATAACTTAATAGTGATGATAACCCACAAAGTACAATCATAAGCAGAAGAGCTTTTAGGTGGCTTATTTCAAAACTTTTTGAACAAGTGTTAATGGTTATTGTGTTTTCTTTTAACTGCTGAAAAAATCTAGACATACATTCTCCAATATATAATAACGTCGAGAAAAACCTCGCGTTATTGAGTGAGATTAGTACTAAAAAGCCTAATCTAAAATATACTTTATTGTTGTTAATAGAAATTGTAATTAGAGAGATTCGAATATTTTAGCATAAATACTTTATTCAATTTATATCGCCTAACAACAACCCGATAAAACATGGCAGCAAAACAATACATAAAAACCAATAACATTTGAATAGAAATGTGACTATATGCGATAAAATGTCACATGCCCTAATTTATATTACACGGTATTATAAACTCGTTAAAATTTGTGTGAGCATAGTCCGGCGCTCTCCCTCTAAAAGAAACTTGTTTTTGAGGGTGTTAACTATATATCGAACAAGTATATGGATGTGCTAATATTTGATGCCTACAACCCACTAAGTCGAAAATTGACTTTAATATTGCTTAGATAGCGGTTGAATAAATCAAGGTTCCCCGTTTTACCTAGCTCAGCTGAGGTATTGGTATGTATTGCAGTAGCTACTTTAATTGAAGCCACGATATTTGATTCATAAAGAAACCTGGACGCCTTAAATGGAATTGCGTAATCAACCTCAGGCATGAAGCCTTGATATGACTCTGCATTAGTGATTAGCTTCTCATCATCAATCGGTATATGCAAAGTAAGTTGCTCCTTTGCACGCGTGATCCCCACAAAATAGAGCCTCCTTTCAACTTCTACATCCTTTTCTAAATAAAGGTTAGGTAAAATATTTTCCTCAAGAAAGCCTACTATTACGAACGGCCATGCTAAACCTTTACTTTTGTGGAGGGTAGTTATCTCAATACAATCTTCGACGGTGGCTGATAACAGGTTACGATGATTTTTGATTTCTTCCAGTGTTTGAGTCACTTCAATATCCAGAGAAGATATAAAGTGTCTTGCGGCAATAAACCTGCGAAGAATCGTTTTGTTGGATGTAAAATCCTTACGTTGGACGGATGAGATAATGGAAGCATGTTCACATATGATATCAATTAGTTCTTTACTGGTTGAATAACCCCGCTCGTCAACTTTCGATAACGCTACAATCCTTGCTCTTAAGCTAATGTAATCTGAACGAGGAAGTGTCTTATAGAGATGTTTTATAGCTTCCAATGATTCAGTGAAGGCTTCATTAACTAGTAGCTTTAATATAGGACCAAGCATGAACGGCGCTATTTTGTAAGTATATGAGCAAAGGTAGATGTAGAGCGCATTACTGATAGTAGTATCATCGCTTCTGGGGCTAAAAATAAACAATATGGACTCTATCCATCTTATATCTTCATTATGCAACGTGTAATTACTTCCACTACCAAGTTTGTAGGGGATATTATTTTTAATAAGTGCAAATTCTAAACCAGAGATTGGAGCATAACTGCGTACTAGTATTGCAATGTCTTTGTAATTTTTTTTTGGGCGAGCCTTCCACTTGATAATCTCTTCAATGATATCGCTGTGTTCGCAATCAACAATCTCCGATGTGTAGTTTGCAATCGTTACCTTAGTTGGCTTTGTGATGGCAGAGACACAAAGAATATCATCTCTATTTGTATTGTTGCTTATACAGTTATTAGCTAATAGGCAGACACTATGGCCATACCTGAAAGTTTCAGGAAGATTAAAAAGCCTTACATCAGGGAAGTCTTGATCTACCTTGGAAAGTAAGAATTCAGGACTTGCCCCTGTAAAAGAGTAAATTGCTTGGTCGCCGTCCCCAACAACATTAATTTTTGCTTTGGTACCGGCAACTAACATAATAAGAGCATGACAGATAGATGAAGCGTCTTGGTATTCATCAACCATGATTACTTTGTATCTGTTGGTGATGTATTGATATGCTTTTATACTTTGTTGGCAGGTAAGTAAGGGATCTCTAATAAGGTCGGTAAAGAAACGTTTCCCTTGATTAATGCGTTCAATCTCGCTGTGATGAAATAAGTCTATGAAAACTTTATGCTTATCATCAAATAAGAACTTATTGAATACTTCTTCAGGAGTGGACATGCTAGTTTTAGTTAATTCAACAAAGCGAATGAATTTATTTACTGTACTACGTCTTTCAGGCTTTACCGTTTCAGTGAGGTTAAGTGGTGTAAAATTCAGGACAACATTACGGTAAAAATCTCTGTAATCACTGTCAGATACAATTAATGTTCCTATATTTAAGAAATTAGCCTTTTCAAGCATGCAGCAGATAAGAGAACCTAAACTGTGGTAGGTTTTTACTTGTGGTACATCCATGAAATCGATGTTTTTCAAGTCATGTTCAAAGTTAACAACTGCATCATCATTAAACATGACAACAAGTAAATCTTTAGATGCATAATCTGCGATTAGGAATTGTTCTATACGGTATATTAATACTGTGCTTTTCCCTGAGCCTGGTACCGCCACAACTTTTAGATTGGTATCAAGTGGCGCTTCAATTACGGCAGACTGTGGGAGTGTAAAATTCAAAAGGCATTTACCATGGATGTTTTTCATATTATGTAAAAAAAACTCGTTGAAAACTAATGCTAATCCCGCAAATAATCACTTTCTCATATATTTGAAAATGAGGTAATTGTATGATCAGATTTTTAGGGGCAGGACCACCATGGCACAATTTAAAGTATTCCATTTAAAAGATGAGGTAGAGAAAAGTTTTTTTCTTAAACCTAGACCTCGCTTTGATCAAACTATTGCTGATACATACTGCATAACCAAAGAGCAAGCTATTAAAACGGAAGATAATCGAATAGCTAATGAACAATCGGTAGAACACTATATGTCCAACATGGCTGTTAGTTGCCATTCGTTATGGGATATAGATAGTTACATTCATGTTGCCAATGTGAAAGCGAAGGATATTGTTCAGGTACTTAGGAACACAAATAATATAAATGGACATTGGTTTCTTACAAAGTCAAAAGGTGTTGAAGTAGAAACAGGTGAAACACAGCGAGCTACTTGCAGTGGTGATTTGATAGAGCAAGTTGTATCAGGGGATTTATATATGGTATTTGGATTTACATTTTTAAATATTAAAACGGGATTACTTATAGAGTAGTACCAGTATTTTCAGTACCGGCACTACTTAAATTTATAAGCCTATTAAGAAATTTTGTAATTTAGTTAATTTTTCTTTAGAAATTCCCTCATCAAATGTGATGTATTCAAGTCGACCTTTACTGTCGACCTTCGCGTTAACCCCTTCAGTTAGTTGTTTATTCGTCTTAGGTAGGTTATTTGTAGACTTGGGAACCCTAGGTCTGCTAAATGCAGAAATAGCGTCCGATAACTTACCACTTAATTCAGCTACTACTTTACCGTTATCATCGGCAAAGGCATCCCATAAGTTAGTGGTTATTTCAGCAAGTTCATCCTCGACATACGCTAATATATCCTCAGTCTTTTTGTGTTTACATGCAGAACTTAGTTTGCTGATTGTAGTGCGTCCAATACTATTAATCGACGGATAAAGCATGATTAAATCATCAGGTAGTTTGGCTCCAGTAATACCGGCGGCAATAATCGTGTGTGAGACTTTGGATGCTTCAAATTGCTCAGAAATATCACGACTAGATAACCTTTCTTCTTGATTTATTGCTAACCAAGTATAACCCCGCTCAATCAACGAAATACTTTCACTAATATTCTCAGCATCAGAAATTTCTTCTGCAATATCATCAGTGAGATCCTTACTTGCAAGAATAACGTATTCAGTTTCACCAAAATAACATCCCATTCTGCGGCGTGACCCGTAAATTACAGTAACGGTACCATCATCTTCAATACGACCAAGTGCAGGGGCAACTTGATTACTTTTTTGTAAGCTTTTGATTAGGCGCGCCAGTGACTTAGCCGTTAAATATTTTTGCATCCGCTTGTTCTTCGCGTGGATATTAGTTTTATTTAGGATGTCCTCGCCACTATAGCGGAATACAGTTAGTTCAATAGTCTTTCTAGCCGAAGGTGAGGTATAAGATAGTGCTGCACTCGCTTCTCTAGCCATAAGTTCATCAACAGATGGCATTTCAGTCAGCTCAACACCAAGATCTTTTTTATTTTTTTTTCTATGTT
This sequence comes from Colwellia sp., assembly GCA_047633255.1. Lineage (GTDB taxonomy): Bacteria > Pseudomonadota > Gammaproteobacteria > Enterobacterales > Alteromonadaceae > Colwellia. Next base: position 24,576 of record JBLIEW010000050.1, read on the forward strand.
CCATAATTAAACTCCTTCAAATTCGTTTGGTTCCCAAATATTAAAGCACAACGTTTCAATATCACGCACGATGTCGTCCATATTTCGCTGAGCATCAATAAGGTGAGATTTTGTTCCTGAGTATTCGCTATTTTTTAAGCCGTACACAGTTGAGAAGAAGTCAGTACAAACACCGATAGCTTTGGAGTTGTACATGGGTGTAGGAATTACCCTGTCATGAAAATATCTTCTCATCATTGCAAGGTAGTTTGCACCCACTTGTTGTTTTGTCGAATTTTTATCAAGAACAAGGTTAGTTATTAAGAAGCGAATAAAGTAAAAGCCTTCGTGACCTGCTTGTAATAACATCTTATATATTTCTTCAAAGCGCTCCATATATTTCATTGTTGCATCAAAGCTAAACATATCTGGCATCATGGGAATTATAAATGCATCAGCAGCATAAAGAGTGTTGTACGCTATTTTACCAACCGTAGGGGGCGTATCGATGAGAATAATATCAAAGTCATCCTTTACGACATCGATAATTCTCTCCTTGAGCAGTCGATATGCATCAGTTTGACAATCAAGCTCCCCATTGACCAAGAGCGCCTCTAAATGGTTTTCAAAAAAGGCATCAGACACAATGCCAGGAAGGTACTTTAAATTTGGAATGCTAGTGGGGAGAAAACATGAACGAACAAAGCTCTCATCCGTTTCATCAGGATTTAAAGTATATTGATTAGTTAAAATGTCACCGACACTATAATACTCATCAGAAAAATTAGGTAACCCAATAAGAGTTGCTGTGCCTTGCGGGTCCATATCTATCACCGCAATTCTTAAGCGTTTGTTAGACAAAGCCAATCCAGCAGCTGCATTTACGGTGGTCGTTGTTTTTCCTACGCCACCTTTCAGGGCACCAATGGCGATAGTGATACATTCTTGAGTTTTACTTCGAATAAATGCAGGTACGCCCATTTCTTCAGCAAACAGATGAAGGTCACTTAAAGTAAATGCGTAATTTTTATTACTTTCTCTCTCAAAGTCACGAGTTGGATACTTACTTTTTATGGTTGAAAATGCTCGGTCAAATGTATTGGTGTGCTCAATATCTAACCATTTGACAGCATCACTTTTAGAGAATGTACGAAAATCAGAGCTTGCTGTAGCTCCAAGGTCACCTAGTTTCTTACTTTGCTGATGTCTTTTATCTTTAACTTCTTTCATTCTTTTTTGAGAAATAAATTTTAGCGCCTCTATTTCTCTCAAAGAACGAGTTGGTGAACGTTCCATAAATAAACCTTTTGATTAAGTGATTATATGCTGAAATTTACAATGACAATTTGCATGTGTATTTTTATAATTAAGTCGTATTTTGTAATGTTCCGTGGATGTTGCTCCTGCGTGTTGTTAAATGCAATATTTAGTAATGAATTCGGTATGTGTTGTATTTTATGTTAAATACATTAAAAGTCAACACGAAGAGGGCGTTTGCAATAATTATTAAAAGGTTATTTATGAGTATTGTGTCCATAAAAGTATTGAAAGAGCGGTTAGGGTCTGTAGAACAGAGGCTTTCATTGGTGGATAGCTATGATTTAGAGATCCATGAAATGTGTATGCTTCTTCGGGCTAATGTTGATGACGTTAATTCCATTATTGAACTCAATACGCACAATGAAGAGTCGCTAGCCAAAATAGATCAACTTATAAGCAATCTATTAGTAGGGGTAAATAGCATTCATGAAGGTGATGTACCTTCAACCTAAATCGAGCGCTAAGAAGATTCAAAGTAAGCGCGTAACTAATAGGGGTGACGGTTCATCTGTATTGGTTAAGAGCATGAGATAGGGACTAATGTTGGTGTCCCTTCCTATTTAAGTGTCAGGGTACATAAGTGCTATAGCAGAAATATTCATCATAATTGGCTTGTTCTGATGGTTTTCAATATTTTTTCTTTTCGCTAGTTTCTTTATTTTTGAACGGCACCATTGGCAAGTTGCTGTAGCAGTGCTGCACCTTGCGACAAACGTATTACCACACGCACATTTATGTAAACTAATACCCTCCTGCTTAGATATGAAAGTTTTAATAGGCGCGAATTTACTTTTAATTAGCCCGTTAAGTAAAGAATGAACTTTAGTGATAATCAGAGGAGAATTGTTGTAATACTTAATATTATAGATAGTAGCAACTAACGACAGATCATCTGGTTCCAATGCTTTATCTAAGTCAGCATTGTGCGGCGCTACAATCTTGTATATAGAATAGATTAGATAGGCATTATTTTCTACTACACGACCAGAAAGCCAAGAGGTAGCTCCCATCTTTATACTCTTTTCAAAGGGGAATACATGTTCGTATTCATCAAGTGCGGTGTCAATGATACGAACGTATTGCCCAGCCCAAAAATATTCAAATAGCTTTTTAGTCGCCCCAAGTTCAGCAAATGTTTTAATTAACTTGATTTGCGTTAGATTAACATTACCTTTAATTACTTGTGTTGTTTTCTGCATGATGAGCTCAATATAGGATGCTGCTCTCAACAAAATTTGTATCAAAAGAAACGCGTTCCACCGTTTCCTTAAATATGTCATCTTGTTCAGAATAATTAATGTTAATAAACCAGGTGTGGCGATCAGAAAGTGTCGATATGTCAAAACTGGTATGAACCCCAAGAAATCCAAGAGCATATTCATCAAGCTGAAAAAGGGCTTTTGCTAATCTATTATCTAAGTCGAAAATAGATTTTATGGAGAGAACACACTGTCGCTGAGCCTCACAATACTTTGAAATGCATTGTTTAATATGGTTGCTATTAAATCGGATGTTATAAATCGGCAGGAGCTCTTTACTGATAGCCAGTTGTTCATTGTTTGGAACAGTTAGTTTAAATAATTGTGAGTTTCCAAGAGCTGCTTTAGTAACGTTATCAGGTAAAGTAGACCTAAAAGTAATAGTGTCTGCATCTGATATATTAAATGCTGCCTTGGCAATTTTTTGATCAAGAAATGCCAATTTTCTTACGGCCATTGCCGCATTTACCTGTCCTTGTAAGTAGTGTTCGAAATGTTGTGTTGCTGTTTTAATATTCATATAAGTTCCGGTAAAAAAATTTCTTATAATTAAAAGGCGTTGATCGTGAACCAATAAAATTAATTTACACTCACAGAACTGGTAAATATATAAGAAAGTGACTATATGGAAAATTTCACAGTTTCAAATATGATAGCGCTGATCAAGTCCGTATTTTAGAAGGGATTGAGAAATTGCTTACTGAGATGGTCGACTGCCAATAATTGATTTGATATTAATCATGTTGGTACCTTTGAGTGAACTACTAAAGCCAATAAATGACCGAGCTTCATAATCAAGCAGCAATAGTTAGGCTCACTTCTTAGCAATTACTTATGTTTGCGTCTAAAAAGCCAAGGCGCTATTGCCTTTGGGTTCTTCCATAGCCCTATTTTTGAATGTTTCGCTGAAGCTTGAGCACGTTGTATGTCGCTTCTGTTTTGTGAATATTTAGCATACCACCAGGCATAACCGCCTTTAACTAAAGCTAAAGAATGAGACTGGCCATTTACAAAGATTTCACCTACACATCGTGAATATGTTTCGTCACCTGAAAATTCAACGGTTACCTTCTTATTTTGTAATTCGTTTATTGTAAAATATTTAGCTTCGGCGCTGTAGTGTTGTGCTTTCCAATGGTCTTTCCATTTAGACTCGGGTGTATCAATACCAAAAAAACGAACGTTAACGGTGGTTCCATTATTTTCAAGCCTGACAGTTGCAGTATCCCCATCAGCGACTTTAATTATTGTCGCCTTATGTGATTTTCCTGCTAGCGATGGACAATCAACGGCAGCAATTGCTGAAGAGCTAAGTAATATGAGTGTGGTTAATACGATACTTTTAATTTTCATTGTTTTGATTCCGAGTTTTGTAGAAAGTAATTGGTTGTTTTACTGCAGGTTCATTCGCCAACGTTTAGCACCTTTTACGAGCAACGAAAACTTGCGTTGTGGGCCGAACCCTTTAAAAGCTATTAATTCGGGTACAGAATTGGGGCTTTTTGCATGGGAACCAATAGAGCGAGGGGCAACTATTTTATAGACATCAAATCCCGCTTGTTTGCATGCTTTTGCGATAGGGTACTTGGCACTGTTACAATATATGGTAGGTTTATTTTGCTTTGCAGACCATTTGATTAGTTCGAATTGTTCAGGAAGCTTAAAGCTCTGTGCTGTATAATTTGTAAAATTCTCTAGGTATGGGCCGTCGATAAAATTTAGGTCAGAAGATTGAGTGTCTATGTCTTGATAGGTACCTGAAATAAAGTCCCAACCTTTGATGCGATCCCTTAAGTCATCAGCTCGTTCTAATGATGATATGTTTTTGTAGTGACCAAATGGCGTATTAACTTCATTACTTGAATTACATCGCCACAAACCTTTATAACCCTGTTTTATTATAAACACGAACAATTTTGCTGCGTCTTCTGTGTTTATCTTATTTTCGCGTGTCATTTTATTAACACGTTTACGCACGTCATAATAAAATTTTTCACTTGTATCGTAATCATCAGTATTGTAAGTCATGCCTTTGTGAGCTTACGGCAGCGTAGCGTGACATCGTTAGTTTTTAGGTATAGTTAGACCTAGGCGGTAAAGCCTAAGTCAGTCTGTTTTATTGGCTTTTTTCTAGGTGATTGGATTTTTATCGAGATAATTCCACGGTAAATAATTTTCAGGTGTGGATTTTACCTGCTCTTTTTCTTGTTGTAAGGTGGTGAAGTAGTCAAAGACATTGATGCCCGCCTCACTTGCCGTTGCGATGACTGAGGTAATGACATCCCCAATCGTTGCGCCCAGTAAGGTTTTGTGGAACATCGCGTTTTTCCTATCTCTCACCACAATTTTGAGCATCGCTTCAATACGGTTATTGTCGATTTTTACCCCTTCAGTGCTGCAAAAGTAACTCAGTCCGACATAATGTTTGATAAAGTAGCGGATAGCCTTGCCTAGGCCACTGTTTTCTTCAACGGTTTCATTGGCTAAGTGTGTTTCTCCCCACAATTTTATTGCTTCCATTATGGGCGCTGAATGCGTTTGATGATAAGCCAATCTTGCGCTTGGGGTTAACTTTTCTTCTTTCGTATAGTCATCATTGACCCATATTTCGCCATAGCGTTTGAGTACATGCTCGACCTCAATTGGAAAGTGGTTGATAACATCAACAAATTGTCGTCTGGCGTGGCTATTACACAGTGACGTTATCGCCTCACGTACCGTTGGTCGATTGCTCGCTAGCGCATCACTCATGATGATGGGTTTGGCGCATGATTGACTGCGCTTGTGCAAAATACTATCAATGAATTCACCCGCGTGGCCTATGTTCGTTTCAAATAAAACAATATGACGGTTATCAGCCAGCGTTGCGATAACACCTGAGGTATAAACGCCCGTACGTGTAATGATTTTCTCACTGTTGCGTGCTTTTTTCTCTACCGATGTCGCGTCAAGAATACGGTTGGTGGTATCGTCTAAATAATAATGTTTACCATCCGCCGCTAAATTGAAGAGCAATTGGTACACGGGATAAATAGCATTACAAACAAGCTCCACTTGGTCAAAAACCGTTGACGCGGTGATTTTTACCCCCAGTAATTTTTGAATACTGCTCTGGCGATAAAAAGGCAGTCCAGCAAAATATTTATAAATCGCCATTAATGAACGTGCGCAATAGCCATACTTTTGAGTACTTAAGCCATCGGTTAAGACATCATCGGTCAGTGGTGCGGTAAAATAAGCACCGCAGGTATTACAGCGAAGACGTTCCATGACATGCTGCTCAGGCTTGAAAGGACTTTGCCCGGTGATACGTAGCAAGCTACCTGGCTCGGTTTTATAAACCTTGCCAGTTAAACACTCAACACAGCTATCACCTTTATTCACCCCAACTAGCGCATGAACAATAACGGTGGGTTTAACGGGTGTGAAACCTTCTTTGTTATCGTTATTACGCTTTTTGTTTTTCTTGCCCGATGACGCTTTAGCATGCTTAAGTGCTGAGCCTAATTTTTCAGACGATTTTTCAATACCCAATAATTTACGCAGTTTATGTACCGTGACGTCATGGTTTGCCAAGCGGGTTTGTGTGGTCGCCAAGGTCAATAACGCATCAAGTAATAACTGATAGTCCTCTGGGCTTAAGGCAAGATTATTTTCTTTGGCCTCATTCACGCGCTCTATCAGCGCTTCAAGGGCTTTGCCATCAATGTCAGTAAAAGGTTTGCTCACGGTACGTCCAGATATTCAGTGTTTGGTACAGGTTTATTTTACAGGCATTATGATCCGATAAAAGTAAAAAACAAGTGTTTATCTCAATGATTTTACTCAGTACAGAGGATCCGTTTTTTCCCATAATGGATCGTTATCACACAAGAGTTTTCGCAGTTGTTTCGCGATTATTGGTTCAATGTTTTTGTGTGATGACGGCCAATTTTGAAACTTTCCTTTAGATAAACGTTTGGTCATGAGCCAAAAGCCAGTGCCATCATACGATAATGCACGCACCATGGTTTTATTGCGATTAATAAAGACAAACACAGTACCCGAGCGAGGGTTGACCAATAGTTTATGACGGCATACAGCGGCTAAACCATCAATGCCCTGGCGGTTATGCGCTGCTGCGCATAATCGTCATTATGTGCAGTAAATTATTATGTGCAGTAATTGATGAGATATCGCTAAGGATTAACGTTTAACTTCATTATCACTGCACATAATATCTTTTAGGTTTTAACATCTCCAGCAGTTTATCTGGTGCTTTGAATTTCCCTCGTCTAAGAGACGGTGGCGCTGTTTCCATTAGTGTTGCCAATTTTTCGCTTGGATCCATTCTCAAGTAAATCTCAGTGCTTTTAAGATCGGCATGTCCCAGCCATAATGATACTTTCCGTATATCGTGTGTTGCTTTAAGCGTATGCATAGCGCACGAATGTCTCAGAGAATGTGGACTGATATGCTTTTTGGCCAGCGATGGCTGTCTGAGGAGTGCGGTCTTAACATGTTTCGATAAGATATATTCGAAACCTGACCGAGTCATACCGACTCCTTTTGCATTTAAAAACAGTCTAGATGTCGCAATATAGATGGGTCGTATATTTACCCAATCACTAAGCGCTGTTGCGGTTTCATCCCATAATGGCAATATGCGCTCTCGTCGTCCTTTGCCAATGACATGAATCGTTGGTTGATCCTGTAATTCAAGTTGATTAAGTTCCAAGCTGACTAATTCCGATACCCTCAGGCCAGCAGCAAAGCACAGATGAAGCATCGCTCTATCTCTTATCCCAGCGAGTGTCCGAGGGTCAGGTGCATCCAATAACGCTTGCATCTCTGGTTGAGTCAGATAATCAATGAGCTTATCGTCTGTTTTCTTCATCGGAATGGCATGAATACGGCGAGACTGCTCAAGACACAATACATAACGGTATTCCAGGAAATGGAAAAAGGCTTTGATAGCCGCACTCCTTGCGTTACGTGTACGAGGCGAATTACCTCGTTCTGTTTCCAGGTGGTTTAAAAAGTCGACAACCAATGAGACATCAAGCATTTCAATCGTTAACTTTGATGGTTGTGTTTTTAATTGCTTAGCAGCAAAAGTCGTCAGTAATTGAAAAGTATAAGCATAAGATTCACAGGTGTGCAGGCTTGAACGTCGTTCATTGGGCAAGTACTCCCGCAAAAACACATTGAGTTGGCAGGCAAGATTAGTCATAACAAAACTCCTGAAAGCAACTTTCCTGAACCATCGAAATTTGCTTCAGTAGCCTAGGGGTTGCCTGTAAATACCAGTAAGTATCAGATATATGGGCATGACCAAGATAAGTGCTTAGAGCAGTCATGTGATGAGACACAGCAACATAATCTCCAATGCATTGCTCCAGGGATTTCACTGCAAAGGTATGTCTTAGGTCATGCAGGTGCGCACCGGATGTGCCTGGTGCACCACGCAGCCCAATAGATCTCATGAGCTGCAAAAATAGTTGAAAAGCTGTGGAGTAGGATATCTTTGAGCCTGCGTTCGAAATGAACAGGGCAGTCTCATCACTACCAGTGTATCGTGTACGATAGGCTAAATAGTATTCGAGGGCGCGTTGTGTTGATTGATGTAGTGGTACCAGACGGTCTTTACGAAATTTTGTGCATCGAATCATCAGTCCGTCATCGGTTAAGTCTGCAATATTAAGTGCCAGTGCCTCACTGATCCGTAAACCAGTGACAGCCAATAGTGCAAATAAAGTAGTGTACGTTTTTGGCCTAATTGTTCCCTCGGGCTTCAGCTGTGAAGCAGCATAGAGTAGCCGCTGTACCTCTTCATCTGAAAAAATATGGGGGATTCTACGTTTACCTGACTGACCTCCAAAGGCATTTGCTGGGGGAATTTCATATTGACTGTCTTCTGCTTACATCATGATGGCAAATCGACGCACGGTGAGCAAACGATTACGCCTTTGAGCCACAGATGGGGCTAATGCTGCCCATTCCAGTACAGTCTGGCTGATGGTGCAGTCATCCTCTCGCGCTTCTGCAAAGGCTAAAAATAGCTGCAACAGACTGTTTTGTATTCTATATTTAAACCCCATTGCTCGTTTCATGGTGACATAGTTTTCTATCTTTTCTTTTAACATGATGCTATCTCCGGCCATGGCTGGGCAATTTTCATCAGGCTGGGAATATCCACTTTGGCATAATATGCCGTCATATCTAATGAACGGTGGCGTAAAACAGTCGCAACGGTTTCCAGGGTTGCACCAGAGCGCAGCAACGATGTGGCTGCTGAATGGCGTAGCAAATGAGCACCATAAGAGGGTGGGTTTTCAATCCCAGCCCGCAATAGTGCAGCACGCACTATATCTGCAACACTGGAAGATTTGGAGAAAGCACGATACGGGGCATTGAGGCAGAGAAATAGATGATCTGACGGGAAATGTTGGCGTGTTTTTTCAAGATAAACGAATAATGCATCACCAACTTCTTGAGGTAATGGTAATCGATCTTCTCTTCGTCCTTTGCCTGTAACCGATATCGTCCCTTCTGACCAGTTAATATCACCAATTCGCAAATCAATAATATCACCAGCACGTAATCCTAAACGAGCAAGCAATAGGATAATCGCCCGATCACGCCGTCCTTGATGAGTAAAAATATCGAAGGAATCAATAACGCGTTCTATGTCGTTTGATGCAATATAGTGTGGCATTGATGACAATTTCCATTGAGCAATCGCTGGCACCGCCGTATCCAAATTAGGAGAGCACAGACCATTGATTGCCAGGAAGCGAAGATAAATCCGTAAAACTGAGGCTAACTTCTTAGATTCACTGCAACTGCGTTGTTGTGCAGCCTCACATATCACTTTACGTATAAGTGAGGCATCATAGTGTATAGGGTCATTACCCAGAACAGGCAATAACAAGGTTATGTAGCGCTTATAGCCAATCACCGTCGATGACCGTAAGCCAATTTGATATAGATGTTCACCAAACAGGGAAATTTGTGGTGGCTCCAACATTTCACAACGTTTGGGGTCGACGCGAATAATATTGTTGTAGCCTAGGTATCCCACAAATTTTTTTACTCGCTTGATATATTTACCAGACAAAATGTGTTTTTGACGACCTCCTGGGCAGTCGCACTGATGCTTGGCGAAATCACTGACAACCTCTACATTGATATCTTTAATTGCGAGTCCGACTTTTTGAAGCCAAAACCCAAAATGAGAGACGCTATCAGAATAACCACGAATGGTTAGAGGAGTAAAACCTTGATCAGCAAGAGTCTCGGTAAAGATCACCAGATAGTGTCCTAAATCCCCCGGTAACAGAAAATGATGTTCAGTTAAGTGTGCTTTACTCATGACGATAATCCTTAAATACAGCCAGAATTTTGCAAGGGCAAGGCAAATAGTTATGTCTAGTCTTTGCAATGTATCTGTTTTATAAAACGTTGTTATCATTAGACAACATTTCAATAAGGAAAGTTTACTGCACATAATAATTTACTGCACATAATGACGAAAGTCTGCGGGTGCGATAGCGATTAATATGTGGGTGTCAGCGGTTAAATGGATCATGATTTCATTGCGCTAATCAGCGATATGATGATGTGACTATCAACAATGCCAGATAAAGACATTTCATTACCTTGGGCAAAGCGTAGTTCAACAGTAAAGGGCGGTTGTGTGAGTAATGGCGGTGGTGAAATAGGAAGATGCACAAAGAGCGGTGTTTTTTCAGCGGGCTCAGGTGTATGTCGCCATTGCTTGAGCTGACTACCACTGATCCTTAATGCTGATGTTATTTTGCTAGACGAATAGTGATTGAGTAATGCGACGGCTTGCTCACGCAGTGGAATGGGCGTTGAGACTTGACGGCCATTTCTGTTGCTACGCCAGTGTTCAAAGGCGGTAACGGCAGTTGATAATTGATCTTGGTTTGGCATGTTTGCATCCTAGTAATTTGGTTGCGCTCATTAAATCAGATAAAAAAAGGGAAGTTGAGCTAGGATGCCGTAAGCTCACATGCCTTTGATAATTTGTATATAAAAATTGATAAGGAACGGGTTTAGATCGTTAGCTATAACTCTATCAAATCGATGAAAAAGAGAAAATGCTAACGACCCCGCGAATGGTTCACAAACGACTTTTGGGTTTAGTTCTTTAATAAGTGGTGACAATAGCGGGGCCAGCCAGCGTTTAGATCCCACCCACTTGAGCGGGGATATAAGTGATGTATTGTTTGACATAAATAGACTGCTTAAAGTTTTTATTGAAGAGTATGATAAAACGTTAACAAGGTTCGCGCAGATTATTAAGCGGCAAAGCTGGCTTGAGTAGAAATAGTGTTAAACCGCTTAAGCATAGTGTTAGCAATTTTACGCTCGTCTTGAAAAACATAAGGAATAGTAGGAATCAGCGTAGTGATACTTGAAAGTATGCAAGTTATTTCAGTTGCACTGATGTAAAGGTCAAGTCGTGCTTTAGGGTGTTGAGACCTTAAGCGCCAGCTATTAATTTTTAAGCACATTTGACTGGTGAATTTTTTGTTTGGCGCGTTTAATGAAGGTGTGAGATAGAGCTCAGTGATTGCTGTTTCTAATAATAATAGATCATCAGAGTTTAGTTTGATCTGGTTGGTTTGATTATTAGTAGTCTCATAATCTAGCGTAATAGCTAAAGTGTTAACGTGTGGATCAATTGATTTCAATTTCATAATAGTCACCTTCAAGTTTGTCTTGAAGCAATACTATCTTGCAGAAATTAGGTTGTTTGAAAAATAAGAGCTAATGTCCTTTATAAGTCACACATTAACTACGAGGGTGTTTTGTCGTTAGAAAAAGTTTCCCCATTAAGATAGTCAAGGGACTTATCCATGGGTGTAGATCGATCTCTGACACCAAAATCAAAGACTTAAATCAAAGAATTGAACTGTATTAGATAAATATTTTGTTGAGGGGGGCGTAATGGGCAGACTCGAAGATCATAATATAGGTATCAAATC
>JBLIEW010000051.1:0-36072 GCA_047633255.1 Colwellia sp.
TGCAATAGTGATCCGGGTAGTGGCAAAAGAGATCCATAATGGTAGGTAATTCGTTGCCATTATATTTTCTTGTTGAATAGTTGTAATAAACACCTTTTAGTTGAATTAATAGGTTTATTTAACTATATTGACGCCGATTTGTAGATCATACGAGTTGAAAAAATTCTCGCTAAGTGGTGAATTAATGAATTCAATTGGTATCAACCTTTAATTAGATAAGTATTTTATTGCTGTGGAAATCTGATGTTATTGCTTTTAGTGTTGTTAGTGGTTTGTTTTAGTATGTTTTGTGGCGTGTTTTTTTATTGTCAGGCGCTAGTCACTGGCTTTGGATGTAAACGCTGGACTGTGGCCGGAATATTGTTTGGCCCGTTGATATGGCCAATGTTTGCGATGAAAAAACGTATGCAGTTAAACCGTTTGTTTGGTTTTGAACAGTTGATTTTTAGAGCTTAAGTAAGTTTGAGTAAGTGTGTGGGGTCTTAGTTAATATTACAGTTAACAGAAAAAATAACAGAACAAAAATTTTAACTAAAGATTGCTAACATCCCTGTTTGTAATCTTTATATAGCGACTAGAAATAAAAACATTATATTTTAATATTATTATCTAGCTGTTATCTAGCTGTTATCTAAGACCACCAATTGCTAGCGGAGGTCTCTTCAATTTCAATACGAGCAGCAATAGGGTTAGTTTTATTTTTTTTTGTAGCTTTTAAATTAAATAAAACTTTAAATAAATTAATCATTATTAACCTCTTGGTGATTGTTCATTAATCAATATGGCTATATACGCAAAGTCCCACGTTTTTTGTTAATACGTAGAGTCCCACGTTTTTTGTTAATGCGCAGAGTTCCACGTTTTTTGTTAATACGTAGAGTCCCTCGTTTTTTGTTAATTTGAATTAAGTTGCTTTCTTGATTAACCTCTTGTAATTGTAAATCACCAGTCTCAATTGCAGTTGCAGAAGACATGGACATAGCCATTGATAGAATAATTGAACTTAACATGCACTTTTCCTTTAATTATTATTTATTATTAATTTCAGGATAGTTTATGCTTAAAGTATGCCAAATTGGCAGGTTAAGGCTGTAGCCTTTTAAAAGTAAATTTTTTAGCTAGGACGGCTGAATAAATAATTTTTTATTACAGTATCGCACCATCACTAGGTCTGTGATGATGGCTTTTTGACGCGGCTTTTATAATACTTATTGATTAAACGAGGTAGACTTACTGGTGATTTGATGGGCTAATAAATATTTTTGAAAGTGGTCTGTTGCTAGCGGTTTACTATATAAGTAACCTTGTAATTGTTCACAGCTTAACTTAGCTAGAAAATTGAGTTGCTGGTTGGTTTCAACACCCTCAGCGACTACATCCATACCCAAGTTATGTGCAATAGTCACAATTGTTGCCACCATATTTCTACCTTGCTCAGATTGTTCTATATCATCAACGAAGGCTTTATCTATTTTCAACGTGTTCAGAGGAAATTTTTTCAAGTAAGCTAAAGAAGAATAACCCGTACCAAAATCATCAAGCGATAAATGAATCCCCATCGCTCTTATTTGCAACATAGTCTCTATAGCTGCTTGTGGAGAGTCCATTACGGTACCTTCAGTAATCTCAAGCTCAAGATGCTTAGCGGGCAGTTTACTTTCTTTTAAAATATCCGTTATTTGTGCCACTAAATTAGCTTGGCTAAATTGTACAGCTGATAAATTTACAGCGACTCGCCCGTCAAATAAGCCGGCATCAACCCATTTTTTAGTAGTAAAACAGGCTTTTCTTAGGACAACTTCTCCTATGTCAACAATTTGTCCGGTTTCTTCAGAAACTGGAATGAACACAACCGGGCTGATCAAGCCTTTATTAGGTGTTTCAAAGCGAACCAATGCTTCCATGCCAGCAATTTTTCCGGTAGCTATCTCAATTTTGGGTTGGTAATAAACTGAGAATGAGTCTTCTTTTAAACCGTGGCGAATTAGGTTTTCAATTTGCAGGCGTTTTACTGCCTTTTTATTCATAGAATCGGTAAAAAACTGATATTTATTACCGCCACTACCTTTTGCATGATACATAGCGGTGTCGGCATTCTTTAGTAATTCATGCCCTGTTAAACCATCCTCTGGAAACAGCACAATGCCTATACTGCTATAGAGTACTATTTCTTGATTTTTAAGTTTAAACGGTTGGGCAATGGTGCGTACAATATTTTTGGCAAGCGTGGTTATTGTATGGATATCATTAGTGTCTTCAAGAATGATACTAAATTCATCCCCACCTAAACGATAAACAGTATTTTTTTTATGGCTTAGCGTTAACATACGTTTAGCCACTTGGCATAGTATGTTATCACCCACTTGATGCCCGATAGAGTCATTAATTTTTTTGAAGTTATCTAAATCAAATACAAGTAGGGCATGATTGATATTTTGTTTAACTAATCGAGCTTGGTTTGCTTGAAAGAATGCACGATTAGGTAAGCCAGTTAATGTGTCTGAACTGGCTAATTTTATTAATTCAGCTTCATTTTCTTTACGCTTGGTTATATCAGAAAAAACACCGACAAAATGAGAAATATCGCCACTTTCATCGCGTATGATATCAATGTTTAAGTCTGTTAAATAGACACTACCATCAACACGTAAACTTTCTATCTCTCCATGCCAGCTGCCTTTCGTGAGTAGGTGTTTTTTTACATTTTGAGAAAAGTTTGTAGGATATTGATTGAAGCTCAATGAAGAGCCTACCATTTCAGTTTTACTTTTACCTGTAATGCGCTGAAAAGATTTATTGACATCAATAGCAATAAATTGACGGTCGTAAATAACCACCGCATCAGAAATATTTTGGATACATCGCGCAAATAATTTTAAACGCTCTTCGGCTTTTTTTATCTGACTTATATCTTTTAAAGTACCTGTCATACGGGTAGCATTATTTTTTTCATCTCGTTCAACTATTTTTCCACGATCTAAAATCCAAATCCAATTGTTATTTTTGTCCCTAACACGATAGGTTGCTTCAAAGTGTTCAGTTTGGTTGGTAAAATGATCATCTAGGGCTTGTTTTACTCGTGCTATATCATGTTGATGAACATTGGTATTCTCGTCACCTTGACTATTTTTCTCTAAGCTACTATTTCGAGTACCATCTTGAGGAAACTCTAGAATTCCCCAGATGTTAGAGCGATATATTTTACCTGTATCTATATTCCAATCCCACATTTCATCGCCACTACCCCAAAGTGATAGTTTTAATCGTTCTTCACTTTTTCTTATTTGTAAATTGTAGAGTTTTTTATTTCGATACTGTTGAGTTATATAGATAAATATGAGTAACGACATTAGGGTATATACAAATAACATACTAGTTGTTAGCCACCAAGGTGGCAATATTGTTATATTTAATTGGCTTGTTTTTGAATTACTCGGTTGATGAATATCGTATGCTTGCACTTCAAAAATATAATCACCGGGACTTAGATTAGTGTAAGTAGCGCGGTTATTATTAATACCTGTTTCTGTTGCTGCATCAATCCAATTTTTCTCTAAGTTAAGTAAACGATATTTATAACCTAAGTGAGATGGCAGTTTTGTGTTAGGCGAAATAAACTCAACACTGACAGGTGATTGCTTGTAAGCTAACTCAACTTGTTCAAGAAAGTTTAATTGCTTTAATATCTTATAAGTAGGCTCAGTAGGGGGAATATTATTTTGATTTGAACTTTCGATATTAATTTTTTTATTGGCAACATATAAATGAGTAAATAATGGTTTTGTAATCGTTTTATTTATTTTTAATACGTCACTTGGGCTAAAGCGATAATAACCATTTGGACTGCCAAACAATATATCTCCATCGTTTGTTTTCAAAGACGCGTACGCATGAAATTCAGGGGTGAATATACTGAAATCTTTATCAAAGTGTATTGCTGTTTTAGTTTTTGGTGTTATGACAGTTATACCTATATTTGTTGCCAACCAAGCACTTTCTTTAGAATCAATTAAAATTGAAGATATATGGTTATCTTGTAATATATTACTTTTATTAAATATTTCCCTCTTATTATTATGCCTATTAATTAAGGTTATTCCTTGTGAGTCAGAGCCTAACCAAAACCAATTTTCACTAATTTTCAGATTGATATATTGTTCACTTTTATAATTTTTAGGTAGATTTATTTTACTATCTTGAAATGACTTATTTAGAATAGTAAATTTAATTAATTGATTTTTTGAAGAAATCAGCCATAAATTATTGTTAGAGTCTTTTTGTATTACTTTTATAGTAACGTTGTCTGGTGTTATATAGCTAAAAAAAGACTGCGTTGTTGTATTATAGGTAGTTAGATGAGCATTGTTATTTATGTACCAAATATCGCTACCGATGATTTCTATTTGCTTAATATTTGAACTCTTACCTTTCTCTTGCCATTTATTATGTTCTACTAATTTATTTGATTCTATAATGTAACTAAAGAGCTTATCGTTTTCTGTATAAAACCAAAGGTTATCGTTTTTATCTGCCAGAACTTGTCTAATATTTTCTTTTAATGGCGTTTGTATATGTTTGACTAATTTATTTATACTCTTCTTAAATAGCCCTTTTTTTTCTGTTGATAACCATATTGTCCCATCAGATGTTTCGGTAAAAGACTCAACTCGATAGTTTTGATTCCCTTTAGTTGTTAAGCCATGACTAAATAAACCGGTTAACGGTGAATATTTATTTAATCCACCGCCATAACTTGCCAGCCACATGTTGTCGTTATTATCACGATAAATATCCATCAACCAATTTTCATTAAGAGAAGTTGATTGAGCGTTATTTTGATAGCTTTCAATTTCATCGTTTAGTAGGTTGACGGTATTTAAACCTTCATGGGTAGCTAACCACACTTTATTTTCGTCAAATTGCTCTATTGCTCGGACATAATTTGATAGTAAGGGCTTTTTGGGGCTGCTTTCTGTTAAATGAGAGATTAATTGATATCTATCATCGACAATGAATAAACCATTATCGGTTGCTAGCCAATACTGATTGTCGATAGATTTCATATCGAAAAGCGATTGTGCATCAACGGTTAAATCATATTTGTTTTGGTCTGTGAGTGAGCCGAGGTAATTCAAGCTCTTACTGAGTAAGTGAATACCTTTATCAAAACTACCTAGCCAATAATTTTGTTGTTTGTCTTGAAAAATAGTTTTTATTTCTCTAATGCGATCATTGTAGTTTTTAATTTCTATTCGTTGAAAGGTTATATTTTTTCTATCGTTATCTACGTTAAGTGTGTGAAGACCATTAGTTGTTGATATCCAGAGTAATGGTTTAGTTTGAGTATTTTTAATTAATTCATTTTTGTTTTGATAAATGTCCCAAATCATATTATCTCGAAGCGATAATTCGTTACCTATTTCAGTCGTAAAACTATCAAAATTATCTAATTCTCGGTTATAGCGACTTAAGCCATTTTGTGTTCCAACCCATAGCGTTTGCTCACTGTCGAAAAATATTTTACGAATGATATTATCAGCAATAGAATGTGTATTATTAGCATTGTGACGGTAGGTGATAATATTTTTACCATCAAAGCGATTTAGGCCATCTTCAGTGGCAAACCAAATAAAGCCTTGGCTGTCTTGAGTGATACTAAAAACATTAGAATTTGATAATCCATCTAAGGTAGATAACTGGCTAAACCTTAATTGATTATTATAGGATTCTATAAAAACAGAGTTAACAGAGGCTGTTTTTGATTCTTTATTAGTCGATTTTTCAGAAGAAAGTGCCACTGAACTGGTTGCAAAAGATAGCAAAATAAGAAAATGTGTAAACAGATTTTTAATGTTCATTTTATTAATGTTTTTAAAAATAAAACGAAAAAAATATACAGGGGAAAACCTAAGGAAATATAAAAGCACGGTTTGACCTAAATTAAGGGAAATAAAATTATTATTAGTTTTGTATCTATACCCGCTCCATTTGAAGAAGACATACTATTAAAAGTCATGCTATGTCTTAAGTCAACTTTAGTCTGATATTCACTTATCTGATATTCACTATTTAGTCTGATATTCACTAAATGGCTAACGAGTAAAGCTGTATCGGCAGCATTAATATTTTCTTTTACTTTTTTCTGTAAAATTATTTGCTTTGCTTATTATTTCACCCTTTAATTCATTTTGTATTTTTTGGGCTATAGTGGGATCAATGATTTTCATAGAGGATAAAATAATTCTATCGGGGTTTGCTATTACCATTAATTTATTTTTGATGAAGCTTCTTACTTGCTCAAATTTTAAAGATAAAATAGCCGTGACGAGTCGCTCTTTATGAGAGAAGGTTAAGTCTTTATTACAAATAGCAGCCCAAAAACGCTGACTTTTTATTCTCAAGTTATTATCTTTTTCTTGTAGTTGTCCTGCTAATCCATTGATTAAGTGTAACCAATTATCATTGCTCATTTCTGTTAGCATTTCCAAACTGTCAGTAATAAAGTCATCTATAGCTTTTGTTAGCGCGATGGCATCGATGTGTGGTGACTGAATATAAAAGGCAATGCCTGGGTAACGATTAATTGGAACATACCCAACACCGACTAAATAACCGTATTGTTTTTCGGTACGCATCTCTTGAAAAAATAGGGGTGATAATAGATGACTAGTCACCATTGTTAGGGCAACTAAATGTTCATCTCTTGTAGCTAATGGAATATATACAACACTCGCATGATCATGATCAGGGATCTGCATAGGTAAAATAAGTGTTCTGTTATGAGTTATATCGATTACAGGGCATTGCACCGAATATTTTTGACTATAGCTATTAGCAAAAGCCTGTTTGATATTGCTCACTATATTGGTTGCATGTTCAATTAGCCAATTGCCATGAATTAATACTTCAAGGGTAATTTGTTTAAAAAGTTTTTGACAAAAAATTTGGTATTGTGAAAAAGTAATCTGGGTTAATGCATCAGATAACTGATCGGCATTGGGATTATTTGGTTGCATCAATGAACTTAGAGTGGAAAATAACTGAGATATTGATTTGCTTTTATCACTATTTTGCCAATGTTTAAGTAGTTGTTGTTTGAATAAGGTAAAGTTGTCTTCGCTGCTATCATGATGAGTTAACCGATAAAGTAGTTTCTCTAATAGCTTAGGTTGATTTTCACTAATGCCAGATAATTGAAGGGTAAGTCCTCCTTGATGAGCATAGAGATGATAATGAATACCAGCAAGCTCAGCATCATAATTTTCTTCAACGACAGTATTGGTATAGAGGTCAACAAATAAACGTGTCATTGCGATAGTCTCAACACTTTTTATTGAATAAGGTGAGTCAATTCCTAAGTAAATATAGCCTTTGGGGACTTTAAAAGTAGTGTCTTGTTTATACCATACTGTTAATCCACTGCAGCTTTCTATTTTTGTTGGTAACTTGGTGTTGTTAATGTCTGCAACGTTTTTATCAATGGAGTCATAAATGAATGGATTACCAATAATATAGGGATTGGCTTGTGGCAGAAATAGTGCGTCATTTACCTTAAGATTTACATTACTCGGTGACGATAAATCATGCCAATGGGATAGTTTTTTGGCTGGAATTTTATTGACACTATAAGGCACTTGGTACCAGAAACTTGTTTTTGCAAAGGTATTATCTTGGCTAATATGGATAACGCGCATATTGTCAGCAGTTAAATAGTTTAGTAAGCGGTTTATATTGTTATCATTCATACCTGACATAATATAATCGCCAAAAATATAGTCTTCGCACGGATAGTGTTGCATATTAATAACGAGTTGGCTGACATTGTCTAACGGACGAGTTTTCTCCTGATAATTAAATGACAGATCTGCGATAGCTTGTTTTTCTTGATAGTAAAAAAGCGGTAATTTTACAGACTTTAATAACCCAATATAAGAAAAAACTAGCGCTATAATTTCATCAATACAACGTTCACCTAGTTCGGTTAAACTAATGCTAACATTAAAGTCTTTAAAGTTAGAACCGTTGATACCCGAGCCTGCGGTTAACCCCATAGCCCATTGTTTTTGTTTTAATGTCGCTAAAATACTGCCCGCACCTTCATGTCCTATAAGATACGCTAATACTGATTCAGGTTTATCTTGGTAGAATTTATCAATACTCTCCATGGCAAAGCTAATGATTAACTGATGATCATTTTTAACAGGCTTTACATTAACGTAAATACCTTGATGTTCTGGTAAATATAACGGTTCTGTTATAGGTGACAATGTCGATTTATCGTTTTTTATCCCACTAAACATTTCTGTGGCTAAATGCGTCAACTCTTCTAATGTTTGCGGGCCTTCAATCGCGAGAGTCATATAGCTCGCTTGATAGTAGAGATTAAAAAAGTCTTCAACTTCTTTACTAATACTCTTACCATTTAAGTCTGCTAGTGTGTCTGTATTGCCTACTGAAAATTTTGAAAAGGGGTGGCGTTGATTAATCGTTTCTTTATGGACATCGTATAAGCGACGAATATCATCTTTAAGTTTTAACTTAAATTCTGCTTCAATATTTTTACGCTCTTTGGTGATAAATTCGTCAGATAAAAGTGGAGAGATAAAAAATTGGCTAAAGCGATCTAATGCTTCAGTGAAGTGTTGATGATGTATATCAAAATAGAAGCAGGTATGTTCCGTCGCTGTCCAAGCGTTGTTACTACCACCGTGTTGGCTGATAAATTTTTGATATTCGCTTCCTTCAGGGTACTTGTTAGTACCTAAGAACAACATGTGTTCTAAAAAATGTGCCAGGCCTTGTCTGTTATGAGGATCATTAAAATGTCCTACATTTACAGCAAGTGCGGCAGCACATTTGTCTGTCTCTTTATTATGAACCAATAAAACCCGTAAACCATTATCTAAGGTAAGTGATCGATACTTTTTAAAATCATTCGGACTTTGCTTCAATATTTGGCTCCTAAGTTTGACAACATGAATTATAAAAAAGGCTATTACAATAACAAGTTAGCTGTCTAAATTACCTTATGGAATAACTAGAGTCCATTTATTCTTAATAGATAATGTAAAAGGCATATAGATTCTATTACTATAGCGTCAAAATAGACAACCGCGTAAGTTTATCTACTTGATGTGCGGGAGAGCAAATGCAAATTTTTATAATGCGCCATGGCGAAGCTGCTAATAGAGCAGGGGACGATTCCCTGAGACCCTTGACTAAACAGGGCGTTCTTGAAGCTAAAGCAATGGGGCAATGGTTATTACAAAAGAATAGTAAACTATTAGATGTTTTTGTTAGCCCATACCTTCGGGCGCAACAAACTTGTGAGAACGTGTCTAGCTTTCTCAGGCAGACGCACTTACTCGTCAATCAACCAACAACAGCTGATTTTATTACCCCATCAGGTAACGTTCAGCACGTGCATGATTTTTTAGATGGTTTACTTAGCGAAGGTAATGAAAAAGAGAATGAAGATGACGCAATCCTATTTGTTTCTCATATGCCTTTTGTTAGTTATTTTGTCGCTGAACTAACGGACAAAAACCAGATGCCGATTTTCCCCACGGGTGCTATCGCGGTGATCGATTATGATACTAAGCGCATGCAAGGGCAGTTGGTGGATATTATTTCACATGCTACGTTGGTTAGTGAATAGTTATTACCATTGGTATAACTATTCACTAACCAAGTAATTAATTTTTACTAAATTTATCTTTTAGCTCTACCAAAGCCAACAATGCACCGTTGCCTCCCCATTCTAATGGTGCTTGATGAAATGCCATCACATCAGGATGTTGCACTAACCAGTGCGGGACTTTATTTTTTAATATTCTTGAGCCTAGGCCATGAATGATACAAATGCATTGGGCATGTTCTTTTTGACAAGCATAGAGTAGCGCAGCGATTTCTTGCTTAGATTGATATTGGTCTAAACCATGTAAATCTAAAATTAAATCAGGGCTATAAACGCCTCGACGTAAATTCTTGGCTTCATAACTACTGACATCAGCTCGAACATATTTCATTGGCCCTTGTTTGTTTAAGTTGGGTTCAAATTCATCAGAAAAGTGGAACTGGGCAAGGGCTTTTTTACTGTTTTTTGGATGAGCATGTATTTTAGGCTTGCTGACTTTTTTAGCAAAGTGTATGGTGTCCACTTTTAAAGGCTTTATCTTGCCTATGGCTGTTTTAAAAAGTGATTCATTGTTAGTACTGATTAGCTTTTTCTCGATGTTTTCCATTTTCATATAGGCAGTTTAAAAATATCTGCTAATCTTTACAAGTAATGAATTGAATGAAGCGAAGTAAATAGATACTCATGAGACTTTAAAATGCTGAAACTCGTATCTTGAGATATCATTAGTATAAAAATTATAGGACTAAAAAGTGAATAAATTAACCACGGTAACGAGCCAATTACATACTATTGCAGATTATTGTCGATACGGCGCAACTGTATTTAATCAAGCAGAGTTATTTTATGGGCACGGCAGTGAAAATGCCTTCAATGATGCCTATATATTGGTAATGTATGCTTTATCTCTGCCTAATGACGTAGATGACAGTTTAATGTCATGTCGTTTGATTGAATCAGAGAAGCAAAATGTGTTGGCGTTATTTACCCGCCGTATTGAAGAACAAATTCCAGTGGCTTATATCACTAATATTGCTTATTTTGCTCAGTTACCTTTTTATGTTGATCAGAGAGTATTAATTCCACGTTCTCCTATTGGTGAGTTAATTGAAAACAAATTTTTTCCCTATATAGCGGCTGATAAAACACCAAAGCGTATTTTAGATTTATGTACTGGCAGCGGCTGTATTGCAATAGCTTGTGCGAGTTATTTTGGTGATGTAGACGTTGATGCGGTTGATTTATCAATCGATGCGTTAAATGTTGCACAAATGAATATAGAAAACCACGGGCTTAGTGAACAAGTTATTCCGGTTCAATCTGATGTTTTTTCTGGGCTTGAAGGACAAAGTTACGATTTGATTGTGACTAATCCACCTTATGTCGATCAGCAAGATATTGATAGCTTACCGCAAGAATATCTTCATGAGCCTGAAATGGGCCTAGGTTGTGGTGAAGATGGCTTAGACATAGTGCGTGTTATATTGGCTCAAAGTGCAGAACATTTAAATGAGGGGGGGTTACTGTTTTGTGAAGTAGGTAATTCAGAAGTACATGTGAGAGATTTATATAGTGAAGTACCTTTTACTTGGCTTAATTTTGAGCGTGGTGGCCATGGTGTATTTATGCTAACTAAGGCACAATTAGTTGAGTATGCGGCAGTGTTTACCGCTGCTTTACCCGTTCATAAATTAAAAAATTAATAACAGACGTTGGAGTTAAAATGTCAGGCAATACTTTCGGAAAATTATTTACTGTTACTTCATTTGGTGAAAGCCATGGCTTAGGAATAGGCGCTATTGTTGATGGCTGTCCTCCTGGAATCGAATTATGTGAAGCAGATTTACAAATTGATCTTGATAGACGTCGTCCTGGACAATCACGTTTCACTACTGCGCGTAATGAAGCTGATATAGTAAAGATTATGTCAGGTGTGTTTGAAGGTAAAACAACAGGCACCCCCATAGGTCTAATTATTGAGAATACCGATCAGCGCTCTAAAGATTATGGCAATATTGCGCAAAGTTTTCGCCCAGGACATGCCGATTATACTTATTGGCAAAAGTATGGACTACGTGATTATCGCGGTGGTGGTCGCTCTTCTGCCAGAGAAACCGCTATGCGTGTTGCGGCCGGGGCAATTGCTAAAAAATATTTAGCGCTAAAATTTGGCATGAAAATACAAGGTTGTGTCACTCAAATTGGTGAGATTATCGCGACATCTTCCGATGGTGAGCCACTTGATTTTGAAAATATTAATTGGACTGAAGTAGAAGAAAACCAGTTCTTTTTCCCTGACAACACCAAGCTTGAACAGTTAGACCAACACTTACGTGATGTGATGCGTGCTAAAGACTCTATCGGGGCAAAAGTCAGTGTTGTGGCAACGAATGTCCCGGTTGGTTTAGGTGAGCCTATTTTTGATAGACTTGATGCTGAAATCGCTCATGGTTTAATGAGTATTAATGCGGTGAAAGGTGTTGAAATTGGTGACGGTTTTGCTGTCGTTAACCAAAAAGGCTCTGAGCATAGAGACGAATTATCACCAGACGGTTTTGCTAGTAATCATGCCGGTGGTGTTTTAGGCGGTATTTCTTCTGGACAAAATATTATTGCACATTTAGCATTAAAGCCCACTTCAAGTATTGGTGTTAATGGTAAAACTGTTGATGTTAATGGTGAATCAACCGATATTGTTACTAAAGGCCGACATGATCCTTGCGTTGGTATTCGTGCGGTGCCTATTGCAGAAGCCATGCTAGCGTTAACGTTAGTTGACCACTATTTAAGACATCGTGCGCAAAATGCTGATGTTGTTTGTAGTACGCCTGTGATAACAGCAGGTTAAGTGATTATCCTCGGGTAAATAGGAATATACGTTGTCATTATTTACCCGTCTTTCTTCGAGTTATTTTTTTTATTTTGCCATTCTTGGCTTAATCTCACCGTACCTTTCAGTTTTTCTTGATGGAAAAGGTTTCACTTCGCTTGAGTTAGGTGAGATCTTTGCCATTCTTACCGCCACCAAAATTATTGCGCCAAGCCTATGGGCTATTTTAGCTGATAAAACCGGACAACAATTACTAATCATTCGTATTGGGGCATTACTGGCTCTGTTGAGTTTTATATTGTTATTTTGGTTAGATAACTATTGGGCAATTAGTATTTGCTTAGCATTATTTAGTCTTTTTTGGACGGCAATATTACCTCAACTTGAAGTATTAACCTTAAATTCAGTGAGACACAGCAGTAAAATTTACGCACGTGTGCGTTTATGGGGAAGTTTAGGCTTTATTGTTTTGGCTATTTTTGCTGGACAAGTCATGGCATTTTATCAAGAACAAGGCTTACCCAATGTTACCAGTAATTCATTTACCAATGCTTTTGTGTTTATGGGCTGTACTGCTTTATTCCTCTTATTTTTATCAACACTTAGCCTTAAACCCCGTCACGTTCTTAGCGCAGCAAAAATTCAGGTATTATCAATAAAGGAGAAATTGCTTGAACTCAGGTTTATTATTTTCTTTATTTCTGGAATATTATTACAAATTAGTTTTGGACCATTTTATGGTTTTTTTGCCTTATTTTTAAGAGATTTAGAATACCCAGGTTTTGCTGTTGGTTTGTTTATTTCACTAGGTGTGTTAGCTGAGATAGTAGTCTTTATCTTTGCGAGTAGTTTCTTTAAACATTTTTCGTTGAAAGCCTTGTTAATTTTTAGTTTAGGGGCGACTGCTTTACGTTGGTTTTTAGTCGCCTTGTATGCAGATTCTGCTTGGATGTTAGCATTAACACAATTAATTCACGCTGCAAGTTTTGCTTTGTTTCATAGTGCATCAATGATCTTTATCAGTAATCACTTTAGCTCTTCTCAACAATCAAGAGGCCAAGCTATTTACCTCGGGGGTGTTTATGGCGTAGGGGGTGCTATTGGCGCTTATCTCGCTGGCGTATTGTGGCTTGATGGCTTGGGAGCGACAACTGCCTTTTTAACGGCCAGTGTTGCGGCATTGTTAGCGGCGTTATTGATGATGTTTTTACCCAAAGAAAATCGATAAACACCCATTACTTCATCATTG
Source organism: Colwellia sp. (assembly GCA_047633255.1). Lineage (GTDB taxonomy): Bacteria > Pseudomonadota > Gammaproteobacteria > Enterobacterales > Alteromonadaceae > Colwellia. The sequence goes on from JBLIEW010000051.1 coordinate 13,717, forward strand.
TACATTGTGCATTGAACGCTCAAATCTTCTGAATATGTACATTGATTGGCAATGGGTATAGATTGGCAATGGGTATAGATAGGCTACTGATTAGTTTAGTTAGCAGTGTCATCTGTTATGACGGCATTTTCAACAACCATAACAGGGGCAATATCTTTAACTGCTGCCAACGCACTCTCGTAATTTGGGTGCTGTGATATGTTAGCCACTAATTCTTTGTATTTTACTACTCCTTGGCTATCTATGATAAAAATAGCGCGCGTCAATAAGCCCATATTTTTAATAATTAGACCATAGCTTTCACCAAAATTACGCCAAACTGAATCGGATAATACTTTAACTTGATCTACATTTTCAACTTTGCAAAAACGTTTTTGTGCAAAAGGTAAGTCATTACTAATCGTTAATAGTGTAATGTTTTTCGGTAAGCTGGCTGCTTCCTCATTAAAACGCTTTGTTTGTAATGAACATACGCCCGTATCTAAACTCGGTACAACCGAAATGAGTAATGTAGTATTTTGAAAGTCGGTTAACTGTACAGGAGCAAAGTTTTTATCTACTACTTTAAAGTTTGGCGCTTTATCACCAACATTTATTTGGGTGCCTAGCAAAGTAACGTATTTATCGTTGGCTTTAACTAAATCATGTGTTTGTGTCAGTGTCGATTTAGTCATGGATTGTGCATGAGCAGTGAACATTAATACACTAGGGGTCAAAAATAATAGTAATAAAAGTTTACTTAGGGTAGATAATTTCATCATTAGTTGGAATAATTGGTGGTAAAGTTTAAGTCTACCGTTTTTCTCATTGGGTTTCTTGATTATTTTTCGATAAAACTCCTGTAAAGATGTTACTAAATATCCTATTGTTACGTTAACTACAAAGGTCTGAATATTAAAATATATAAACAAAAATCTATTGATTCAACAGAATTTTATTTTTTCAAAGGTGATGAGTTATTATGCCAACTAAGTTACTAATTTGCGATGACTCTAATATGGCACGTAAGCAACTAGCGCGTTCATTACCTGAAGGTTGGGATGTTGATGTTAGTTTTGCTAATAATGGAATTGAAGGGATAGCGGCAATAAAAGCAGGTAAAGGCGATGTGCTATTACTTGACTTGAATATGCCAGAAATGGATGGTTATCAAGTGCTTGAGGCTATTTTAGAACAAGATTTACCTACCTTGACTATTGTGGTTTCTGGCGATATTCAACCCGAAGCGCACAAAAGAGTTACTGGTTTAGGTGCACTGGATTTTATTAAAAAACCAGTGAATAAAGAAAAGTTGACTGAAGTTTTACTGTCTTATGGTGTCTTCACTAGAGAAGAGCAGAACGTTATTCTACCTGAAGAGCCACCCGTGGTTGCTGCTAATGTAGATGTTAAAAAAGCAATTAACCCAGCTAAAAGCAGTGTTTCTGTTGCACCTCCTTTAAAGGTGGTGGCTGTTGAAACTTCGGCTCCTGTTAGCAATGTTGAATTGACGTTATCGCCTGAATTGAGAGATTGTTATCAAGAAGTCGCTAATGTCGCTATGGGGCGGGCAGGGGATTTACTCGCGCGATTATTAGATGTTTTTGTTAAATTACCAATACCCAATGTAAACTTTATTGAAGTCAGCGAATTGAGTATGGCGCTTAAGGCTGTTGAAGCAAGCGAAAGTACTTCTGGCATTTGCCAAGGTTTTATTAGTGCAGGTATTTCGGGGGAAGCGTTATTAATATTAAATGACTCAAGCTTTAAAGATGTTGCTTCACTAATGAATTATCAGTACGACGAAGATGAAGGTACTGAGTTAGAACTATTAATGGACTTAGCCAATGTGCTCATTGGCGCTTGCTTAAAAGGCATATCTGAACAGCTCGATATTACCTTTAGTCAGGGTCATCCTGTCGTATTAGGTCAGCACAGAAAAATATCTGAACTCATTGCTAATAATACCAATAAATGGAAAAAAACATTGGCAATTGAAATTAGTTACAGCATTGAAAATTATCCTATCAAGTGTGATTTACTCTTGTTATTTACCGAAAAGTCGATGCTAACATTGAACAATAAGCTGTCTTATTTACTCGATTAAATTCTTGTATCTCAACCCTTAATGCTTATATTAGCGTAGAAACAAAGAAAATGGGATCGGCCATGTCGTTACAAACCGCACAATTAAATGAATTACACTGGTTAATGGAGATGCTTCATAACATTGATGTTGGCTTAGTGGTGTTAGATAAAGAATATAAGGTACAAATTTTTAATGGCTTTATGGAAAATCATAGTGGCTTGTTGCCTAGAGAGGTTAAAGGTAAGTCGCTGTTTGAATTATTTGATGAAATTCCTCAAGATTGGTTTGAACGTAAAGCGGAATCAGTATTTTTATTAAAAAATAAAGCCTTTACTATTTGGGAACAACGACCTTATTTATTTAAGTTCAATAGTTATCGACCTGTTACCGGTAGCTCTGATTTTATGTATCAAAATACTACCTTTATTCCACTGATGTCTTCAACGGGTGAGGTGAGTCATTTATGCTTGCTTGTTTATGATGTGACAGACAATGCAGTACATAAAAAGAGCTTGGAAAAAGCCAATAAAGAATTAGCCATATTAAGTCAAACTGATGGGTTAACTAAGTTGTTTAATCGTAGTCATTGGGAAAGTTGCTTGCAAGCTGAGTATAAACGTTGGACCCGCAGTCAACACCCAAGCTCGTTAGTGATACTTGATATTGATCATTTTAAAAAAGTAAATGATACCTATGGTCATGTGGTTGGCGATGAGGTTATTCGCCACCTTTCTAATTTAATTCGAAATCATGTAAGAGAAACTGATATTTCTGGTCGTTATGGTGGTGAAGAGTTTGTTGTTTTATTGGCTGATACCTCACTAAAAAATGCCTATATTTTTGCTGAGCGTTTACGCAGAGCAGTTGAAGCATCGGTTACTAAATATAACGACATTGATATTAAATACACGATTAGTCTTGGTATCGCTGAAATTGAGCAGACGATTAAAAGCTATGAAGCGTGGATTGAATGTGCAGATGCTGCGCTTTATCATTCAAAAGACAGTGGTCGAAATAAAGTGAGTATGCATCCAAAACCAGTAGTGAAGTAATTTATAACCGCTAGTCTTATTTGACCCTGTAGACGATTTTGTTAAGGGATCTTTAGTCTGGCTAGAAAACGATAAATTATTGTTCTCGTCTCTGTTGAACTTGTAAAAGAGTGACAGTGACTAATGGTATGATAATGAGTAATAATAAAATCAAACGTGGCCATTGGCTATAAGGTGTTTCACCAGCTACTAGCGTTACTTCCGTTTTTAATACCCCTTCTTCAAACTGGGGAATACGCGCGATAAAGTTACCGTGATGATCAACTACTGCGGTTATACCGTTGTTGGTTGAGCGAAGTAAAGGACGACCAAATTCTAAGGCGCGCATACGAGCTATTTCCATGTGTTGATGTGGGCCATGTGAATCACCAAACCACGCATCATTACTCACGGTTAATAATAAATCTGTTTGTTTAGTTAAATTAGCGGCTAATTGATGAGGAAAGACAATTTCAAAACAAAGTAGCGGTAATATATGTAAGTTTTTTGCTATCAGGTTATGTTGTACATAATCTCCTCGGCTAAAAGAAGACATAGGCAAATTGAACAGTGGCGCTATAGGGCGTAATAACTCTTGAAATGGCACAAACTCACCAATGGGTAACAGGTGATGCTTTGAATAGCGATTACTGTGGTTATAGTGATAACCTTGCTCATCTTCATCTTGTTTATTACCTAAAACAATTAGGCTATTAAAGTATTCTTTGCTTTCAAAATTATAATTTAAAATTCCCGTAATAATAGCGCTATTATTTAGTAATGCTGATCGGTTTACTGTGCTTAAATAATCTTGTACTGCAGGCTCTACTGCTGGAATAGCTGATTCAGGCCAAATAATGATATCCGCATCGTAATTTACCCGGGTTAGATCTAAGTATTTAAGCATTGTTGGCCACTCTTGCTCTGGAGCCCACTTCATTGATTGCGCTATATTACCTTGAACTAGAGCAACTTTGGTTTTTTCGCCAGTTGCTTGAACCCAATTAACTTGCCCTAAACCATAACTGAATAGGGTAATACTAAAAAGAAGTACAATAGGAAAAGTAAGCTTTTTTTGACCGGTTTGCTTTAAGGTTATGGCTATTTTTACTAGGCAAACGTTTATTAAAATGATTAAGGCAGTAATGCCTACTTCGCCTATTAGCGGTGCAAAATTCGCTAGCTGACTATCTATTTGGCTATATCCTAATGAAAGCCAAGGAAAGCCAGTCAATACCACACTTCGTAAATACTCGCTAATGAGCCAGAAAGGAATTAAAAGCCATAAATTAAGTTGTTTGTTTATGGAAAAATAAGCGGTTAAGTAAGCAGCAAGGGCAGGGAATAAAGCTAAATAAAGACAAAGTATTAACATTAAACCTAAAGAAACAATGAGGGGAAGCCCACCAAATTGATCGATACTAACGTGAACCCAGCTGATACCACTAGCAAACCAACCAAAAGCAAATAAAAACATTAGTTTAGCTGAGTTTTTAGGGGGGGTTTTGGCTAGGTGATAAAACACAATGGCAGGAACAAAAAGACTTAAATACCATTGTGAAAAAGGGGCGTAAGCAAAGACTAAACTTAACCCCGCAAGAAAACAAAGCCAATATTTTTTGTTTACTAAGGGGCTTTTCAATGATGATAAAAAAGTTTGCACACTTGTTTTAGTCACTCAATTTACCGTTTGTTTTATGTTTCTTATCGACGGTTACTTGTAGCATTTGCATACGTCTTTTGTCTGCTGCAAGTACTTTAAAATCAAAGTGGCCTAGGGTGAGTTGCTCGCCTTTTTGGGGCATATGGTTTAAATGTTGTAAAACTATACCGGCAATAGTATCAGCTGCTTTTTCATCAAATTTACAGTTGAAATATTGGTTGAAATCTCCGAGTTCAGTTAAGGCTCGAACTAAATAAACATTACTCGCGAGTAGTTTGATATCCTCTTCAATATCTTCATCGGTTTCATCTTCAATTTCACCCACTATTTGTTCAAGAATATCTTCAATTGTAATAACACCCGAAATACCGCCATATTCATCAGCAACTAAGGCCATATGATAGCGGTTAGAGCGAAATTCATTTAATAGTGGTTCCACCTTTTTACTTTCAGGAACAATGATCGCCGGACGAATAACATTATGTAAACTAAATTTTTCTGTGGAATTACTAAAACCAAAAGCGAGTAAATCTTTGGCTAATAAAATGCCATCCACATGGTCAATATCTTCATTTACCACAGGAAAGCGAGAATGACCTGAGTCTAAAATGATGGGTAAAAATTCATCTAAGCTATGACTTCTATCGATGGTTACCATTTGCGAACGAGGTATCATGATATCGCGAACACGCATCTCAGATACTTCTAATACCGCTTCAATCATTTGCCTTGTTTCAGGATTTATGAGTTCACGGCTTTGGGCATCAGTTAATACATCAACTAAATCATTTTTATTTTTCGGCTCAGGTCTAAATAATTGAATCACTTTATCCAATACTGATTTTTTCTTTGAGCCGTTACTCGAGTAGGGGGTATCATCGCTCATAGAGCTTATTTTTTTCCTATTTAATGTTGTGTTAGCTATTATTAGCTTTCATAAGGGTTATCAATGGATAATTCTGCTAAAACTTTTATTTCTAGCGCTTCCATTTCATCTGCATCAGCATCGCTTATATGATCATATCCTAATAAATGCAAGCACCCATGAATAATCATGTGTGCCCAATGATCAAATAAACTTTTACTTTGTTCTTTTGCTTCTTGTTCAACAATGGGTACACAAACGACTAAATCACCAAGTAAATTTAGTTCAATACCCTCAGGAACTTCAAAGGGGAAAGATAGTACATTGGTGGGTTTATCTTTATGACGATATTGGCTATTTAGCTGTTGGCTTTCTTTAATAGTAACTAATCGAATAGTTAATTCAAATTTTTCATCGGTGACGGCAGTTAATGCGAGATCTGCCCAACGTTGAAAATGCTCAAGCGAGGGTAACTCTGAAGCTTCACAAGCAATTTGTAGATCAATATGATTACTCATTGTTTAAAGACTTTGCCTTGGCTTGTTGCTCTCTTTGCTGTTTTTGTCTATTTTCTTGTTGCTCATAAGATTCATAAGCATCCACTACTCTTGCAACTACAGGGTGACGTACAACATCTTTTGATTGAAAAAAGTTAAAACTTATCCCCTCAATATCTTGCAACACTTCAATTGCTTGGCGTAAACCTGATTTTTGATGTTTAGGTAAGTCGACTTGAGTGATATCACCAGTAATAACGGCACGTGAATTAAAACCAATACGCGTTAGGAACATTTTCATTTGTTCAACGGTTGTATTTTGGCTCTCATCTAAAATAATAAAGGCATCATTTAAGGTTCTACCACGCATATATGCCAGTGGTGCAATTTCGATGACATTCCGCTCAATAAGCTTTTCTACTCGTTCAAAACCTAACATTTCAAATAGAGCATCATAAAGTGGTCTTAAATAAGGGTCTATTTTTTGTGATAAATCACCGGGTAAAAAACCTAGTTTTTCCCCCGCCTCAACAGCAGGACGAGTCAGTAATATACGGCGTACTTCTTGTCGCTCTAATGCTTCTACTGCGCAAGCAACGGCGAGGTAGGTTTTACCTGTCCCAGCAACACCCACACCAAAGCTTATATCATTGGTTACAATATTTTGAACATAAGATTGCTGATTACCATTACGTGGCTTTACAACGCCACGTTTTGTTTTAATGGTCAGCATTTTTTCATAGTCTGCGCCTAACTCAGTCGCTTCTTTAGTTTGTGCAGGGCTATTGTCATCAGCTTGTTCTAATACATTCGCTTCGAGTATGGCTAAATGCACCATTTCACTAGTGATTAATGTATTAACGCCTTTTACTGGCGCAGTGTCGACATAAAGATTTTTTAATAAGTGGATAACGGCTTGGCAGATTTTATCTTTACCGAGTATTTTAAATTGATTGCCACGATAACTAATTTCCACCCCTAAACGACGCTCTATCGTTTTGAGGTGATCATCCATAGGCCCACATAACTCAGCTTGGCGCTCATTATCAACCGGCATTAAGTCGAACTGGTGGTTTGTAGGGCTGTTGGTTTTGCTGTTTTTTGCAGTATTCAAATTATTATCCATTATTATCGATTACTAACTATTCACGGGTGAAGGGTTATAAGTACCGACACCTAAATCATCAAGATGACTTACTTTAGGTGACTTATGATGACTATTGGCTAATATGTCAGCAGGTGAATGAGCAATACGTAGTCCCATTTCACTTTCTTGACGAATCAACTCACCACGCAATGAATTAGCATAAACATCCGTGATTTTAATATCAACAAATTGACCTATAACTGAATGAGGTGCTACAAAATTTACGGTACGGTTATTTTCTGTTTTACCACGAAGCTCCATTGGGTTTTTCTTAGATGGTCCTTCAACTAAAACACGTTGTTCGGTATTTAACATTAGTCTAGCAATTCGCAGGCCTTGTTGTGTTATTTTATCTTGCAATAATTGTAAACGTTCTTTTTTGGTTTCATTGCTTATATCGTCAGGTAAATCAGCAGCCGGTGTACCTGGGCGTGCGCTGTAAATAAAACTAAAACTTAAATCAAAGTTCACTGCTTCAATTAACTTCATGGTATCCATAAAGTCTTCATCTGTTTCACCGGGGAAGCCAATAATAAAATCTGATGACATAGAAAGATCAGGACGAACTTTTTTTAACTTTCTAATTTGTGATTTATATTCAATGGCAGTATGACCGCGCTTCATTTGCGTTAAAATTCGATCACAGCCACTTTGTACTGGAAGGTGCAAGTGATTTACTAATTCAGGAACATCTAAATATGCTTCAATAATGTCATCGGTAAATTCTACTGGGTGTGATGTGGTATAACGAATGCGATCAATACCATCAATAGTGGCGACTAAACGAACTAAATCGGCAAAACGACAAATGCTACCATCATGCATTTCGCCGCGGTAGGCATTAACGTTTTGACCTAATAAGTTTACTTCGCGTACATCTTGCTCAGCAAGTTGGGCAATTTCATATAAAACGTCATCAAGTGGTCGACTGACTTCTTCGCCTCGGGTGTAAGGCACTACGCAAAAAGTACAGTATTTACTACAGCCTTCCATTATGGAAACAAAAGCACTTGGACCATCAGCTTTAGGCTCAGGTAAGCGGTCAAACTTTTCAATTTCTGGAAAGCTCACATCAACGATAGGGCTGCTGCTGTGTTGTAATTGATTTAACATTTCAGGTAGGCGATGTAAGGTTTGTGGACCAAAAACCATATCAACAAAAGGGGCACGTCGGCGGATAGCATCACCCTCTTGTGAGGCAACACAGCCGCCAACCCCGATAACTAAATCTGGTTTGTGGTCTTTTAATTTTTTCCAACGCCCAAGTTGATGAAAAACTTTTTCTTGAGCTTTTTCACGAATAGAGCAAGTGTTTAGCAGGATGACATCGGCGTCTTCTGCTTCTTCCGCTAGTACAAAACCATGGGTCGAGTCTAATAATTCTGCCATTTTCTGCGAGTCATATTCGTTCATTTGACAGCCCCAAGTTTTGATATATAGCTTTTTACTCATTACTTTACTCTTACGTATTCGTATTTATGAATATCGATATTGTGTAAACCCAACGCTTGTTGAGACATCGACAAAAGGATTTGCATTTTATATTAAATCAATCTGAATTTCGAGGTTTAAGGTAATTAAACAAGTGATTTAGTCAGAATGTTTTATTAAATCAGTAAAGTATTTTATAGGCTTAACTTAATCTCTTCGCTACAATCAGTAGCTTGGGTATTTAAGAGAAATTTGGATAAAATGAAAATTTTTGATTGTGTGGTAGTCGGTGGTGGCATGGTTGGCGCAGCAAGTGCGTTGACGTTGGCACAATTAGGTTTACGTGTTGCTTTAGTCGAACAATCTAAGCCTGAGCCTTATTCTCCAGAACAAAATTCAGATTTACGTGTGTCGGCTATTTCACTGGCTTCACAGCAATTATTAGAACAAGTGGATGCTTGGTCACAGGTAACTCAATGGCGAGCTTGCCCTTATAAGCGATTAGGTGTTTGGGAGCAAGCCTATGCTTATACTGAATTTAATGCCGATGATATTGATAAAAAGCAGTTAGGGCATATTGTTGAAAACAGGATTTTGCAATTAGCGTTATGGCAGCAAGTTAACACTCACACAAATATTGACTTATTTTGTCCTTATAATTTGGTTAATTTATCTCAAGAGTCATCAAGGGTACATTTAACCTTAAAAAATATCACATCGTCAACGGAAACAGACATTACTACTCAATTAGTTATTGCTGCTGATGGGGCTAATTCCCAAGTTAGAAAAATGGTCGATATTGGTATAACCGCATGGGATTATCAACAGTCCGCGATGTTAATCAATGTTAAAACAGAAAAACCCCAGCAAGATATAACGTGGCAGCAATTCCTCCCAACCGGCCCTATTGCCTTCTTACCCTTAACGAGAACACACTTAGAAAAAAACCTATCTAAGATAAATACTGCTGAGCAGGGTGGTTATGCTTCGTTAGTTTGGTATCAACAACGTGATGAAATAAAACGTTTATCGGCTTTGTCTAACCAACAATTACAGCAAGAAATCATGAGCGTTTTTCCAAAACGTTTAGGTCAGATTGAAGTCATTGCGAAAGGGGCTTTTCCATTGACTCGTCGTCATGCCAACAGTTATCAAAGTCAACGTGTTTTACTACTAGGTGATGCGGCACATACCATTAATCCGATGGCAGGTCAGGGCGTTAATTTGGGATTTAAAGATGTCAAAGCACTACAAACTGTTATAGCGTCTGCTATTGGTAATGGTGAGTGTTGGCATAATATTGATGTTTTAAGCCGCTATGAAACTATGCGTCGTAAAGATAATTTACTCATGATGTCGACTATGGATGCCTTATATCATAGTTTTAGCCATCCATCCCCACTAGTTAAAACACTTAGAAATGTCAGTCTATTTGCAATAAACAAGGTTCCCTTTATCAACACAGTAGTAAAAAATAAGGCCTTGGCATATGCTTGCGGGATCTGATGTATTTTGAAAACAAAAACAAATCAGTAGATCTTAATAAAACAGGCTTTTGTTGAGAATTTACTGTTGAAAGTAACCGTTGAAAGCTAAAAGCTAAATTTTGAAAATAAAAAAGAAGACCGAAGTCTTCTTTTATTATCTATGTACTTATCATCTATGCAGTTATGAACGATGTAATTATCATAAATTGATTATAATCACATCGATCATTAAGTTAACTAATTAATCTAATTCATCAATAAATGCGACAGCACGACCAATGTAACTGGCAGGCGTTAATAAACAGAGCTCTGCTTTTACTGCTTCAGGTAACTCTAAAGTATTGATAAAATCACGCATTGAATCAGCATCTACGCGTTTACCACGTGTTAACTCTTTCAACTTTTCGTATGGCTTTTCAATGCCGTAACGGCGCATTACTGTTTGTATTGGTTCAGCTAATACTTCCCAGTTTTTGTCTAATTCGTTAGCAAGATTACCTTCATTAACTTGTAGTTTGCTAATACCTTTCAACGTTGATTGATAAGCAATGATAGTGTGACCAAAGCCGACACCTAAATTACGTAATACCGTTGAATCAGTTAAATCACGCTGCCAACGAGAAATAGGTAGTTTTTGGGCAAGGTGGTTGAATAATGCGTTAGCAATACCTAAATTACCTTCTGAGTTTTCAAAATCAATCGGGTTAACTTTATGTGGCATGGTTGATGAGCCAATCTCACCTGCAATCGTTTTTTGTTTGAAGTGACCTAAGGCAATATAGCCCCAGATGTCACGGTCAAAATCAATTAATATAGTATTAAAACGTGCGATCGCATCAAACAACTCGGCAATGTAATCATGTGGTTCTATTTGAGTAGTAAAAGGGTTAAACGTTAGCCCTAAATCATTAACAAATTCATCAGCAAACTGATGCCAGTTTACTTCAGGGTAAGCACTAAGGTGTGCATTGTAGTTACCTACTGCGCCATTAATTTTACCGAGTAATTCTATTTCGCTAATTTGTTGACGTTGACGCTTCAAGCGCACATAAACATTAGCCATTTCTTTACCTAATGTACTAGGTGAAGCGGGCTGTCCATGTGTACGACACATCATAGGGATAGTTTTGTATTCAACCGCGAGGCCTTTAAGACTTGATAAAATTTCATCAATGGCTGGTAGCAGTATGGATTCACGACATTCTTTTAGCATTAACCCATGAGAGAGGTTATTAATGTCTTCAGAAGTACAAGCAAAATGAATAAATTCAGTTACGGCATGTAATTCAGGATTATCGCTAATTTTTTCTTTTAAGAAGTATTCAACGGCTTTTACATCGTGATTAGTTGTCGCTTCAATTTTTTTTATGCGCAAAGCATCTTGCTCATTAAATTCGCTAACAATTTTGTTTAATGCTTCGTTTGCGTCATCACTAAAGACAGGAACTTCTTCAATAGCTTTAGTTGCGCTTAATTTTTGTAACCAACGCACTTCAACAGTGACACGATATTTGGTTAAACCAAATTCACTAAAAATAGGGCGTAAATCACTTGTTTTACTACCATATCTGCCATCTACAGGCGATATTGCTGTTAACGCTGAAAGTTCCATAAGGTGTTCCTAAGTTAAGATCTCATTTTGAAAAATGATTAAATTATTTTAAATAGTTGTATTTTTACTCATGTTTATATTTGTTCAAGTAATTCTTTTGCTGTGTTGACTAATTTATTTCGACTAAATAATATTGTTCGACGTTTACCACCGACTTGGCGCCATAATACGGTGGATCTTATACCGGCGAGCAACAAGGCTCTAATTTTATGCTGACTAGCCGTTTGCTTTAATATATTTGGCTCACCAGTTACCTGAATACGCGCACCAAGAGGGCTAATAATATCACTGTAAATACTGGCAAAACTGGCGATTAACGTGTCACTGGTTATTGAATAATGATCAAGTTGTCTTTTAGTTGCTTCAATGCGTTCACCCAGTTGTGCTAGTTGCTGAGGCTGCTTTGTTAGGCGACGTTCTAAATTAATTAAGCTAATAATATAACGGGTAAATTCAGGGTCTTTTACATTAGATTTTTTACCGTTTGCACTTTTTGAATCACCTAAATGATTAATTAATAATTCAAGACCTTGTTTAACATTGGCCAACTCGCCACCATAAACCGCTAATGTGTTATCTGGAGAGGTTGTGACTATGCTATTAAGCAACATCGCAAGCTCACTATCATCAACTTGGCCATTGCGGGATACTTGCTGTACAAGGTGCGCTACTTGGCATATAGCGGCAAAAGTTATGGTTAGTTCTTTCATGTATTATCTAAGCTGCTTTTATTAATAGTTGATAGTTGATAGTTAATGGTTATTGTTAATCTTTGTACTTCTACTTAACGGATCAGGGTATTAATAATACCGCCACCTAGACAGACGTCATCTTGGTAAAATACCACTGATTGCCCAGGCGTTACTGAACTTTGTGCTTCAGTAAAGTCTATTTGATACTCAAGTGTCTCTTCTTCATTATTTGATTTTTTATCTAATGGGCTGACGGTACAGGTAACATCGTCTTGACGATAGCGCGTTTTAACTGTGCACTTGATGGGTGCAGTTAATTCTTTGCGATCAACCCAATGTAATTGATTGGCAATTAATCCTTTGGAAAATAGACGAGGGTGATTATGCCCTTGACCCACAATGAGTACATTACGCAGTAAATCTTTTTCTACTACATACCAAGGCTCTTCACCCGAATTAGCTAAGCCGCCAATACGTAAACCTTTACGTTGTCCTAGCGTGTGATACATCAAGCCATCATGATGGCCCACCGCGAGCCCTTCAGCTGATTCAATAATACCTGGCTGAGCGGGTAAGTACTGCCCTAAAAAATCTTTGAATTTACGTTCACCAATAAAGCATATCCCGGTACTATCTTTTTTATTGTGGGTGACTAAACCGGCTTTTTCAGCAATAGCACGAACTTGTGGCTTTTCTATGTGACCAACAGGAAATAATGTATGCGAAAGTTGTTTTTCATCTAAGGTGTATAAAAAGTAGCTTTGGTCTTTATTGTTGTCTAAACCACGCACCATAGTCCAATGGCCATCAACAAAATGTCGTTGCACATAATGCCCTGTTGCGATGTAATCAGCGCCTAAGTCTTCACAAGCAAACTCTAAAAAGGCTTTAAACTTGATTTCTTTATTGCACATGATATCCGGGTTTGGAGTACGCCCTGCTTTATATTCGGCAAGGAAGTACTCGAATACATTATCCCAATATTCCGTAGCAAAATTAATGGTATGCAGTTTGATGTCTAATTTATCACAAATAGCTTGTGCATCGGTTAAGTCCTGCGCAGCAGCACAATACTCATCGGTATCATCCTCCTCCCAGTTTTTCATGAACAGGCCTTCAACTTGATAACCTTGTTCTTGTAATAAAAAAGCAGAAACAGAGGAGTCGACACCACCTGACATGCCCACAATAACTTTGGTGTCTTGTGGTGTTTTTGGCTTTGGTAACTTGTTGTGTTGGCTTGTAAGCTCGATAGACATTAAAAACTCGTGATATTAAAAGTACATGTACGGGATAAAAAGGCGCGCAATTATAACATGACCGTTATCGTGGTTAAATAGTCGTGATTAAATAGTCGTGATTAAATAGTCATGTTTAGTCTGGTTTCATTCAATTATTTTATATGCCCCATTATCAATGTTATTTATCGTCCATTCACCAATAGCATAACGAATTAAACGTAATGTAGGGAAACCTATATTTGCCGTCATACGCCGAACTTGTCGGTTACGTCCTTCGGTAATAATCATTTCAAGCCAGGTTGTTGTTATATTGGCTCTCTCTCTAATAGGGGGAGTACGAGGCCATATTTGTGGCTCAATCATAAGGGTCACTTTAGCCGGTAATGTTATGCCATCTTTAAGCTCTACACCACGGCGTAGTTTAGCTAAATCATCATCCGTTGGACTCCCCTCTACTTGAACCCAGTAGGTTTTTGCTGTTTTCTTTCTTGGATGGGCAATTTTGTTTTGTAATTGGCCGTCATTTGTCAGCAGTAATAATCCTTCGCTGTCTCTGTCAAGTCGTCCGGCAGCATAAATATCTTTTATTGGAATAAAGTCTTTTAGGGTTTGACGTTTTTGTTTTCCAATATGCTTTTCATCGGTAAATTGGCATAAAACATCAAAAGGTTTGTTAAAAAGCACAACTTTAGTACTGCTTTTATCTGGTCGTACCTTTGTGCGCTGTTTGGCTCTATGTCTTGTATTATCTTTATTGTTGTTCATTTTTATCTTGATTTTAATGAAGGAAAGCAATCGGTGCTTATGCTCGGCTATATTAATATGTCTTGAATTACTATAATATACTGCGCGAAAAATAAATGTTAAATATTAGCGATTATTCTAATGTAAGTTAATCGATTTAAGCAATAAATTAGGAAGCTCATGAGCACTGATAACTCAAAAATTATTTATACTATTACCGATGAGGCACCCGCCTTAGCAACGTATTCTTTATTACCTATTATCCAAGCCTATACCGCATCTTCAGGTATTAATGTTGAAACTCGTGATATCTCTTTAGCTGGTCGCGTTTTGGCGAGTTTTCCAAAATATTTAACTAAAGAGCAGCGTATTGACGATGCCTTAGCTGAATTAGGTGAAATGGTTACTAACCCTAATGCTAATATTATTAAACTACCTAATATTAGCGCTTCTGTACCACAATTGCATGCAGTGATAAAAGAATTACAGGCGAAGGGTTATGAAGTGCCTAATTACCCTGAAGAGCCACAAAATGACGCAGAAAAGTCAATTAAGTACACCTATGATAAAATTAAAGGTAGTGCGGTAAACCCGGTTTTACGTGAAGGCAATTCAGATAGACGTGCCCCCGCTTCAGTTAAGCAGTATGCGCGTAATAATCCACACTCAATGGGTGTTTGGTCAAATGACTCAAAATCACATGTGGCGAGTATGACGGGTGGTGATTTTTATGAATCAGAGCAATCAGTCACTATTAATTATGCAACGAATGTTAAAATAGAATTCGTTGCACAAGATGGCAGCGTTAAAGTCTTAAAAGAGAGTTTGCCACTACTCACGGGTGAAATAATAGATTCATCTTTATTAAGCAAGTCAGCTTTAATTGAGTTTTATAAACAATCTATAGCGGATGCTAAGAAAGAAGATGTTTTATTGTCGTTGCATTTAAAAGCAACGATGATGAAAGTATCTGATCCGGTTATTTTCGGGTACGCAGTAAAAGTGTTCTATGCCGATGTTTTTGAAAAGCATGGTGAAATTTTTGATCAATTAGGTGTTGATGCCAATAATGGTATTGGTGACGTCTACAGTAAAATTGGTCGTTTACCCAATGACAAGCAAGCAGAGATTGAAGCCGATTTAGCAGCCGTTTTTGAAAACCGTCCTGAACTTGCCATGGTTGATTCAGATAAAGGCATTACTAACTTACATGTACCAAGTGATGTCATTGTTGATGCCTCTATGCCAGCAACGTTGCGTTCTTCTGGTTGTATGTGGAGTCCGGATAATGAGTTGAAAGATACTAAAGCTATGATCCCGGATAGATGCTATGCCGGCGTTTATCAAACAGTTTTTGATTTCTGTAAAGAAAATGGCGCTTTTGATCCAACTACTATGGGTACCGTGCCTAATGTTGGCTTAATGGCACAAAAAGCTGAAGAATACGGCTCTCATGATAAAACCTTTATTATGAGTGAAGCGGGTAGCGTGCGTGTTGTTGATGCGCTTGGTACCACTTTACTTGAGCACAATGTTGAAGACGGTGATATATGGCGCATGTGTCAAGCCAAAGATTTACCTATTCAAGATTGGGTTAAATTAACTATCACTCGCGCTAAAGCATCGGGCATGCCTGCTGTATTTTGGTTAGATGATTATCGAGCGCATGACAGAGAAATGATCAAAAAGGTCAATGCTTATTTAGCTCTCTATGATACGACCGGCTTAGATATTCAAATTCTTAACCCTGTTGCTGCATGTGAATTTACGTTGGCACGTATTATTAAAGGTGAAGATACTATTTCTGTTACCGGTAATGTATTACGTGACTATTTAACTGATTTATTTCCGATTTTAGAACTAGGTACTAGCGCAAAAATGTTATCAGTTGTACCGCTAATGAATGGTGGTGGTTTATTTGAAACGGGTGCAGGTGGTAGTGCACCTAAACATGTTCAACAGTTTGAAAAAGAAAATCACTTACGTTGGGATTCTTTAGGTGAATTTTTAGCTTTAGCTGCTTCTTTAGAGCATTTAAGTGTAACGACAGGTAATGCTAAAGCCCAAGTGCTTGCTGATACCTTAGATGAAGCTACCGGTGAATTTTTAGATAGTAATAAGTCGCCATCACGTAGAGTGGGCGAACTAGATAACCGTGGTAGTCACTTTTATCTTGCTATGTATTGGGCAAAAGCATTAGCTCAACAAACGAGTGATGGTGAGCTTAAAGCAAGCTTTACCGGTGTTGCACAAGCATTTGCTAAGAAAGAAGAAAAAATTGTTGCTGAACTCAATGCAGCGCAAGGTCCTGCCATGAATATTGGTGGCTATTATTTTGCTGATGCTGCTCAGGCAGAAAAAGCTATGCGTCCAAGTGAAACGTTAAATACTATTTTATTAGCATTGTTATAAACGTAAGTAATGCAATGAGTTAAATAAGAGCTAAGTGATAAATCTTGGCTCTTTTTTCTCAGTTTTAGGTTAGACTGAGGTACAACATTACGTTGACTAAATTAAGTAAAGGTAAAAAAGTTGCTATTTTTTGTTAATATCGATTGATTATCTTTTTGTTTCTTTTATATGTTTCTTTTATATGTTTTTTTTAGGTATTGGTTGATGTCCAGTCTTCCAATTAGGAGAGCGCTTTATGACAAGTAAAATCACAATCCCCAGTATAGGTGATAAAATTACTGTATCGAACGGTAAATTATTAGTACCAAACAATCCTATTATTCCTTTTATTGAAGGTGATGGTATTGGTGTTGATGTTACGCCACCTATGATTAAAGTCGTTGATGCCGCTATTAGTAAAGCTTACGGCAGTGAGAAAAAAATTGCCTGGATGGAAGTTTATGCGGGCGAAAAAGCAACTCAAGTGTATGACTCTGAAACATGGTTGCCAGATGAAACGATAGAAATGTTTAAAGAGTATAAAGTGGGTATTAAAGGCCCATTAACCACACCCGTTGGTGGTGGAATGCGCTCACTGAACGTAGCCTTACGTCAGATTTTAGACTTATATGTGTGTCAACGTCCGGTGCAGTGGTTTACAGGGGTACCGAGTCCAGTGAAAAGACCTAGTGAAGTCGACATGGTTATTTTCCGTGAAAATACTGAAGATATTTATGCAGGTATTGAATATCAAGCAGGCACAGATGCAGCCAAAAAAGTTATCTCTTTCTTAACAGAAGAAATGGGTGTGACTAAAATTCGCTTTACTGAAAATTGTGGTATTGGTATAAAACCTGTTTCTAAAGAAGGAACGCAACGATTAGTTCGCCAAGCTATACAGTACGCTATTGATAATAATAGAGAATCTGTAACGTTAGTGCACAAAGGTAATATCATGAAATTTACCGAAGGCGCTTTCAAAGATTGGGGCTATGAATTAGCCTGTGAGGAATTTGGTGCAGAGTTAATTGACGGTGGACCTTGGTGCAGTGTTAAAAACCCTAAAACAGGTAAAGAAATCATCATAAAAGATGTTATTGCTGATGCTATGTTGCAGCAAATTTTGCTTCGACCAGCAGAATATAGTGTTATTGCAACGCTGAATTTAAATGGTGATTACTTGTCTGATGCATTAGCCGCACAAGTCGGTGGTATTGGTATTGCTCCAGGTGCTAACTTGAACGATGAAGTGGCAATATTTGAGGCCACTCATGGTACTGCTCCTAAATATGCCGGTAAAAACAAAGTAAACCCAGGCTCTGTTATTTTATCAGCTGAAATGATGCTCCGACATATGGGGTGGGTAGAAGCGGCTGATTTACTATTAAAAGGAATGTCAGGAGCTATTGGCGCTAAAACAGTCACTTATGATTTTGAGCGATTGATGGACGACGCAACTTTAGTGACTTGTTCTCAATTTGGTGATTGTATTATTGATCATATGTAAATTTAGTTTCGAGTTGCGAGCAGAGAACTTAGATGACAGATATGAATAATAAAGTGTCCTTTTAATTTCTCTTAATCGTAATTTATGTCAAATTAAATTTATGTCTAATTATAAGCAAAAAAAAACACAGCCTATTCGCTGTGTTTTTTTTATTGAGCCGTTGACATGATTTTATTCAATTTCCTCATCTGCTAGTTTTATGCTAGCTGCATGGTGTCCTTTAGCTCCTTCATTTAATTCGTAATTGACATCTTGTCCGGCTTTTAATGTACGGTATCCATCCATTTCAATGGTTGAGTAGTGGGCAAAAATATCTTCTCCACCACTATCTGGACGAATAAAACCAAAACCTTTCGCATTATTAAACCACTTAACTTTACCATGAGCCATACATCTACTTCCTCTAAATCCTTCAGTATTATAGGTATGCTTAAATCAATTCTTTATATTTAATTTTAGTCTCATCAAAATAAGATATAATTAAGCACATACATATGCAATTATGTGGCTAAAAAACAGCCATCTATTGAATCCTAGATAAAATATTAAATTAGTCAAGTGAAATAACTTAAATTTACTCGTTTTTTTAATGTTTATTGACAAAAAAATTACAGCAAAAGTTAACAGTAGAGACTAAGATAAATATATGAGTAATTGGAAAGAGCTAATTGACAGCCATGAGCTTGTTGAAGAAGATGTTAAAAATGAAGTGAAAAAGCCAGCTAAATATCATGTGATTTTACTTAACGATGATTACACGCCCATGGATTTTGTTGTAGAAGTTTTATGTAAATTCTTTAATAAAACATCAGATCAAGCGACCGATATAATGTTAACTATTCATTATAAAGGTAAAGCCCTTTGTGGCACATATACTGCAGATATTGCGGAGACTAAAGTAGATCATGTTGCTCGTTTTTCATTAGAGCATCAACACCCATTAAAGTGTGTATTAGAAAAAGCTTAATGTTATACCCAGGCTCATTCAAAACGCTTTGGATCGAACATTTGAATTAGCTTGGGTGTATATCATGTATTACTCAAAAGAAAAAAATTCGCAAGGATTTAAATTGGAGTACCTATGCTAAATAAAGACTTAGAAATTTCGCTTAACTTGGCTTTTCGACAAGCTAAAGAATCACGTCATGAGTTTATGACGGTAGAGCATCTACTGTTAGCGCTGTTAGATAATCCATCATCTATTGAGGCTTTAGGGGCCTGTGGCGCAGACTTAACTATAATTAGAACAAGCCTCCTTGAGTTTATTAAAGAAACTACTCCGGTTATACCCGTTGAAGAAGATGAGCGCGAAACTCAACCTACTCTAGGGTTTCAACGTGTTCTACAACGCGCTGTTTTCCATGTGCAATCATCAGGTAAAAGTGAAGTAAATGGCGCTAATGTTTTGGTCGCTATTTTTAGTGAACAAGAATCGCAAGCGGCTTATATATTGAAAAAATCAGATATTAGTCGATTAGATATTGTTAATTATATTTCACATGGCATTGCTAAGATTGAAGGGACTTCTAATAGCTCTGCTGCGGAAGAAGGTGAACAAGTTAGCGAAGAAGAGCCTAGAACCATTGAAAACTTTTCAGTTAACTTAAACGAAGAAGCGCTTAAAGGTAATATTGACCCGCTAATTGGCAGAGAGAGTGAATTAGAAAGAACTTTACAGGTATTAAGCCGCCGCCGTAAAAATAATCCGTTATTTGTTGGTGAAGCTGGCGTTGGTAAAACGGCAATTGCCGAAGGTTTAGCAAATTTAATTGTTGCTGGAAAAGTACCTGAGTTTTTAAAGGATGCCACTATTTATTCTTTGGATATGGGGGCTTTACTTGCAGGCACTAAATATAGAGGTGATTTTGAAAAACGTTTTAAAGCGTTATTAAAAGATCTTGAATCAGATGACAATGCCGTTCTATTTATTGATGAAATCCATACTATTATTGGTGCAGGAGCTGCTTCTGGCGGTATGTTAGATGCATCTAACCTAATCAAACCTTTACTATCAGCAGGTAAACTCCGTTGCTTAGGCTCTACAACGTATCAAGAATACCAAAGTATTTTTGAAAAAGACCGCGCATTAGCTAGGCGTTTTCAAAAAATTGACATTGTTGAACCAAGCGTTGAAGACACCACCAAAATACTGCAAGGGCTAAAAGAAAAATACGAATCGCATCATGGTATTCGTTATACCAATGGGGCTTTACGTGCAGCTGCTCAGCTTTCTGCCAAGTACATTAACGAACGTTTTTTACCTGATAAAGCTATTGATGTTATTGATGAGGCGGGTGCAAGGCAACAACTTGTGGCGGCTTCTAAACGTAAAAAAACGATCAGTGTTACCGATATTGAAGCTATTGTGGCGAAAATAGCCAGGATACCGGAAAAGTCAGTATCATCAACGGAAAAAGATAGCCTTAAAAACCTTGATCGTAATTTAAAACTTGTTGTTTTTGGTCAGGACAATGCGATAGAGGAGTTAACCTCTGTTATTCGCTTATCACGCGCAGGTTTGGGTAGTGAAGAAAAACCAGTTGGATCATTTTTATTTGCTGGCCCTACTGGCGTAGGTAAAACAGAAATCACTCAGCAACTTGCTAAAATATTAGGTGTTGAACTATTACGTTTTGATATGTCCGAATACATGGAGAAACATGCGGTTAGCCGGTTAATAGGGGCGCCTCCGGGTTACGTAGGCTATGAGCAGGGCGGTTTACTAACTGATGCTGTTTTGAAACATCCACATGCCGTTGTTTTACTCGATGAAATCGAAAAGGCTCATGAAGATGTTTACAATATCTTATTGCAAGTGATGGATCATGGTACTTTAACCGATAATAATGGACGAAAAGCGGATTTCAGAAATATTATTTTAGTATTAACTACTAACGCGGGTGTGCAAGAAACTGTACGTCAATCAATCGGCTTTAAACAGCAAGATCATAGTTTAGATGCAATGAGTGAAATAAATAAAGTTTTTTCACCAGAGTTCCGAAATCGCCTAGATAATATCGTTTGGTTCAATCACCTTGATAATGAAGTAATTCAACAGGTAGTTGATAAGTTTATTGTTGAATTACAAGTACAGCTCGATGAAAAAGGTGTTTCATTAGAACTAACCCGTGAAGCTAAAAAATGGCTAGCAGAGCATGGTTATGATAAATCTATGGGAGCTCGACCTATGTCTAGATTAATTCAAGAAAAACTTAAGAAAGAACTAGCCAATGAATTACTCTTTGGGGAATTAACCAATGGTGGTGTAGCTAAGGTTGGCGTTAAAAAAGATAAACTAGTAATTTCTTATGAAAATAAAAAAGAGTTGATTGCAGAAAAATAAAGCTCACTAAATAGCATGTTGTATAAATCGGCTAATGTTATTTGTTTGTTATAGACCTTATTATCTTAGTGATGATAAGGTCTTTTTTTATTTGCTTATGTATTTTAATCAGGCGTTTACTAATAACGCCACCTTCGTTTGCTTAGCGCTTAGCGCTTAGCGAATGGCCATAACTTCCGTGTCTCCGGGGTCTGACGAAAGGTCGAAGGATCAATAGATGCATACTTAGCGCGATATAGGTCTTAAAACCTATCTTGTCGCTAGTCGTGACTGAAAATATCAAGTTGATAATGATAGAGTGTGTTCTTCGGGGACAGCTATTCAGTGTTTTGAAGGGGTTATAACGTTAGAGTGTTTTTTTAAACGGCTCATCGTTGTCCTCATTTTAATGTGGCTCCCAGCTCTTTATACAAAAGGGGACTCGAACCAGTGACACATGTCTTTCTAATAAAGAGTATAGTCCATCGCTCTACGAACCAAGTTTTATTGCGGAATAAAACTTATTTAATGGCAATAAAAAAGGCTACGATTTCTCGTAGCCTTATTTAATGTGGCTCCCCAAACTGGGCTCGAACCAGTGACACATGGATTAACAGTCCATCGCTCTACCAACTGAGCTATTGGGGAATAATTTCTT
>JBLIEW010000052.1:0-35721 GCA_047633255.1 Colwellia sp.
AGTTGCAGGTCAGCATATTCCAAACCTAGAACATTTTGGGCTTGAGTTTGCTATAGCGGCAACATTCATTGCAATAGTAATCCCTAGCATTAAAAATAAATCTACTTTGGTATCAGTTATTAGTAGCGGTTTAAGTGCCATTATCCTGTCAATATTTATGAAAGAATATGCACTGATCATAGCTACTTTTATTGGTATGTTGTGTGGCTATTTAACGAAAGATAAGGAAGGTAATAATGAATGATTTTTGGCTAGCATTATTAGGAATGACATGCATTACCTTTTCATGTCGATACTTTTTTTTCTCAACAACATTCCCTTTTAAACTTGGGCCAAAAGTAACCAGATTGCTTAGCTATACTGCTCCGTCTGTTTTGACTGCAATGTGGGTACCTATCGTTTTTCTTGGACATCAAGAGAGCAATAGTGATTTTATTAGCAGCCCCTTTTTAATTGCAGGCGTAGCGACGGTTATATTTAGTTTAAAGATAAAAAATACTTTGGCTGTTGTCCTGTTCGGTATGAGTGTGTTTGGATTATTAAAGATATTATTCTAAGTTCAATAAGCTAAGCCGTTTCACTTGAAGAGGATATCTTTTATTAGGAGCCACATTAAGCTTAGTTTTATACTCATGCGGCATTCAGCAGCTTGCGTTTCAGAATAAGTTGTTCAAGTCAGATATATTTAAAGAACCAATAAATTTATTTAGCAGGTTTTTACCTTCTGACCACTGACCAATATTCGAGTCGGTATTCACATGGCCTAAATCACCAATACTAATGAGCTCACTGCCCCAGTTTTTCGCAAAGTATGCGGTTCTATCTACACTAGAATACGGGTCATCTGTACTCGCTAATATTAAGCTTGAGAAAGGTAGTTTCTCTAGAGGTGGCGTTTGATATCCTGATATTGCCTCAGGAAAGTTAACACTTTGTACATCAGGGACCGCTACTAAGAACACACCCAATATATTTGCAGTGTATTTTTTACTCCATTCTACAACCGTACTGCCGCCCAAACTATGAGTTACGAATAAGATAGGACCTTCAATAGATTGTACAAGTAAATTAAGCGCTTCAACCCAATCGTCACAGTTTGGGTTTTCCCAATCATGCTGTTCAACCCAATAACTGTTTTTGAATTCTTTGTGCCATAATTCTTGCCAGTGTCCATTTATTGAGTTTCCGTAACCGGGAACAAATACTATGTTAAACATATAATCCTCTTTATATCGGGTTAAATAAATTCAGGTTAGATTAAAAGAATTATTTAACAATACCTTAATGTAATTTAACACATTCAAATAACAAGTTTTTTAATTCATCTTCAGAGTGATCTTTGTGATAATTAATACCACATTCAGACTCCTCATTCATATGCCGAATAAAACCATGAACCTTTACCAGTAATCCCGATTTTGGCATAACGATATTAATAAGAATTTTGCTGGTTGGAATACCATCGGGCATAGCGGAGTGCAATTTGATCTTAATCCCTTTATGACTCATGTCTAAAACGGTGCCTTCAAGATGAATCCACTCATCTGGTGGCGGAGGTGAAATAGTAATAACAGCATTTAAATCCGGGGAAGTGTAACGCGGGTGTTCTCTTTGATCTCTTTGATCTCTGTGCTCTATTTCATTTATCTGCATAAAAAAGGTCCTTGTACCTTAAATTTTCATTCAAAACTCAAACTATACCCAGTAAAGTGCGCTAACTTAATATTGATTAATTTAATAATAAATTAGATTAATCGCTATTATGAATAAATTTATTCATTTTTACACCTAAAACCTCTCGTTAATATTTACTGCACCACTATATAGCTAACGGATACAGTAAAATTAGCTAACAGATACAGTAAAATCATTTTGCTTTTAAACTCAACGGTAGTGTTATTTCGGATCTTTCAATATTGGCATACTTGTTCTCAATTTTAATACTACTGTCGAGTAAAAACACATTACCACTTGGAGCTTGCGCTGTTTTAATAAGATATTTTTGAATTTGTAATGCACGATTTTTTTGCGTGCTGTAAAAATCAGACGATCAAAATCGTCACTACCCCCTTCAACTAAGCATTACTAATGCTTTAAAAGAAGCGTTTATAATACCGGTAATCAAATCACCCAATGCCCCCAAATTAAACTTGAGTACTTAAAGTCGGGGTTATCAATGTCACCTCGAATGGGTAAGTTAAATTCTATTACACCGTTAGCGTCTTTTAACAAAGATAATGCAAATTTTATCGGTAAGCTAGTGGCTTCTTTGCTATTAACAACGTCACCTAATGTAAGTTGATCTAAAGTAACTTTATTTTTGCGCTTGGCTTTATGATAGGTCGTACGCCTATATATTCTCTGTTCAGTGCACTCGGTAACACCCTAGAAACAGTTTGCGCCTATTGGCTATTAACACATTTTCGTCCAATAAATCTCTCGCTAAAACGCCTCCCTGATCTATTTAAACTGCTATTTATGGCGCGACCATAAGTACGCTGATAGTGCTATTATCGGCCCTTTATCACTGGTTATATTACATCAAGTTGAGCTTAGCCTATTTCCCCGTATTGCAATACGATGGTGGATGGGAAATGTCATTGGTATTGCTCTTATAACACCATTAATTTTACTCTGGTATCAAGCATGTCAACAACTTGAAAATAAAATTACGTTAGAGTTAATATTGCTATTTTCCTTGACGATCTTGATGGGACAAATAATTTTTCTCTCCTTGTTTAACCTATCATCAATAGTAGACCCAACACCCGCATGGATATTTCCCTTTATTATTTGGTCAGGCTTACGCTCTGGACGTCGTTATACAGCGCTACTAATACTCATCATTTTTTCACAAGCACTTTGGGGAGCTAGTTATGGCTTAGGCCACTATGCTAATTGCTTTATCAATCCGTATTAAAGGAGCGTTACGTGAAGGTGATAGCTTAGCGCGTATTGGCGGTGATGAATTTGTCGCGATATTGGCTGATTTAACTAATGCAACCACCGTGGAAGATTGTGAGCCGGTATTAGAGCGGTTGTTGTTAGCCGCGTCTGATCCTGTCACAGTTGGTGACATTGTATTAAATGTATTAGCCAGTATTGGCGTCACCATTTACCCGCAAGATAATGTCGATGCCGACCAACTCGTGCGCCATACCGATCAAGCCGTGTATGTGGCTAAAGGATCAGTGACAGGTTTTGAAGCGCTTATTCGTTGGCAACATCCAGAACGAGGGCTATTAAATCCAATCGATTTTTTGCCTGTCATTGAAAATAATCCCATGAGTATAGAAATGGGTGAATGGGTTATTGATACGGCACTGACACAAATTGGCCAATGGCAAACAATGGGGCTAAACCTACCCGTCAGCACTAGCGTAAACATTGCCGCAGTGCAATTACAGCAAGCTGACTTTACAGATAGACTATCCATGCTGCTAGCTGCTCACCCCAATGTTAATCCACACTATTTAGAATTAGAGATGC
Organism: Colwellia sp.; assembly: GCA_047633255.1. Lineage (GTDB taxonomy): Bacteria > Pseudomonadota > Gammaproteobacteria > Enterobacterales > Alteromonadaceae > Colwellia. The sequence goes on from JBLIEW010000052.1 coordinate 3,490, forward strand.
TAGAAATAGTGTAAGTAGCGGTGATCTTTGTCAAAGAGGAAATCACTGTACTGTTTTTTTTGGTTTATCTGTTAAGATAATCGCTTGTCGAAAAGATGTTATTCGTCATTCAGCACTTGATAAACTACTTTGCTGTTTATCCGATAAAACAACCGATGGGCTTAGTGATTAGTTCGGCCCATAAACACAGTTAGCCTTACTTTTATTCCAACACAGACAACTAAAATGCTTCGCCTAAAAAGGAATTCACATGTCTAAGTCATCAAAAAAAAAACCTGCCTATTCATCAGCCGCTGGCGGTTGGGGGGCATTAAAAAGCTCAGCTAAACATTTGATCCAGAGCGAAGATGCAGCTAAAAATGTTAAAGCTTTACTCCGAGCTAATCAGCCTGGTGGCTTTGACTGCCCTGGTTGTGCTTGGGGTGATTCTGAACAGGCAGGTAAAATACAATTTTGCGAAAATGGTGTAAAGGCAATTGCATGGGAAGCCACCAGTAAACGTGTTGACCGCAGTTTTTTCAAACAGTACTCCATAACAGAGTTGCAACAGTGGGATGGTCATTCACTAGAAAAAAGTGGCCGTTTAACCGAGCCAATGTATTATGACGGTGAAAGTGATCACTATCAGCCCATTAGCTGGGAGGACGCTTTTAGCGTGATTGGTAATAGCTTACAACAATTATCTTCGCCCAATGAAGCATTATTATATACCTCGGGTAGAGCAAGTAATGAAGTTGCGTATTTATATCAGTTATTTGGTCGTGTACTAGGGACTAATAACTTCCCTGATTGCTCTAATATGTGCCATGAAGCCTCAGGTATTGGCATGAAAAATAGCCTTGGTACCGGTAAAGGCACGGTCACTATGGACGATTTCACTAAAGCTGATGCCATTTTTGTCTTTGGCCAAAACCCGGGTACTAATCACCCTCGTATGCTGGGAACCTTGCGTGAGGCAAGTAAACGCGGTGCTAAAATTGTATCAATTAACAATTTAAAAGAGCGCGGATTACAAAAATTTTCAGATCCACAAAGCCCAAAAGACATGATATTTTTAACGGGTACCACCATCAGTCAATATTATTTCACACCACGATTAGGCGGAGACATGGCGTTATTGCGCGGCGTGGCTAAATGTTTATTCGAACGGTTTGAGCAGGACAAATCCATACTTAATACTGATTTTATCGAAAAAAATTGCCATGGTTTTGACGCTTATAAACGCAGTGTTTACTCAAGCGATTGGGATAAAATTCTTTATCAATGTAATCTAAGCAGAGAAGAAATTGAACAAATAGCAACAATTTACGCCAGCAGTGATAACGTTATTTTTACTTGGGCAATGGGGATCACTCAACACCGTCATTCTGTCGCTACAGTGCGGGAATTGGTCAACGTGCTAATGCTTAGAGGCAATATAGGCAAACCTGGGGCCGGTGCATGCCCTGTGCGCGGTCACTCAAATGTACAAGGAAACCGTACCGTGGGTATCAACGAAAATCCGCCGATGGATTTTCTGGATGCGCTAGAAAAACGTTACACTTTTGCTGTTCCACGTGATCATGGTTTTAATACCGTTGACTCTATTCATGCCATGCTTGAGGGTAAGGCTAAGGTCTTTATTGCTCTGGGCGGTAATTTTTCGGCGGCGACCCCCGATACAGAGCGTACTCATCAAGCGTTAAAGAAATGTGATTTAACTGTACAAATTAGCACCAAGCTAAATAAAAGCCATGTGATAACGGGCAAGCGTGCATTAATTCTTCCGTGTCTGGGGCGAACAGAGATTGATCGTCAAATGAGCGGCGAACAATGTATCACGGTTGAAGATTCCATGAGTATGGTACATAGCTCAACAGGGCAAAATGAACCTGCATCTGACACTATTCGTTCAGAAACCGCCATTGTAGGCGCAATGGCGATGGCATCTGTAGGTGATAAAATAGTCGACTGGACTAAATTAGCAAGTGACTATGCATTAATTCGTCAAGAAATCGCTGCTGTTATTCCTGGCTTTGAAGACTATAACGCAAGAATAAAAGCAGGTAGAGGTTTTTATCTTCAAAATCCGGCTGCCCAACGCCAATGGCATACACCAATGAAAAAGGCCACTTTTTCTGATGATAATTTACCCGAGCAACTGGCACATGAACGGGCACAATCCTTAACTAAAAAACCAGTATTAACACTGCAAACACTGCGTTCGCATGATCAATATAATACTACTATTTATGGCATGGATGATCGTTACCGGGGCGTTTATGGTGAACGAAATGTTATCTTTATGAATGCTGATGATATTAACAAACACGCATTAAAAAATGGAGATTATGTAAAAATAACCACCATATCAAATGATAGCATAGAACGATCACTGTCAAATTTCAAAATTGTTGAATACTCAATACCATCAGGCTGTATAGCCGCTTATTACCCTGAAACCAATCCGCTAGTGCCATTAGAAAGTATCGCTGATGATTGCGGGACACCAACGTACAAATCGATTGCGGTATCAATAGAGAAAATATGACAAACAAGGTCAAATAATTTATTACCTACTAACCCAAATAAGGGAAATGCCTCGTTAACTAACTGAGTACAATATTTATGTAAAAGCGTTGATTGAAGAGAATCATTATTCTCTTCAATCAATAATGCAGCGTAAAGCCTTTATAAATAAGCCTCTTGGGTAATACTCACCGTCTACGCTACACTGGTACCAAGTTTATCCCCTAAATCTCTACTATTCCTTTCCCCATATTTTTGCGCGCTCTTCCCGCTGCTCTTCGCGCTCTATTTCTAGCATGCGGTCGCGAACATTACGAATATGTTCGGCCGCCGCTTTTTTAGCCGTTTCAGGCTTGCGATCAATAATAGCATTATAGATTTGTCGGTGATGCTTGTCGATTTGCTGCTTTTGACGGTCACGATGGTAGAGGTTACTCACCGAAGCCATGACACTATTGAGCATAAGCTGCATTAAACTTTGCAAGGTATGTACTAGCACAGGATTGTGAGAAGCTTCATAGATCGCACGATGAAAGTCATGATCTAGTTGCGCCTTATATAGACGGGACTTGCCAATATCGCGAGCAGTGCTTGTGCCTTCATCAAGCGCTTCAGGCTCAGCACTCATCGCATTGTAAGCTTTTGTTATTTTGTAAAAATCTTTCTCTGTACCTCTTTCAGCAGCCAAACGAGCCGCCTCACATTCCAATAGCTCTCTCACTTCAAGTAAATCATAAAGTAGACGAGGATGGCTATAGTATAAACGCGCTAACGGCGTTTCATTCTGAACATCACTCAACATACCAATAATAAAAGAGCCCTGACCATGGCGAGTTTCTATTACGCCGCGACCTCTCAATCCCTTTAAAGCTTCTCTAATCGTTGGCCTAGAGACTTTTAAGCGCTGAGCAAGCAGCCGCTCAGAAGGGACTTTATCACCTGGCTGTAATGTACCATCTAAAATGAGTTCCTCTAAATGACGGGATACTCTCATGGAATGGGTTTCAACAATGTCGTCTATACTCACAAATCTACCCTTATAAATTAGCGTTTTAACTGTACCAATTACCATTCAAGCGACAGGATAGCGCTTTTGAAAGTTGTCATTAATGTTGCCACTTAATATAGTCTATATATCAGGTGAAACACCATAAAACACTAAATGGCTAGTATTATCTGCGTAAGTCGCGACTGAGTTGTCATGACAATAGCCCTGTCTTTCGCAGGTGAAAATCTTCTTTTATACATTAACGTTTATAGCTATCACGAAATTTCCAATATTGTAATCCTAATGCATATAATACAAGTTTAGTATTCATCATTGACTAGTTTGATCTGCTTTGGCTCAAAAATCAAGCATCTCTGATGAACATCGCTATACCCCTTACAATGTGGTAATACCAGCAAACCTCCTCCCAACATCACCCCATGATAAATATAAAATATTTAATTAAAATCAATAACTTATAACGATAAAAAACCAACTGACAAATATTTCTGGTAATACCAGCTACTAATCAGCTAGACAAACCTGTCTGAGGCACCCTAATGTGAGGAACACGAAAATTTCATAAATAATATCGTGTCAACAATAAAATATTAATAAAATATTAACAATAAAATATTAACAATAAAATATTCGGTGGAGAAAGTTATGATAAAACAAATAAGTGTCCTTGTGTGTGTAGCTATGTCAGTTACATCAATTTCGTCGGTTCAAGCAAAAGACAAACCCATATTACTCAAAATGCCAATTTACTATAATTCAAACCTTCCAGGCCTTGGTTCCCCTGCTAAGTATTTGGAAGAAAACGCAATAGTGCTTAGTGGCGGCACGGTTAAAGTAAAAATGTACGAGCCAAAAAAACTAGTCGCACCGGGGGAGATCCTAGATGCTGTGTCATCAGGTAAAGTACAAGCAGGTTATGGTACACCGGCTAACTGGGGCGGAAAAATTCCTGCAGCACGACTATTCTCTGCTGTGCCGTTTGGTCCAGAAGCGCCTGAGTATTTAGCGTGGATCATGTACGGTAACGGTGCCAAATTACACCAAGACCTATATGATAAAAAAGGCTATAACGTTAAAACACAAATCTGTGGGATTATTGCACCAGAAACATCAGGTTGGTTTAAAAAAGAAATTAAATCAGCTGATGATCTCAAAGGGTTAAAAATGCGTTTCTTTGGCTTAGGTGCTGAAGTAATGGAAAAATTAGGTGTCAGTACCGTTGGTCTTCCTGGTGGTGAAATTTTCCCAGCACTTGAAAAAGGAGCTATCGATGCCACCGAATTTTCAATGCCTGCTGTAGACAAACGTATTGGCGTTAGCAAAATAGCTAAATATAATTACTATCCAGGTTGGCATCAACAAGCAACCGTTATGGAATTGTTAATTAACAAAGATACCTGGAAAAAAATGAGCAAAACACAACAATCGGTTATGACCCAGCTTTGTCGTGCAGCTACATTGGATTCACTAGCACTGGGTGAAGCAATCCAAGCACCTGTTATGCGTGAAAATGAAGCTAATGGCGTTAAAAACATTTATTGGTCTACTGAAATGCTAACGTTATTTGAATCAAAGTGGGATGAAGTTGTTCTAGAACAGGCTGCAAAAGATGCTGATTTTGCTGAAATTTGGGCTGACCTTTCTAAGTTCCGTGCAGATTATTTACTTTGGGAAACGAATGCATTCTTACCCCGTAAAGTAAATTAAAAGTTAACCTTACCTGCCAAAATTCTATAACGTGATTTAACTCCGTTATAGAATTGTCTCTTCTTTATCAAATCATTTGGAGCTTATTAGATGTCTATAAGCCAACCTTCTTGTGATTCAAATTTACCCAACAACGATTCAATGTTGAGTAAATTTGCTGAGCATTTATCGAAATTCGTTCATTACTCTGCCCTAGTTTTTTGCTGGAGTTATGCTTTATTAATCTTTGCTATTATCGGTAACGTTGTCTTGCGTTACGGTTTTAGCAGCGGTCTTATTATTTTTGAAGAAATACAATGGCACTTGTATGCCATCGGCATGATGTTTGGATTATCATTTGCTGAGATAACCAATAGCCAAGTACGCGTTGATATCGTTGCCGAAAGGCTACGACGACAAACAGTGAGAAAATGGGAAATTTTTGGCGCTGTTGTCTTTGTATTACCCTTTGTTTATCTTTGTGTGGTTCATGGTTTTGAATACGTTAGTGATTCTTACCGTGTTAGTGAGTCCTCTAATTCGCCTCTTGGGCTTCCCTTTCGTTGGGCAATTAAAGCCGTCATCCCGTTAAGTTTTAGTTTACTTGGCATTGCCATATTCTCGCGCCTTATGACTAATATTGATGCGCTTATTAACAATAAAGATAGTGAGAATAATCATGGAAATTAATGAAATCTTAGTCATTGGAATGTTTATATCCTTTATTGCATTCTTATTTACCGGTATACCCGTTGGTTATGTTCTCGCCGGTATTGGGGTTATATTTGGTTTCTTAGGTTACTTTTCAGACCTCTACCTCGGCACTATTACGGGTTTAGACTTTAATACGTTAGGTCTAATTGTTCCTCGACTGTTCTCCCTAATGGAAAACTGGGTACTCGTCGCACTTCCTATGTTTATTTTTATGGGATTAATGCTTGATCGCTCGGGCATTGCCGAACGCTTAATGCTTTCTATGCAAGATTTATTTGGTAAAGTTCGCGGCGGCCTTGCACTTAGCGTTACGCTTATCGGTATTATTCTTGCTGCGTCTACCGGAATTATTGGCGCTTCGGTTGTATTGCTAGGCTTGTTATCTATGCCTGCAATGATGAAGCAAGGCTATAGTAAATCACTCGCCGCTGGTACTATTTGTAGTGCCGGTACACTGGGTATTTTATTACCACCAAGTATTATGTTGGTGATTATGGCCGATCAACTTGCCCTCTCGGTAGGTGATTTATTTATGGGTGCAGTATTCCCAGGCTTACTTCTTGGTTTTTTATATTTAGCTTATATTCTTATAGCCGCTTATTTAAAGCCTTCGATTGCACCGCTACCCAAAAATGCGCCAGATCTTGAGTGGAAAATAGTTGCTGGCGTCTTAAAAAACATCTTGCCTCCAATGTTTTTAATACTTGCTGTGCTTGGCTCTATATTTGCGGGTGTTGCGACGCCAACAGAAGCGAGTGGTGTCGGCGCACTGGGTGCAATAATACTTGCAGCCTATTATAAAAAGCTAACCTTCCCTGTTTTTAAATCAGTCAGTCTTGATGCTTATCGTACAACATCTTATATCTTTATGATTTTTATTGGTGCAACGATGTTTGCATTAGTATTACGTGAACTAGGGGGTGATGAACTCATTGAACGTGGCTTAACAAGCCTTCCTTTTGGTCCTTACGGAGTCTTAATTGCTATTTTGTTGATTGTCTTTTTATTGGGCTTTTTGCTCGATTGGATTGAAATCACGTTAATTGCATTACCTTTGTTAGCACCGGTTATTCTAGGGTTGGACTTTAATGTCGAGGGTTATGGTGTATTAGATGAGCCTAAACTCATTTGGTTTGTAATGCTGGTTGCCATTACACTGCAAACATCATTTTTAACACCTCCCGTTGGCTTTGCACTCTTTTACTTAAAAGGCGTTTGCCCACCTGAAGTTAAATTGATGGATATCTATAGAGGTGTAATACCTTTTATTATCCTACAATTGATTGGTTTATCTATTGTTATAGCACTACCCGCCATAGTCACCTGGCTACCGGCGTACGTGTATGGAAATTAATTAGCTAACCTGTTAAATAGCAATAATTAATAAAGCCACTCCTAGAGTGGCTTTATTATTTGTGACACTTCAATATACCCGTACCATTGAAAGTACCTGCCCTTAAATCATTTTTCTTATCGATAACAAACACCTAATTAATGAAATTGGTATAACAAGAAATTCTCATGCAATGGGTTTCAGTAATGCAGTCTTATTCAATTAATTTTTTAAGAATACGGCTATAACGTGGTAATACCAGCAATAAACCCTATGATACCGTGGAATAGAAAACAAAAATAAAACTTAAAAATCAAACACTTAAAAACACAAAAAATAACTTACTGAACATTTCTGGTATTACCAGCACTTAATAAGCTAGACAAGCCCATTGCAGCAGCACTAATGTATTAACAACAAAATATTCAATACATTCTCAATATAGGTATTTGCCATGAACCAATATATCAATAGAAGCGGCCTTCAAGTGTCAACCGCATTAGACCAGTTACTTAATAATGACATTTTACCCGGCTTAGACATCACATCAGAATCTGTATGGACAGGGTTTAATAAGCTTGTTAATGATTTAGCGCCAATCAATAAAGCACTACTAGAAAAACGTGATCACCTGCAGGCGCAAATTGACTCTTGGCACCGTGAAAACCCTGAAGGGTTAAGTCATCATGAAGACTACGTACAATTTTTAAAAAGCATAGGCTATCTAGTCGAAGAGGGTGAGAAGTTTTCAATAAGCACAGAAAATGTTGATGCCGAAATTAGCCATATCGCAGGTCCACAGTTGGTGGTTCCAGTTAACAATGCTAGATTTTGCTTAAACGCTGCCAATGCACGTTGGGGTAGTTTATACGATGCTATGTACGGCACTGACGCGATAGCAGAAGATGTTGGCTTAGAACGCGGTACACAGTTTAATGAAAAGCGAGGCACTCGGGTTATAAACGCTACGGCAGAATTCTTAGATCAAGCGATTACGCTAGCCAACGATATGAGTCACTCCGATGTTACTCACTATCAAATCACTCAAACCGGCGATTTATCCATTCAGCTAAGTAATGGTGAACAAGCGACATTGGTTGATGAAGAGCAATTTATTGCCTATAACGGTGAGCTAGATACACCAGATCTTATTTTGCTAAAAAATAATGATCTACACATCGAATTACATATTGATCGTAACCACCCTATTGGCAAACTGAGTCCTTCTGGCATCTGTGATGTGGTATTAGAATCCGCTATTAGTACCATTCAAGATTGCGAAGATTCGGTTGCCGCAGTTGACGCTGAAGATAAAGTTGTAGTGTATCGTAACTGGCTAGGATTAATGAGAGGTGATCTTTCAGAAACGTTTACTAAGGGTAATAAAACCTTAACACGCGCCTTAAAACCCGATCGTCAATACACCTTAAAAACCGGCGGTACACTTAGCTTACATGGACGCAGTCTATTATTGATTCGTAATGTTGGCCACCTGATGACTAGCAATGCCATCTTAGATGCGTCAGGCAACGAAGTACCAGAAGGTTTTATTGATGCACTCTTTACAACCTTGTGCGCAATGCACGACTTTAAAGATGATTGCCGCTTGCATAACAGCAGAACCAAAAGTATTTACATTGTTAAACCTAAAATGCATGGCCCAGAAGAAGTCGCTTTTAGTAACCAACTATTTAATCGTGTAGAAGATGTATTGCATCTACCACGTTACACCATGAAAATTGGTGTAATGGATGAAGAACGCCGTACCACTGCCAATTTAAAAGAATGTATTCGTGCCGTGAAAAACCGCTTAGTATTTATTAATACTGGCTTCTTAGACCGCACTGGCGACGAAATGCATACCTCTATGGAAGCAGGCCCTATGCTACCTAAAGAGTTGATTAAGCAACAACCTTGGATTGGCGCCTATGAAAACTGGAATGTAGATATTGGGTTAGAGTGCGGTCTACCAGGACACGCTCAAATTGGTAAAGGCATGTGGGCCATGCCTGACGAAATGGCAAAAATGCTTGCAGCGAAATCAGGCCATCCAGAAGCCGGTGCTAACTGTGCTTGGGTGCCCTCTCCCACAGCAGCCACCTTGCATGCCATGCACTATCACACCATTGATGTACATCAACGACAAACAGATCTTGCTTCGAGAGAGCGCGCCAGTCTAGTTGATATTTTAACACCACCAATGCTAGGTGATCACCGCTTAAGCAGTGAAGATATCGAACAGGAACTAGATAACAATGCGCAGAGTATTTTAGGTTATGTCGTTCGGTGGATAGATCAAGGTGTAGGCTGTTCAAAGGTACCCGATATTAATAATGTCGGCTTAATGGAAGATAGAGCTACCTTACGTATATCTAGCCAACATATTGCCAATTGGTTACGTCATGATATTTGCAGCGAAGTACAAGTGCTAGAAACCATGAAACGAATGGCGCGTATCGTGGATGCGCAAAATACTAACGATACTGAATACGAGCCGATGGCACCTCATTTTAATGGCATCGCTTTTAGTTCTGCCTGCGCACTTATTTTTGAAGGTGCAAACCAACCGAGTGGCTATACCGAACCACTATTACATGCATACAGAGCTAAGGCAAAATCTGCTAAAGCAACACGGTAAATAACCACTTAACTTATAAATAATCAGGAAAAAAATCATGCTTACTATTAAACGCTTGAGTCGAGACATGGCTAAAATTTTTATCGAAGGTGCAAGCATTAAAGCCACCGAAATAGGGGTACCTATGTGTATCGCCGTAGTGGACGAGTCAGGTAATTTAATTGCCTTTGAAAGAATGGATGGAGGCAAAGCACACAGTATTATCGTTGCCCAAGACAAAGCATTTACCGCAGGCTCGGCACGTAAAGCAACACATGAATACAATGCCGCGTGCATTCCAGGCAACCTTGCCTTTGGTATTCATACTGAAGCCGGTGGTCGTTTAAGTACCGTAGGCGGTGGCTTGCCGATACAGGTCGATGGCGATTTTGTCGGTGGTATTGGTGTTAGTTCTGGCAGCCCTCAACAAGATATGGATTGTGCTCAGGCAGGCATAGAGTTTTTCCTCAGCCAGCAAGCATAACTCGCTAGATACCAGCGCTACATAAATAGGTTGTATTATGAAAAAAATAACGACGCCAGAATTATCAGAAAAACTAAAAGTATTTATTAATCACGACTATGTGATTAGCGATGCAGAAACACAAAAAGTGTATGAGTGCGATGGCTTATCCGCTTACTGTGAAATGCCGCTGCTAGTGGTCTTACCCGAAACCGTTGAGCAAGTGCAGCGTGCACTAAAACTGTTTCATGAATATGAAATTCCTGTTGTGGCTCGTGGCTCTGGTACCAGTTTATCCGCGGGTGCAACGCCTCATAAAGAAGGCGTTGTACTATCGCTTGCAAAGTTTACAAATATTATTCAGATAAATCCTAAAGCACGAACTGCTCGGCTACAGCCAGGCGTACGTAACCTCGCAATTAGTGAAGCAGCGGCTGACTATGGTCTCTACTATGCGCCTGACCCGTCTTCACAGATAGCGTGTTCTATCGGCGGAAACGTGGCCGAAAACGCAGGTGGGGTTCACTGTCTTAAATACGGATTAACTGTGCATAATGTTTTAAAAATTGACATGTTCACAGTGGAAGGCGAATTAATTTCAATCGGCAGTCAAGGCTTAGATAATTACGGCATGGATTTACTGGCCTTAATCAATGGCTCAGAAGGTATGTTAGGGGTTATCACCGAGATTACTGTTAAGTTATTGCCTATTCCACAAAAAGCCCAAGTCATACTTGCGGGTTTCGATTCAGTTAAGACCGCAGGCGACTCAGTAGGTGCAGTTATTTCTCAGGGTATTATTCCTGGCGGTTTAGAGATGATGGACTCCTACGCGATTAAAGCCGCCGAAGCTTTTGCTAATGCAGGCTATCCGTTAGATGCTGAAGCATTGCTACTGTGTGAACTCGACGGTACGGAAGAAGAAGTACAAGCCAATACCAAACAGGTTGCTGATTTATTTACCAAACTAGGCGCAACCAGTGTACGGATATCCAAAAATGAAGCCGAACGTGCGCTTTTTTGGAAAGGAAGGAAATCAGCTTTTCCTGCCGTAGGACGTTTATCACCTGACTACTACTGTATGGACGGCACCATTCCTCGTGGGCAGCTAGCTTATGTGCTCACAGAGATTAATCGTTTATCAAAAGTTTATGACTTACGTGTTGCCAATGTTTTTCATGCGGGTGATGGCAATTTGCACCCACTAATTTTATTTGATGCCAACACGCCTGGTGAGTTTGAAAGGACTGAAGAATTTGGCGGAAAAATTTTAGAGCTTTGTGTTGAAGTAGGCGGCTGTATTACTGGCGAACATGGCGTAGGTTTAGAGAAAATTCGCCAAATGGCAACACAGTTTAACGATTTAGAAATCGCCCAGTTTCATAGTATTAAATTTGCCTTCGATCCCAATACAACACTCAACCCAGGAAAAGGCATTCCTATGTTAAAACGCTGCCAAGAGTACCGAGCATTAAATAAAAGCAAGAGTAAAGGCTGCGATAGTCATTTGACAGGAAAAAATTGCGCATGAGTAACACAAAAAAAATAACGGCCTCTGACTTTACCGCAAATGATGATTTAGATAATCTCATCAGACAAGTAAAGCAAGCTTATAATAATAGAACGCCCATTAACATTGAAGGCAATGGCACTAAGCGCTTTTTAGGTCTTCGTATTAATAGCGACCACCCGGTTATTTCTACACGTGAGCACAGTGGTATTATTAACTATGAACCCGTAGAGCTGGTAATGACTGCACGCGCAGGCACAACACTGGCTGAGATTGATGCGGTCCTTAGCGAAAATCAACAAACACTGGCCTGTGACCCCGCACGATTTAATGGCCAAGCCACTATTGGCGGTTCTTTAGCCACCAATCAAGCAGGCCCATCAAGACCTTGGACCGGATCGTTACGTGATCATGTGCTGGGTGTAAACCTTATCAACGGCAAAGGTGAACACCTGCGTTTCGGCGGTAAGGTAATGAAAAATGTTGCCGGATACGATGTATCACGATTACAAGCAGGTGCTATGGGTACCCTAGGGTTAATGACTGAGATTAGCTTTAAAGTCCTCCCCATTGCTAATGCAACTATGACTGTGAGACAAGCAATGTCTCAGGCCAAAGCCATTAACACCATGAACCAGCTAGCAGGACAACCAACACCACTCAGCGCTGCTAGTTGGGTTAGCGGCTATTTGTATTTACAATTTTCAGGTGCGCACAGTGCGGTAGAAAGCGCAGTTAATAAAACACTGAAAACAGACAGTAGTGAACATAACAATAGTGAAATACTCAGCTCCGAACAGGCTAGCGATTTTTGGACAAAACTGCGCGACCAACAGCTAGATTTTTTTAACAATCTTTCTAGCGAAGAATCCCTTTGGCGTTTTTCTATTAATTCTTCCGCTTGGGATGACTTTAGTCACAGTATTGATGAAAAAGCCTGGTTGGCAGATTGGGGCGGCGCATTACGTTGGTTAAAAGGCGACTTCGAACAAGAAAAGCTCAGCCAATGGGCACAGTGTCATGGTGGGGAAGTTACATTATTCGATAAAAACAAAAGTAATAATGCACACATTTTTACCGGTGCAGGCCAGATAACATTGCCCAAGATGAACCCTGTTATACAAAGAATTCAAACAAATATAAAAAATTCATTCGACCCCCATCATATTCTAAATATTGGTCGTTTATATCATTGGAGCTAAGGTTATATTATGCAAACAAATATCCATCCCGACATAGCAGCACGACCTGATGTAATTGAAGCAGAAGATATTCTTCGATCCTGTGTTCACTGCGGTTTTTGTACTGCCACTTGCCCTACTTATCAGCACTTTGGTGATGAAAGAGATGGTCCTCGCGGCCGTATTTATCTCATTAAACAATTATTAGAAACAAATGAGGCGACTGAAAAAACACAAACCCATCTAGACCGGTGCTTAACCTGTCGGAGCTGCGAAACCACCTGCCCATCAGGGGTAAAATATGGTCGACTGGTTGATATTGGTAAAGGTATTGTAGAAGAAAAAGTGACTCGTAAACCTAGCGATCGCTTTATGCGTTGGTCACTTCGCAAGGTATTGCCCTACCCTAACCGTTTTGGGTTTTTATTGTTTTTTGGACAATTATTTAAACCGTTATTAACTGGAAAATTAAAAGCAAAAGTACCGCCAAAGAAAATAGCGTCTCCTTGGCCTGTTTCTAGCCATCCCCGTAAAATGATTGCATTGGCTGGGTGTGCTCAGTCTGTTACCACGCCCAACACCAATGCTGCTAGCGCAAGGGTACTAGATAAAATTGGGATTACATTAGTAGAAGCCCCAAAGGCTGGTTGTTGTGGCGCTGTTGATTACCATTTAGCTGCCCATGATGATGGTTTAAACGCTATGCGTAAAAATATTGATGCGTGGTGGCCAGCCATAGAAGCTGGCGCCGAAGCCATTGTAATGACTGCTTCAGGTTGCGGTGTCATGGTAAAAGAATATGGCGAACTACTGGCCGACGACCCGAACTACGCTAAAAAAGCACAAAGGGTAACCGAACTAACCCAAGACCTCAGTGAAATATTAGGCAAAGAAGACCTTGGGGCACTAAACCTTAAAGATCAAAAACCTACGGCTTACCATTGCCCTTGTACATTACAACACGGGCAACAATTAACCGGTGGGGTAGAAAGCATACTTGAAAAAGCAGGCGTACCTTTGACCAAAGTAAAGGACAAACACCTATGTTGTGGCTCTGCAGGGACTTACTCTATTTTTCAGCCTGAAACTAGCCAACAGTTGTTAAAAAACAAATTAGCCGCGTTAACCATTGAGCAACCAGAACAGATTGTAACCGCCAATGTAGGCTGTCAAATGCACTTGGAAACAAAAGCTGGCGTACCGGTAAAGCATTGGATTGAATTACTCGATCCTAAAGCGTAGGGCTAGCCAGGCTTATATATTCTCCACTTGACGATGGATGTTTAGCTGTAATTAGAAACGCCTTTAGAGAAGGTATTGATTGAATAGGATGGTTACTCTCTTATTAAAATCAATAACGCAGTATAAGGCGTTTCTAAACCAGCCCCTTGGAGAAAGCTAATAATAACAATAATTAATTAAAGCACATCACACAGCACAACCTAAAGATATAGGTTAATAACACCATTATTTACAAAGGCCACATATGAAAGAAAATAACGAAAAACCTTATTTATACACCAACTATGCTGGTCCCACTTTGCTTGAAACACCCTTACTTAATAAAGGCAGTGCGTTTACTGAAACAGAGCGTAAATCATTTAACTTATTAGGATTAGTACCACCAAGATACGAATCTATTGAAGAGCAGGTCGAACGGGCTTTTATGCAATACAATAGTTTTGATGAGCCGTTAAATAAACACATCTTTTTACGTGCAATTCAAGACAACAACGAAACCTTATTTTATTGTTTACTGCAAAAGCATATAGAAGAGATGATGCCTATTATTTATACCCCCACAGTGGGTGAGGCATGTGAGCGCTTTTCTGATATATACCGCTCATCGCGTGGGCTTTTTATAAGCTACAAAGAACGTCATTTAATGCAAGATATACTGCGCAATGCAACTAAAAACAAAATACGTGTGATCGTGGTGACTGACGGCGAAAGAGTATTAGGCTTAGGTGATCAGGGCATCGGTGGCATGGGTATTCCCATTGGTAAATTATCTTTATACACCGCTTGTGGCGGAATCAGCCCAGCTTATACCTTACCCGTAGTGTTAGATGTGGGCACTAATAATCAAAAGTTGTTAGATGATCCTATGTATATGGGCGCTCGTCATCGTCGTATTGAACAAGATCAATACAATGATTTCTTAGATATATTTATCAACGAAGCCAAAGCGCGTTGGCCTGATGCGATGATTCAATTCGAAGATTTTGCGCAGCCGAATGCCATGCCATTGCTGCAAAAATATCGAGATAAAGTGTGTTGTTTTAATGATGACATTCAAGGCACTGCTGCGGTTACGTTAGGGACTATCTTAGCCGCTTGTAAGTCGCGTGGTGACAAACTATCAAAGATGAAAATAGTTTTCGTAGGTGCTGGCTCCGCTGGCTGTGGTATTGCCGAAATGCTAATTAAACAAATGATGTTTGAAGGGTTGAGTGAAGCCCAATCACGTTGCAATGTATTTATGATTGACCGCTATGGCCTAGTAACTGAGGGCATGAAAGGTTTACGTTATTTCCAAGAAAAACTAGCCCAACCCAAGGCCAATATTAGCGAATGGACCTTCAGCGGCGATTATGCGTCTTTACTTGATGCCGTTAATTGCGCTAAGCCTGATATTTTAATCGGTGTGTCTGGGCAACCGGGTATTTTCACTGAGCAGGTGATTAAAGCGATGAGTCAAAATTGTCAGACGCCAATTATATTTCCACTGAGTAACCCTTCAAAACAAGTGGAAGTGCGACCAGAACAAGTGATTGAATGGACTAAGGGAAACGTCGTTCTTGCCACAGGATCTCCTTTTAGTGCGGTAGAGTACGAGGGAAAAATTCACCCTATTCCCCAGTGTAATAATGGCTATATTTTTCCTGGTATAGGCTTAGGTGTGATCACCTCTAATGCAAAACTAATTAGCGATGAGATGTTAATGGCAGCCAGTAATGCTTTAGCTGATGCATCACCATTAGCCAATGGTGAGTCGGACGATTTACTACCACGCTTGACGCAAATAAGTGAACTGTCGCGCAAAATCGCCTTTGCAGTAGCAAAGGTAGCAATGGCACAAGAGCTCGCTTTAACCGTTCCAGACGACGTTATATTAGCAAGGATAGAAGCCAATTTTTGGAAGCCGGAGTATCGTCCCTATAAACGAGTCAGTTTGTAATAATAACACCTGCACCTTGGCACCATGAATTCGGGTGTCAAAATATTAAAACAGGGTAGTATATTTCGCTACGATATTCTGATCACATCAGACACAAACATAATAGAATGCAATAAGGAGGAAGGATGAATTTTCTTAATGGTTTAACTTTGCTGTTGGTGTATCAACTGGTTGGAGAGGTTTTATCTAGGTTATTGCAAATACCGGTTCCTGGACCTGTTTTGGGAATGCTTCTACTATTTTTATCCTTATTTTTTTTCAAAAAAACTAAAAGTGCTGTTGATGAATCATCGTCGGCGATACTTAGTCACCTATCATTATTATTTATTCCTGCGGGTGTCGGTCTGATGACTCACTTTAGCCGCTTAGAGCAGGTGTGGCTGCCTATTTCTATAGCGCTTATTTTTGGCGCCATTATTAGTTTCGTCGCTACCGCATGGTTGATGCAATTGACTATTTGGCTATTGAATAAAAAGGTAGCTAAGGGGGGTAATGATGAGTAGTGATAACCAATTGGCTGTTATATGGGTCTATTTATCTACCACGCCTTTAATAGGATTAACCTTAACCTTGGTTGTCTACAGCTTAACATACCAGTTGTATATTCGAAGTCAATCGAGTCCATTGTTGAACCCAGTATTAGTTTCTATTACCGTTATTATTTGTGTGCTTCTTATCACAGATACGTCTTATCAAACCTATTTTGATGGGGCACAGTATATTCACTTTTTATTAGGTCCTTCCACAGTCGCTTTAGCAGTTCCGTTATATGAGCAGCTTCCTAAGCTTAAACGCTTATGGTTGCCGGTGCTGATATCTATTGTCGGTGGGGTTTTTATTGGTGTGATTAGTGCGGTATTGATTGCACGAGGTTTAGGCGTCAGCTTAGAAATTCAGCTTTCTATTGCGCCTAAGTCAGTTACCGCTCCTGTTGCTATGGGTATCTCTGAACAGATAGGAGGCTTGCCTTCTTTAACCGCCGCATTTGTTGTGATAACCGGTATCATCGGCGCTTTGTTAGGTGTTCATATATTGAAATTGGCTGGAATAAAAGATGACGCAGTAAAAGGGATTGCTATGGGAGTAAGCTCTCATGGAATTGGGACTGCACGCGCTTTTCAGATGAGCCAAGAAATGGGCGCTTTTTCGGGCTTAGCAATGGCCTTAACGGCATTGACCACCGCCATCGCGTTGCCTTGGTTAATACAATGGTTGTTTTGATAACTTTCGAGTAGAAAAACCCTACACAGTGACTAAAACGAATCAATATTGCATTAAAAGTTTGAATGAATGTGAACAAAATTAAGGTATAGCGAGAATGTTTTTTAAAAAAAATCAAGATAACGAGCTTAATGAGACATGTGGTGAACAACTAGCTGAAATGTTTGACGTTGATATAGCTCAAGCAGCTGATTGGTGTCAGGTAAAAAAAGGTAAAATACAGATTACACTACCTTTTGCAGCCAAAACGGTTGAGCCAGCATTAATTGACAAACTTATTGCTGGGGGCATTGATCCAAAAAAGCTGACAATTAATACCCTTATTATTGCCAAAAACACTAAAGTGGCGAGACTCGACCAGGTCAAAAATATAATAGCGGTTGCTTCGGGTAAAGGTGGCGTAGGTAAGTCAACCACAAGTATCAATTTAGCCTTTGCGTTAATGCAAGAAGGCGCCAAAGTTGGTATTCTCGATGCAGATATTTACGGTCCTTCAGTGCCTATTATGCTGGGCAATCCCGATGCGAGTCCAAGCAGCGAAGATCAATGTAACATGTTCCCTGTAGAAGCCTTTGGGCTGGTAGCTAATTCTATTGGCTATTTGGTTCCTGCTGAAAATGCAACAATCTGGCGCGGCCCTATGGTTAGTGGCGCACTGCAGCAGCTGGTAAGCGAAACTATTTGGCCTGAGCTGGATTATCTTATTGTCGATATGCCTCCGGGTACCGGTGATATTCAGCTTACATTGTCACAACAAGTACCGGTTACCGCCGCTGTAGTAGTTACCACACCACAAGACTTGGCCCTTGCCGATGCAATCAAAGGCATCGCGATGTTTGAGAAAGTTGATATTCCAGTCTTGGGTCTGATAGAAAACATGAGTTACTACCAATGCCTAAATTGCGGTCATCAAGAACACATTTTCGCTGAAGGTGGCGGTCAAAAATTAGCCAGTAAGTATGGTGTTGAGTTATTAGGCCAATTACCTTTGGATAGTCGTATTCGCCAACATGCCGATGATGGTACCCCCCTTATGATAGCTCAATCTAAATCCACATTGGCACACCAATATCGCTCTACCGCACGGGCTATTTCAAAACAGTTAGCCCTCAACTCTGAGATAAAAGCAGACAATAGTATTGCAATTAAAGTGACTCCCTAACTAAGCGCTAGATAAGTGCCATCAGTAAAATTTTGGTACAAAAAAGCTAAAGAGTGTCTCACAAATAAAGCAGAGCTGTTATCAAAGTGAAACAGCTTATTGTTAAAACACTACTCTTTATCCAACGTTTTACTTTTGACAAAACCGAGTTCAATTGAAATGGCCTTCCCTGCCTTTACAAGAGGTTTAATCCACTCATTTTTTCGTCGTTGAATTGGTGCGGAGACAGATAAACCCGCAGCAACCTCACCGTATTTGTCATACAAAAGTACACCAATACAACCGACTCCAATCTCAGCTTCTTCATCATCAAAAGCATAACCTTGCTCAACACATTTCATACATTCATCTATAAGGGGATCTAATGTTGAAAACGTTTTACGTGTGTACGTTGGCAAATTTGTTCGTTGGGCATAACCATGAATGCCCTCTTCCCCTTCTCTTCCTAACATCATTTTACCCACACCGGTTACATGCAAGGGTGCGCGACTGCCAATAATTTGCTGAACATGCATCATTCTATTAGGGATAGTTTTTTCCACATATATAATCACGTCACCTTCACGAGTAGTGAGATTAATAGTTTCACCAAATTGATCTCGTAATTTTTCCATATAGGGAATAGCCACTCTTCTAAAGTCTATCGCGGTATTTTGATTACTACTTAGTCTTATTAAACGGCCACTTAATTGATATTTTCCCTTACTGTCTCTTTCAACAAAATGATTATCAATCAGTGAATGTAATATACGAAAAGTTGTTGATGGAGCCAAATTTGTGTCTGCACTCAGTGCTTTTAAGGTCACTGGCATAGAGTATCGTGATATTGAATCCAACAAGGCTGCAGCCCTATCAATGACTTGAATTCTAGATTCTGATTTAGTTTTTTGCATAATGTGAACAACCCCAAGCCAATTTAGAAGATAAATATTACAGCACAATCTATTCTATACGAAACACTGTTGATTTCATAATGTGGAAAATAAAAATATATTTTCAGCCACACAGCTCATTTTATAACTACAAGATCACTATTTACAGATATTTTTTCACATTGTGGAATCAAACTAGTTTGCATGACATTAATCTTTTTCATAGAGTGAAGTGGAGTTAAGCGATTAAAAAAATCAATCTAATCGATCAATAAATCAATATATCAAACAAGTAAACGCAAAGGTAAGTTGATTAATGGTTACCGATAAAACAGCAACGCCGTGATAAATCTGAGAGGAAAATATGAAAGATTCAATCGAACAAAAAATGTACATCCCGACCTACGAAGATGTGTTGGTTGCCCATGAACGGATTAAACCTTATATCCATGAAACACCAATATTAACTTCACGCTTTTTAAATGACTTAACCGGCACAGAATTATTTTTTAAATGTGAAAACTTGCAAAAAGCAGGTGCCTTTAAAGTACGCGGTGCTTGTAATGCTGTTTTTGGTTTAAGTGAAGAAGAAGCAAAAATGGGCGTTGCTACCCACTCATCAGGTAACCATGCGTTATGTTTATCTTACGCGGCTGGTAGACGCGGTATTCCCGTTACAGTAGTGATGCCTCATACCGCGCCACAAGCAAAGAAAAATTCAGTTATTGGTTATGGCGGTAAGATCATTGAGTGTGAACCTTCTACCAGTTCTCGTGAAGCGGTATTTGCTGAGGTTGTGGCCGAATCGGGTGCTGACTTTGTTCACCCATATAACGACCCACGCGTTATTGCCGGTCAAGCGACCTGTTCAAAAGAGCTGGTTAGTCAGGTAAAGGATTTAGATATCGTGGTCGCGCCTATTGGCGGTGGCGGGATGATTTCAGGTACTTGCCTGACCTTATCAACAATTGCCCCTAACATTAAAATTTATGCCGCAGAGCCTGTTAATGCTGATGATGCCGCACGCTCTTTCAAAGCGGGACATATTATTGCAGACGATGCGCCAGATACAATTGCTGATGGCCTTAAAGTCCCTTTAAAAGACTTAACATGGCATTTCGTGCAAAACCATGTCACTGATATTTTAACGGTAACAGAGGAAGAGATTATTGACTCAATGAAGCTTATTTGGATCCACATGAAAATAATAGTGGAAGCAAGTTGTGCAGTAACACTCGCCATCATTTTGAAAAATCCTGATGTGTTTAAAAATCAAAGGGTTGGCGTAATAATTACTGGTGGCAATGTCGATTTAGATAAACTGCCATGGATGGAAGAATAAATTAGTAAGCAAAATAAAACAAATTCAAACAAACATTTTTGGAGAATACAATGACAACAGTAAACGATTTAGAAGTAGGTTATGACGTTCCTGCAATTCCTGGTATGGATGAAGCCGATATTCAAACCCCTTGTTTAGTAGTAGACCTAGATGCACTAGAACGAAACATAATAACTATGGGTAATTATGCAAAAGCAATGGGCGTTCGTCACCGTGTACATGGCAAAATGCATAAATCAGTAGACATTGCTCTTTTACAAGAAAAACTTGGTAATAGCTGTGGTGTCTGTTGTCAAAAAGTGTCAGAAGCTGAGGTTTTTGCACGTGGTGGCATTAAAGATGTACTGGTATCTAACCAAGTACGTCAACCTGAAAAAATTGACCGTTTAGCACGTATGCCAAAATTAGGTGCGCGTGTTCTTTGTTGTGTTGATGATCTTGATAACGTTGCTGAGCTTGCTGCTGCAGTGGCAAAACACGGCACTGAAATTGAATGTTTAGTTGAAATTGATTGTGGTGCAGGTCGTTGTGGTGTTGGTGAAGGTCAACCGGTAGTTGATATCGCTAAAGCACTCGAAGCAGCGCCCGGCTTGAAATTTGCGGGTATTCAAGCTTACCAAGGTGCAATGCAACACATGGAAAGTTTCACCGACCGCCAAGAAAAAACTAGTCTTGCTACAGCTATGGTAGTCCGCACAATTGAAATGCTTAAAGCTGAAGGGCTTGAGTGTGACATCGTTGGCGGCGGCGGTACAGGTTCATATTATTTTGAAGGCTCTTCCGGTGTTTTTAATGAGTTGCAGTGTGGCTCTTACGCATTTATGGATGCAGATTACCAACGTATTCATGATAAAGAAGGTAAAAAAATATCTGAGTTTGAAAACTCATTATTTATCTTAACGTCTGTCATGAGCCATACAAAAGCAGACAAAGCGATATGCGATGCAGGACTTAAAGTACAGTCTGTTGACAGTGGTTTACCTTACATCTTTGGTCGTGATGATGTTGAGTACATAAAATGTTCAGATGAGCATGGTGTGATTTCAGACCCTGATGGCATATTAAAAATTAATGAAAAATTAAAACTAGTACCCGGACATTGTGATCCTACATGTAACGTACACGATTATTACGTCGGTGTTCGTAATGGCAAAGTTGAAACATTATGGCCAGTGTCAGCTCGAGGTAAAGCTTACTAACTTCGTTGGTATTTTGTTTGAACGTTTCCCACTGAGTGAGAGTAAAAGAAGTTAAGTCTTGTTAAATAAAACACTTAAAAATAAGACTATATACACTCACCTTTGGGCCATTTCATTATGTTAGGAAATATAAAATGAGTAATTCTAATAAAGGCATATCAGTTATATCTGAAGCAGTATGTAGAAAATTAATGGGCCGTAAAGAAGCTTTTACTGCGGTAGAAAATGTATTTGCCGCGATGGCTAAAAACACCGCCTATAACTTTCCGGTGATACGTGAAGATATTGGCCATGCAGGTGCACTTTATGGTTTTAAGTCTGGTTTTGACCGTGATGGTATGGTGTTAGGTTTAAAATCAGGTGGCTATTGGCCAGGTAATATCGATAAAGGATTAACCAACCATCAATCAACCGTTATATTATTTGATGCCGATACAGGAAAGTTAAAATCTCTAGTTGGCGGCAACTACTTAACTGCGGTACGAACAGCTGCCTCTGCTGCCGTTTCTATCGCACATTTAGCCCGTAAAGATTCAAAAGTACTCGGTATCGTAGGTGCAGGACACCAATCTACTTTCCAATTACGTGCTGCTGTTGAGCAACGTGATTTTGAAAAAGTGGTTGGGTGGAATTTAACCCCTGCAAAATTGACAAACCTTGCAGCCGTTTGTAAAGAGCTATCATTACCTTTTGAATCAGTCAGCCGTGAAGAGTTGTGCGCACAAGCGGATGTTATCATTACCATCACTTCAGCATTTGAACCTCTACTTGATAAATCTTGGATTAAACCAGGCACTCATATTGCTTGCATGGGCACTGATACCAAAGGAAAACAAGAAGTTGATGCAAAATTATTTGCCTCTGCAACCGTGTTTACTGATGAATTAGCACAATCGATTACGATTGGTGAAGCTCAACATGCCATTGCCGATGGATTAATTCAAGAATCTGACATAACGCCTATTGGTGAAGTAATTAATGGTACTAAGTCAGGTAGAACCTTTGATGAAGAAATTACTTTATTTGATGGAACAGGCGTTGGTTTACAGGATTTGGCCGTCGCTAGTGCTGCAGCTGAGTTGGCAGAAGCGACAGGTGAAGCCACTTACTTTAATTTATAAGTTTAAAAATGTTAAGGGAATTTTGTGAACTAAAATTGCCCTTATATATTTGACAACTACTCGTTACTTAACTAATAAAGGAAAATAAAATGAACGTTAAATCATTTCAACCACCACGTAGAATATTAATGGGTCCTGGCCCCTCAGACATTAGTCCTGAAGTTCTAGCTTCATTATCAAGGCCAGTCATTGGTCATTTAGATCCCCTGTTTGTTGGCATGATGGATGAAGTTAAAGCATTACTTCAATATGCATTTCAAACTAAAAATGAATTTACTATTGCACTTTCAGCGCCGGGCTCTGCCGGTATGGAAGCGTGTTTTGTCAACTTAGTAGAAGCTGGTGATAAAGTCATCGTTTGTCGTAACGGTGTATTTGGTGATCGTATGGTGCAAAACGTTACTCGAATGGGCGCTGAAGCAATTATAGTTGATTCACCTTGGGGTCGAGCTGTTGAAGTAGACAAAGTGGAGCAGGCGTTAATTGCTAACCCCGATGCTAAATGTTTAGCCTTTGTGCATGCTGAAACCTCTACTGGCGCAGTATCTGATGCCAAAGCATTATGTGCGCTAGCACAGACACACGACTGCTTGTCTATTGTTGATGCGGTAACATCGTTAGGGGGTGTTGAGCTGAGAGTTGACGATTGGGGCATTGATGCTATTTATTCTGGCTCACAAAAATGTTTATCTTGTGTACCTGGTTTATCACCTCTGTCGTTTAGTGAAAAAGCGGTTAATGTGATTAAAAATCGTAAAACGATTGTACAAAGTTGGTTTTTAGATCAATCATTAGTGATGAGTTATTGGTCTGGTGCCGGTAAACGAAGTTACCACCATACTGCCCCTGTAAACTCATTATATGGTTTACATGAATCATTGGTACAATTGCAAAACGAAGGTCTTGAAAATCGCTGGGCACGTCATAGAGCCCAACATGAAACACTTGCTAAAGGATTAGATAAATTAGGTATTAAGTTTATCGTTCCTGCAGAAGAACGCCTACCCCAGTTAAATTCTATTTATATCCCTGAGGGTATTGACGATGTAAAAGTAAGAGATTATTTACTGAATCATTACAACCTTGAAATTGGTGCGGGTTTAGGTGATTTGGCGGGTAAAGCTTGGCGTATTGGCCTAATGGGTTATACCGCTAGAAGTGAAAATGTAGCCTTATGTTTATCGGCTCTTGAAGATGCTTTAGCTCAATAGATAACACTAAAATTCCCAATGGCTATTTTCATAATAGTCAATTTAAAATACTTTAAAATTAAACATATAATTAATATATTGATGCCAAAAATCAAAGCACGGGTTGCTCAATCAGGCTGACAAAAAATAAAAATAATTAAGAGAATATTGAATGAACAAGTCTATAAAAGAAGAGGCGTTAGCCTACCATGCACACCCTAATCCAGGGAAAATAAGCATTCAAGCAACTAAACCGCTAAACAATCAAGAAGACCTTTCTTTGGCTTACTCTCCAGGTGTAGCTGAGCCTTGCTTAGCTATTCGTGATGAACCACTTACCGCGGCTAAATATACCTCGCGGAGTAATTTAGTGGGTGTTATTACTAACGGTACGGCTGTGCTGGGTTTAGGGAATATTGGCCCTTTGGCTGCTAAACCTGTGATGGAAGGAAAAGCGATATTGTTCAAACATTTTGCTAATGTAGATGCTTTTGATATTGAAATAGATGAGCTAGACGTTGAAAAATTTTGCGATACTGTTGCGCGTTTAGAACCCACTTTTGGTGGTATTAATCTAGAAGATATTAAAGCGCCGGAATGTTTTACAATAGAAGAAAACCTAAGCAAACGCATGAAAATACCTGTTTTTCATGACGATCAACATGGAACCGCAATAGTTGCCTGTGCAGCGATATTAAATGCCCTCAATATTGTTGATAAATCAATTGGTGATATTAGACTGGTTGTTTCTGGTGCGGGTGCAGCAGCAATCGCTTGTACAAACTTATTAATATCACTTGGTGTGACATTAGATAATCTCTTAATGCTTGATAGCCGCGGGGTTATTCATAGACAAAGAAAGGACTTGAGTAAATTAAAAGAGAAATATGCCTCAAATACACCGGCACGCACCCTAGAAGATGCGATGAATGGATGTGATTTGTTTTTAGGGGTTTCTCAGCCAAACTTAATCAATAAAGACATGCTAATGTCGATGGCAGACAAACCCATCATTTTAGCCATGGCAAACCCTGTACCAGAAATCAGTCCTCAATTAGTGGCAGAGTACAGACCAGATGCGATAATGGCTACGGGTCGATCTGACTATCCTAATCAAGTTAATAACGTCTTATGTTTCCCATTTCTGTTTAGAGGCGCATTAGATGTAGGTGCGACCACGGTAACTGAAGGAATGAAACATGCCTGCGTAAAAGCACTGGCGAATTTAGCGAGACAACCCTGTCCAAAAGAGGTTGAAGCTATTTATAAGGGTCAGAGCCTTATATTTGGTGAGGAATATATTTTACCAAAACCGTTCGATCCTCGGTTAATTACCAGTATTGCACCCGCTGTTGCACAAGCAGCCATTAACGATAAAGTGGCAACACTTCCATTTGAGAGCATAGATAAATATCGTGAGGGTTTGTTGGAATTATAACTTACTGATACAAAACGTTAATCAAAATAACTAAAATTAAAACACTTAAAACACTTAAAACACTTAAAACACTTAAAACTAAAACAAGCAAGGTTAAGGAGTTAACATGAAACAATGGGTAATTTATCTTTCTGGTGAAATTCATAGCGATTGGCGTCAACAAATAGAGCAAGGTTGTCAGTCTCTTCCTGTTTTATTTACGTCGCCTGTTACTGACCACGCCGCTAGCGATGCTGCAGGTGATCATCTAGGTCATACTGAGGATCCATATTGGCGGGATCATCAATCTTCCAAGGTTAACGCAATCAGAACTCAAACACTGATCCAACATTGCGACTTAGCTGTTATTCGATTTGGTGATAAATACAAACAATGGAATGCCGCTTTTGATGCCGGTTATTGTGCTGCTTTAGCTAAACCTTATATCACCTTGCACGATGACAATATCGTCCACCCATTAAAAGAAGTCGATGCGATGGCTCTTGCATGGGCAAAAACACCTAATGACGTAATTAAAGTGATTGAATATATCGTTAAATAATTAACTTAACCGTTAATCATAAATGAGAGTACCTCTATGGCAGAGTATAAACCTGTGTAACTGCACAGAAATTCTGCCAAACGTTTATACCCGCTCCACCTCAAGATGCAGGTATCAGCCAGTCGAGAAAGGGTTAGGTACAAGGCATGGATTGAAGAGAATAGTTGTTCTATTGTCGAAATCCATAACGCAGGAGATGACCCTTTCTCGGCTTGCCCGTAGGGAGCTAAGCTAGAAAACCAGTCCTGCGTTGCACTACTTGATAATGGAACAACCATTCTCTTCGTATCGCGCCTTGATCTGATTTCCTAGCTTAACTCTGAAACTGCATCTTGAGGTGGAACGGGTATAGAGGTACCCGTAAATAAACTCGAAGACATAATGGTCCTTAAACCAATACAAATAAATATAAATCATGAGTCATATTTACGGCGACACTAAAGGCAGGTATCTAAAAGACAAAGTACACATCAATTTTATCGATGTTCCTATTTACGCTTGCTTTACAGCAACCGCATGGTTATTCTGACCTTATTTTATGAATGACAGATAAAAATATCAGTATGAAAATACCGTGTACATTACCAATAATTCTTGATGGAGGTATGGGCCGTGAACTCCAGCGTATTGGCGCACCTTTTCAGCAGCCCGAATGGTCGGCTCAAGCGTTAATTGAAGCCCCTCATTTTGTTTCTCAAGTACATCGTAGCTTTATAAAAGCCGGTGCTGAAATTATTACCACCAATACCTACGCGTTAATTCCCTTTCATATTGGTGAAAAACGTTTTAACGAACAAGGGGCTGATCTTATAAAGCTAGCCGCTAAGTTGGCGCGAGAATGCGTTAATGATAATTCAGATCTGTTAGTTGCCGGTTGTATTCCACCCGTATTAGGCTCTTACCGACCTGATCTGTTTTCAGTTGAACAAGCCAAGCCGTTGCTTGAGCTATTGATAACAAATCAAGAAGTTGATATAGATATATGGCTAGCCGAAACAATATCGTCTATCGCTGAAGCTGCAATGATAAAAACCCGCACGGCTATCACAAGTAAGCCCACTTGGATTGCCTTTACCGTTAAAGATGAAATAACCACGGCGTCAAATCTACGTTCTGGAGAGTCCGTGTATGATGCTGTCAGCCAAATTGCAGGACAAAATGTGTCGGCGATATTATTTAATTGCAGCCGTGTTGAAGTAATGGAAATAGCACTTATAACCGCTAAACAGGCGTTAGTAGATCAAGGAATTGAACACGAGGTTCAGTTAGGCGTTTACGCAAATAACTTCCCTCCAATAGGTGATCTACACGAAGCGAATGAGAATAATGGTATCTCTGGTATAAGAGATGATATTACTCCGAAAAAATACAGTGAGTTTGCCTCATCTTGGATTAACTCTGGTGCAGCTATTGTCGGTGGGTGTTGCGGGGTTTCACCAGAACATATCAAAAAATTGGCTGAGCTTAAATAACGTTGTAATATTGAAGTCGTAATATACCCGTTCCACTTGAAGATGCAGTTTCAGAGTGAAGCTAGGAAATCAGATCAAGGCGCGATACGAAAATAATGGTTACTCAGGAGAGTATGCTCCTGAGTAACCTTAATAAAAAATGTGTCTTAATCTACGAATGCTTTTCGTCTGGTAAGAATAAATTAAGTAAAATTGCGGCGATAGCAGCCAAAGCAATTCCCTTTAATTGAAAACTACCAAAGCTAAAGTGCATACCACCTAAACCAAACACTAACACCACAGCCACTATGGCTAAGTTTTTACTGGTTGATAAATCCACTTGTGCTGTCACTAACGTTCTTAAACCAATAACCGCAATGGTGCCAAACAATAGCACCATAATTCCGCCCATAACCGGTACCGGAATAGTTGACAAAATAGCACCAGTTTTTCCCATAAAAGATAATGCAATAGCAAAGAATGCGGCCCATGTCATAATAACGGGATTAAAAGATTTTGTTAATGCTACAGCGCCGGTAACTTCTGAATAAGTGGTGTTAGGTGGCCCACCTAGCATAGCAGCAGCTGATGTTGCCAAACCATCACCTAGCAACGTTCTTTTTAGCCCAGGTTTTGCCAAAAAGTTTTTGCCCGTGATATTTGATATCGCAGTAATATCACCAATATGTTCAACCGCTGGGGCAATAGCGATAGGTAAAATAAACAGTATTGCTTCCCAATGAAAAACTGGGAAAACAAAACTAGGCATAGCAAACCAGGGGCTTTTTTCTACGGCAGAAAAATCAACAATGCCAAAAGCTAACGACAGTGCATAACCCACAGTTAACCCGATTAAGATGGGGATTAACTTCAGCACCCCTTTACCTAACAAAGAAACTAATACAGTGGTTGCCAACGCCGCCATAGAAATAAATAAGGCAATACTGGGATCAACCAGTTGTAAAGCGCCATCACCTGATTTACCTAACGCCATATTAACGCCTACTGGCGCTAAATTTAATCCTATAACCATAATAACAGGCGCAACAACGACAGGCGGTAATAATCGGTTAATTACGCCATCTCCTCGCCATGCAATAACAAAACTGAGTAGAACATAAAATAGGCCCGCGGCTACTAACCCTGACATGGTTGCGGCTATCCCCCAACTAGCAACGCCATAAGCAATAGGCGCAATAAAAGCAAAGGATGAAGCTAAAAATATAGGTACTTGGCGTTTAGTGACAAGTTGAAATATAAGTGTCCCTATACCTGCCGTAAATAGAGCTACATTGGGATCTAACCCTGTTAGGATTGGAACTAATACTAGCGCGCCAAAAGCAACAAATAACATTTGTGCACCTAGTAGAGGCGTTTTTATGTCCATCATATTTTATTTAGTTCCAAATATTTTATCGCCGGCATCACCTAAGCCAGGAACGATGTAACCTTTCTCATTTAGGTGATCATCAACAGAGGCAACATAGATATCAACATCATCGTGAGCCTCTTTTAATTTTTCTATTCCTTCTGGTGATGCCACTAAAAACAATCCCATAATATGCTTACAGCCTTTGGATTTTAATAAATCAATTGCCGCAATTAATGTTCCACCTGTCGCCAACATAGGATCGACAATCAACGCTGTTCTTTGTTCGATATCACTTACCACTTTATCGAAATAAGGCACAGCTTCTAGTGTTTTTTCATCTCGATATAAACCCACTACGCTAATTTTTGCACTAGGGATCAAAGGCATAACACCGTCTAGCATCCCTAATCCTGCACGTAAAATAGGCACTATAGTGATCTTTTTACCTTTGATGTTTTCAACTTCAATATTATTACCTTGCCAACCTTCGATAGTGACTTTTTCCGTCTGTAAGTTTCGGGTCGCTTCATAAGTCAGTAATGCCCCTACTTCGCCACATAACTCTCGAAAATTTTTGGTACTAATACCATTGGCACGCATCAATCCAAGTTTGTGTTGTACTAAAGGGTGCTTTATTTCATGTACTGTCATAACTGATTCTCATTCGTTTGAATTAATACTATCTATAATTGCCGTTAATATACCATTTAACTTCACGCGTAGAAATAATGCTTGCAATTATATAACCTAAAAAAGAATATTTTATATGATGATGAGGTGAAATAGCTTGATCGTTATCAAATTAGCTTTGCTAAATATAAAAGATGACTAACCTTGGAAATTGTTAATGACTCACTTTAGGACTTTAAGTAAAAACCGCCCAAACAACTAGCATAATACCAAAGGTATTAAGTTGGTGAGCAGTTTTAAGTGAGGATAAATATTCAAGAGCAAGGCGCTTGATTGACCAATAGCAAGCTATTGGGATTGAAAGTAATGAAGTTATTGATTATACCCGCTCCACTTGAAGATGCAGATTTCAGCAAGATGAGAAAGGGTTAGCTACAAGGCATTGATTGAAGAGAATAGTTATTCTATTGTCGAAATCAATAACGCAGGAGATGACCCTTTATCGACTTGCCCGTAGGGAGCTAAGCTAGAAAACCAGTCCTGCGTTGCACTACTCGATAAGGGAATAACCATTATCAGCGTATCGCGCCTTGATCTGATTTCCTAGCTTCGCTCTGAAACTGCATCTTCAAGTGGAACGGGTATAGGATTTGTGTCAATCTGTTTATCGCAAGTAAAAAAGGAACTAAAACTAATGACTAATCCTTTAATTATTCCAATACTGGGATATTTAAGAGCGCAAAATAGGTCTTGCTCGCTGATTGATTTGGTGAATCTATGCGAGCAAGACCTACTTTCACTTATTGGAAAGCAGGTCGACCGGCAAATAATCACTTTCCAAAAAAATTTCTTTATTATGAATGCGCTTTATCAAATCCAACGTGATGTTCAAGCGGAGGGGTTTTTACTTACTATTTTTCCATTGGATATCCTTATGGTTCCTAATCATGCTGCAGGTAAAAGTAGCCTGACCACACGCGATACTGGTTTGGCCCACTACTATTTGAACTGGTCTAATTTGAATAGCATTACCGTTGAGGAAGTTGAAGCACTCTTTTCCAGTTTTTGGCAAAAATATCAGGCTGTAGATAAGGTTGATGAAGCTCTAACTACCTTAGGGTTGAAACAAGATGTTGATTGGTTACAGATACGACAGGCCTATAAAAAGAAAATTGCCATTAGTCATCCCGATAAAGGTGGCCGTGCAGAGGACTTTATTGAAATCCGCGAAGCCTATGAAGTGTTAATTGCCAGCTATCATATAACTTGCGGCTAATTGTTACTTTATTTATTTTCTGCCAGAAATTGAACTTCTGGCCATTTATTTTAGCGTTAGATACTTTTACCCGTATTTTGATGTTCGTTTCATTGCACAAGGCTATGTGGTATTTTGATCCTATTGGTAACTAATACCAATAGGATATACCCGCTCTACTTCAAGATGCAGATTTCAGCCAGTCGAGAAAGGGTTAGCTACCAGGAATTGATTGAAGAGAATAGTTATTCTATTGTCGAAATCAATAACGTAGGAGATGACCCTTTATCGGCTTGCCCGTAGGGAGCGAAGCTAGAAAACCAGTCCTGCGTTGCACTACTTGATAATGGAACAACCATTCTCTTCGTATCGCGCCTTGATCTGATTTCCTAGCTTAACTCTGAAACTGCATCTTAAGGTGGAACGGGTATAAACACACTTAAATAATATTAGAGGCTTATGAATTTAGAATTAAAATTATTGATCAGTTTTGTCCTTATCCTACTCACTGCCGTGCTTTCAGTTGTCGATAATCAAACAAGAAGTATCATTCTATTTGTCTTATTGCTCTGCGCTTTAGTCGTATTTTGGATGGGATACAAAAACCAGAAATAGTTAATCATTTATGCCTTTAAAATAGACCTTAACAGTCAATCAACTTTTGCAAAAGATGCACTAAGTGCTGTTCAAAAAACTCAATGACTTAATCGCATCTGATATCGTTAAAAAATGAATTTTAGTAAGACACAATTCAGCCTTTGTGAACTCGTTGGCGCGAATTAAATGCGTTACTTCGTCAACAACTAATTTCCGTTCTGTTTTGGCTAACACTAGTTTTCCTGATATTGATTTAATTAAATAGCTCAAGCCTGCAGAGTCTATAACGTAATCATCATCACTAAAGATTAATTCTCGACACTCCGAAAAAAAATCGTGTTCACTGCTTAAGTAAATAAGCTCGTCATCGCCATCAAGCTTTAAAATACATGGCCAAAAAATCATAAAATCACCTTAATATACCCGTTCCACTTGAAGATGTAGTTTCAGAGCGAAGCTAGGAAATCAGATCAAGGCGCGATACGCTGATAATGGTTATTCAGGAGAATATGCTCCTGCATTCTCCACATAAGCTACATCCATGTAGCGTCCTTATCGAGTAGTGCAACGCAGGACTGGTTTTCTAGCTTAGCTCCCTACGGGCAAGCCGATAAAGGGTCATCTCCTACGTTATTGATT
>JBLIEW010000053.1:0-34613 GCA_047633255.1 Colwellia sp.
TCGAGTTTTGGATTGAAGACTTAAACGAAGATGGTGTTATTGTCGGTGTAAATTGGCAAGATAACGACGAATGTTTGGAAATGGAGCTTGCTGATTTCACTCAAGCATTAAGCACAGTAGAGTCGTTAAAATAATAGATATACTCTTATACCCGCTCCACCTCAAGATGCAGGTATCAGCGAGTCGAGAAAGGGTTAGGTACAAGGCATGGATTGAAGAGAATAATTGTTCTATTGTCGAAATTCATAACGCAGGAGATGACCCTTTCTCGGCTTGCCCGTAGGGAGCTAAGCTAGAAAACCAGTCCTGCGTTACACTACTTGATAATGGAACAACCATTATCTTCGTATCGCGCCTTGATCTGATTTCCTAGCTTAACTCTGAAACTGCATCTTGAAGTGGAACGGGTATATTATAGCGGTATCCTTTTTTGAGTATACCGCTAATTAAATTCATGTGTGATTATCTACTACTGAGTACCTACTACTGAGTACCTACTACTATTTATCTAGTATCCGGTTATCTCTACATAACCTTTACCATTAAAGCCCCCAGTTGCTTTAACTCTGCCTTCCCAATAGGGAATAGTTAATTGGTTGCGGGAATCTTTGGTGATACTTTCAATAATAATGGTCGGGGTATTCGGTAACTTAACTTGCCACTTACTCGGATAGTCGCGGTTATCTAATGTCACCGTTTCAACCACTGACAGCTTAATATTTTCTTTTGGAATATTAGTAGTTTCACCATTGGCGGCTATATGCGTTCCGCTGCAATAATCATAGCTTTGCCTTTTACTTTGGCCGCTAGTTTGTTCGGCATTTGGTTCAGCACTCCTAATACAAAATAGCATGAGCCCTTTTTGCTTTGATTTTTCTGATTGCGAGTCTACTAAGCTGAACCAGTCCCAACCCAGTTGATTTTTGTCGAGTAAACTGGCGGACCATTCTCTGTCATACCAGGCATTACCTGTTACTTTATAAGTTTTTCCTGCAAACGTTAGGCTGCCTATTACTTTTAAAAAAGGGTAACTAAAGTAATAAGAGGCATGGCCACTTTGGGTTTTTTGGCTATAGCCGTTGTCACCGTGAAACGCTATTGGGCTGTCGCTTAAGGTTAAGGCTATTTGGTGGTTTTCATGTGCGGCTGTTAAGCTCAGTGGTAAAAAATCATTATTGATACTGCTTAATTGCCAATTATCAATGGAGGCATTAAATGGCGAGCCAGTCACTTTAGCTTGGCCCGCTCGTGAAAAACGTTCAAACGCAACATGCTCTTGTTTGTGCTGCATAGCAAAGTGGGCAAAATAAAGGTTGTTATCCCACCATTTTGATTCGACTTTACTTGGCATTAACGTACGAAATAGTGTCCATTGAACACCGAAGGTTTCACCAGAATCACTTTGTAAATTAGCCGTTAAATACCACCATTCAATGCCTTGTTCTGCATGAATACCATGATCCTTTGGAAAGACTAATGGTGTGCCTCTTGTTACTGGTTTACCAATCACCATCTGTAACGCAGACGGAATTGATTTCTGTTCCGCAGGCTGACAAGCACTCAGAACACAAGCAAAGAATACAAAAACAAGTCTGCTGAGTAGTAATCTTTTCACTATTCGATGTTTAATCATGTGATCATAGCTCCTTTGCTTCTGCATTTGTTAATTTGCTTATCGGTAAATAAGCACATAAAACAGATACACCCACCAGGGTTAAACACATTAATAATAAACTGGTTAAATCTAAACTAAAGTGAATGGTCCAGCCAAACGCAATCGGCATGACAAACTTTAATAAGGCAAAACCCAGTGCAAAGCCAAGCGGAATAGCAAATAATGCAGTAAATAACACGATCCCTCCGGTTTGTAATAGCTTCATGGTTAATAATTGCTGCTGTGTTACCCCTAAGTTGCGTAATATGGTCAATTGCTTTAATTGATTAACACTTAAACTTAACAGGCTGGTACACAGACTTAACAAGGCAATGGCGAGAATAAAACCATTAAGCGCTTTGGTGACAACAAAGGTGTCGTCAAATAAGGCATTGGCTATTTTTTTAAAGCGTTTGTTTGGTAAAATGTGTGTGCTGTCTTGTTTGAACTCGTTAATTAAACGCTCACTAAACACAGTAACCGTGGTGCTACTTTTTAGACGAATTGAATAACCCACATATTCGGTATTTAGCGCAGCTGCTTTTTGTCGTTTCTCTAATGTCAGTAGCGATATACTTGGGTTGCCATAATCATAAAAAAATCCGGTTATACGGCAGTTAAAACGTGTTGAGTTTTGCTCAAATACAGCCACATCATCTAAAGAAAAACCAAATTTAATTTTGCTTTGCTCATTAGCCAAACAGCCTTTATTAATGAAGTTTTCACTGCTAATCGCTAAACCTGATGTAAGGGAAATATGCTGATAATGTTCAAAGTTTTCACCAAAACTTGAAAGCTTTGCCGGAACATTATTTACGTTACCATCGCTTTTCATATATATGCTGAGTTGTTCAACTTCAGGCAAGTTACTGAGTGTTTGCCGTAAATTTTTATCTATTTTATCTGAGAGCAAATAAATATCTGCACTCAGTTGTTTTTCAAGATGTGCATTTAACGTAGTACTAAAGCTTTTCACCATAATTTGCATGCCTATAGCACTACCCAGTGCGACCAAAATGGCAATAATAGCAATATGCAGATCTTTTAAGTGGAATCGCGTATCGGCATGTAGCCACTGGGTTAGCGGATTAGTTAGGTTAAAGGGCAATGCCACTAAACCCGATAGTGCTTTAGGTACTAGCAAAATAAACAACACTAAAAGAGCAAAACACAACAGCAACGCTTGGTATTCGCTAGTCGCGTAATTGAGTAACCAAATTAACCCCGCAGATGTACTCGCCAATAAGAGGTAAAAAATCAATTGACCTTTATTAGCAATCTGCTTGGCCTGTGTTAAAAATATTACCATTAAGGCAGAGATATTAAGTGAAAAACCCAATAAAACATTTGACCATTGCCAATGGATAACAAGCGCTTTGTCTAGTTGATACAAGCCTACCAACGTGCGATTTACATCTAACACTAGTCCATTAGCAATAAAATATCCGCCTAATGTTCCTAGCAGTGCAGTACAAATACTTACTATAACAAGTTCAACAGTAAGGCTAAGTTGAATACTTAGTTTAGTGCAACCCAACAATTGCATTTGCTTTAACAATTTTCTTCGTGCTGACAGGGTTAGCTTTATCGCGTTAAAACTCAAAAATGCCGCAACAATATAGCCGAGCATGGCAAGTGCGGTAAGATTAAAAAAGAACGCTTGTGACAATACATCAAACGATTGTTGCTGGGCATCAACTAGCTGTGCTTGTCCCACAATTAGCTGTTTTATTTGAACTAATTGCTGTTGGGTAACATGCGACAACTCAATAAAGCTGAACTGTCCTTTAGCGTCTAACAAATAATCAGCATTAGCAATGTCGGTAATTGCCCAGAGTCCAATACCATCGGTGAAACTAATGTCTGGTTGATGTTGACCATTTTGCAGGACAAATTGTGCTTGGTTACCCGTTGTGGTGTCAATTCGATCAGCAAATTGCGAGTCTACTAACAAGGTAGACAGGGAGAAGCGTGAGGGCGTCTTATTGACGTTTTCATCATTTTGTTGGTACTGTGTGTTATTTCGCTGCAAATTATTTAACCATAACAAGGTGTTTACACCCTGAATTGCAAGCGTTTTACCTTCATTGGTTTTTAATCTACCACGCAAAACAGGTTGCGCATTGGTAAAGCCATGTTGCCGTAAATTGATCCATAGTTCGCCATCAATAGTCTTTTTCCCCGTCAGTGGTTTAATTAAATGGGTGACCGGGTTATTAATTAATGCTGAGGAATGTTGATAGCGTGTTTTTGCTTCTTGATTTAGCCCAGAAATTGCGGTTAATAGGGCGCTACCTAAACTAAATCCTAAAATAAATAATGCCATTAACCAAGGGTGTCTTCGATAAAAGGCTAAATGGGTGGTTAAAATTAGTTTGATTTCATTAGTCGAATTACTCAAATCGGCCATCCCTTAGCACTTTAACGTGATCAAAATAATCAGTTAATTGATGACTATGAGTCACCATTACCAAGTTGATTTTTCGGTCACTGCATAACTCGGTAAGTAGTTTAACAACTTGGTGTGAGCGCTTTTGATCTAAGTTACCGGTAGGCTCATCTGCAAAAATGATCTGAGGTTTATTAAGTAAGGCTCTGGCGATACCCACTCTTTGTTGTTCGCCACCCGACAGCTGATGAGGTAGTGCATTGAGTTTATTTTGTAGACCTAATTCATTGATGAGATTATCAAATTCACTCGCCGCTTGCCCTGGAAAATTTAGCTTGTGCTGAAATAAAATATTTTGCTTTACGCTCAGGCAATCAAGTAATTGGTAATGCTGAAATATCAGCCCTATTTTACGACGGTAAAGTGCGAGTTCCTGTTCTTTAAGCGATGAAAGCTCTAGGTTGTTAATACTTACTGAGCCGCTATCGGCTTGCAACAGGCCGGCTAAAATGTGCAATAAGGTGGTTTTACCTGAGCCACTATCACCAAGTAATGCAAGGTGTTGTGCTGCGGGTACAAACAAATCAAGCTGATTTAAAATGTTTTCTTTGTTATCGCCGTCATTACGGCTAAAACACAAATCTTTTACTTCAATCACGATAACTCCTTTTTAGCATAGGGCACTTTAGCGCAACGAACCGGGTAAAACCATCAGAAAACATTTTTTACTTTCCCTTACTATTTGAAAGGCTAGTTATATACTCTCCAGGACTCATGCCCGATATATTTCGGAACATATAGATAAAAGGAGAGGGCGAACTGTAACCCAAATCCAAAGATATATTGGTAATACTATGGCCGGCAGTGAGTAATTCTATCGATTTTAGAAAGCGAAGTCTTAGGCTCCATGCCTGAATAGTCATCCCTGTTTCTTTGTGAAATTTTCGTTCCAGGGTTCGTTTAGACATAGCTAAATCCTTTGCCAACATTAGTGTTGTTTGTTTTCCTCCAGGTCGCTCATAAAGTTGATTACACATTTTTAAAAGCTCTACTGATGTCGGCCAGGGAAGATGATCTGTTACAGGCTTTAAACGTGGCAGCGTACTCAACATTAAAGAAATCACTTCTTCTTCATAACCTAAAATAGAGTATTCAACATCAAAGGTGGACACTTCGATTATCAGTGCTTTTATGATGGGGGATATTTTTAATACTACGCTTTTATCAGTAGGCAATTGCTGATAGTTGCCATTAATGTACAGGCTTTTTAATTCAGCGCCATATTCAGTTGAAACACTATGTCGACAGCCGCAGGGTAGCCATACAGCATTTTCAGGCGGAATAAAAAGTCGTTCACCAATAACATCAACAATTAGCACACCAGAGCTAGCATACAAAAGTTGATGCCAGCTATGTTCGTGCGCAGGGAAGTAATGCTTTGCAGGCATATACTGCTGGCGAGAGAAAACTTCACGAGGTAGGCTTTTTAAATCAAGTAATTTAAGTTCATTGGGGTAGTGTGGCATCTATTTCACATTTTGACGCTTTATATGTATATATTGTCATAGTGTATAGAGATTGTCTTTCGATTATTCGCTATCATAAGGTCTATACCCGCTCCACTTGAAGATGTAGATTTCAGCAAGGTGAGAAAGGGTTAGCTACAAGGCATTGATTGAAGAGAATAGTTATTCTATTGTCGAAATCAATAACCATTATCCGCGTATCGCGCCTTGATCTGATTTCCTAGCTTCGCTCTGAAACTGCATCTTCAAGTGGAACGGGTATATATATAATTGACGAGCAATGTAGTTTGAAATTATCAGAACAATCTAAGATACAACTTGCCTGTTTGACGGGAGGTATTATCACTGTCGGTATCGCTCGATTTGCTTATACACCTATGTTGCCTGAAATGGCCGAAGATATTGGCCTTACGGAAACTGTTGCAGGTTTCTTGGCCGCAGCAAATTATGCAGGGTACCTTTGTGGTGCCTTACTTATTTCTTTCATCCATAACCTTCAATTAAAAATTAAACTGTACCGCTATGGGTTAATAATGGCTGTCGTTACTACTTTGTGTATGGCTGCGACAACAAATGAATGGTTATGGTACCTATTACGCTATGTGTCAGGCTTAAGTAGTGCCACAGGTATTTTGCTAGGTGCGGGGTTACTGATGCACTGGCTCAGGCACAATAAAGCAAAAGCTGAACTTGGCATTTTTTTTTCAAGCTTAGGGATCGGCATTGTTCTAACGGCGATTACGGCTCAATTGATAAAAATTGACTATACATGGGATCAGCAGTGGTTAATCTATGGTCTGTTGGCCTTGATACTTCTTATCCCGGTGTTGTTTTGGTTTCCCGATTTTTCTAAATCGACAACGGGCACGCAACACACTGAGCACAAAGAAACTCGAGCACTGCCCTCAAAACAGTTTTTTCTAACCTTGCAGTCGGCTTATTTTTGCGCCGGCTTTGGCTATGTAGTGACTGCAACCTTCCTAATTGCGATAGTTGAATTGTTTCCTGGCATGAAAGGCCTTGGCTGGGGTGTTTGGCTGTTGGTGGGAATTGCTGCTGCACCGGGATGCTGGTTGTGGGACCTTTATGTTAGAAAGGTTGGGATTTGGTCATCAATGTTTCAAGCCTATATTCTAAATATGGTGAGTACTGCTCTGCTGTTGTTCGACCCGTCTGCAACTGTCATTTTTATCAGTGCACTATTATACGGTTGCAGTTTTATTGGCATTGTTAGTATGACACTGTCAATGGTAGGGCGC
Source organism: Colwellia sp. (assembly GCA_047633255.1). Classification (GTDB taxonomy): domain Bacteria; phylum Pseudomonadota; class Gammaproteobacteria; order Enterobacterales; family Alteromonadaceae; genus Colwellia. The sequence continues at coordinate 6,829 of JBLIEW010000053.1, forward strand.
CTGTACCCAGAAAATCCGTCTAGATCGATGAGTCACCTCACGTTCAGCTATGGACTCGCACAAGTTATTGCACCTGCGCTCGTGGGGATAATTGCCGAAAAAAGCGAAAGTTTCACCGATGGGCTAATAATCACTGTGATTGTAATGCTAGTAGGGATCGGTTTGCTGATGCGAGCGGTAATGATCCTAAAGTCAGACAAGTTACTTTCGTTCAAGCACTCTTTTTAAGCTTATTGCTTATGTATTTTACTCAGGAGTTTATTAATAACGTCATTTTGTTTGCCCCTTCGACGAGCTCAGGGCGAACGATTTATAGTCTGACTTGACCACTCCACTTTATGTTGAGGACATGAGTGACGCAATGACGAATTCAGGATCATCACTCTCAACCAAATACACTTTAATGCCATCTCGAGATAAACGATTGTTGAGCCCTTCGCCAAGACCTTGTGTTACAAAGGTGTTTATACCTGAAAGAGGGTGGTCAGCATTTTGAGAAAGAGGCCCTGAAAAGTTTTTAAAAATTTGTTCTTTGGTTAGTTTAACATGTGATTTTTTAATGTTTTGGTTGGTATCTACGTCATAGATTAAATAACCGGGGCATTTGCCTGCATGACCACTAATTGTTTTTGCATTTGGGCCGGTAATTGCTATTTTCATTTTAAGTTTCCTTAAATAAACAGATTGTTCAAAATAATATTGATGGTACTTACGATACCCAGGATGAAACTTTATTAACTCTGGTATCCACTTGGGATTAAATAACTTTTGTATTGAACCAGTTATATGGAGTTATAGCTTTCACTGAACTGCAGTATCGGTATTACTAACGTTGTTAAGCGTTTTTAAAACCGATTTTTTTTAAAATAGTCATCATTAAACACCATTTTGTGAATGATGATTGTAATAAATTAATACCAATAAAAGCGGTAAACCATAGCCAATTCTGTGAATACGTTACAGCTAAAAAAAGTGATATTAAAATCATAGTGCCGGTGACTAGGCGAAGAGCTTCATTAAGTGTCATGGGAATATCCTGTTAAGTTCGAGTTATAATATTAACGGTGTAATTTACATTAGTAAACACTAATGTACTTATATTAGGCTTTGTTAATGTATAAAGCAAGCGCAATGACGAATTAACTTTTATGAATAAGATGAACCCTATGAATTTTTAATCACAACTGAATCATGCCTCTTCAAATGGAGCGGGTATACCCATTACCATTCAAAGTGCACTCTGAAACATGTATCTTGATTGATAACGGTTATAATACCTTTGGTATAATTATATTTTCTAATGATTAGTTTTGGCTAATAGCTTTAGAAACTCATCTGCTGGCATGGGCTTTGAGAAGTAATACCCTTGACCATAATCACATCCAGCCTCAAGGAGTAATGCCCTTTGTTTTTCTGTTTCTATCCCTTCAGCTATTACTTCTAACCCTAATTTTTGGGCCATTGTGATAATGGCTTCTGACAAAATCATATCCTCTGACTCTGGCGCTAGGTTTCTGGTGAATGACTGATCTATTTTTAGGTAATCAAGTTTAAACTTTTTTAAATACGATAGTGAGGAATACCCGGTGCCAAAATCATCCATAGACAACTTAATATCAGCCGATCTTAACTTGGAAAGCTGCTCCATTGTGCTAGTATTATTCTTCATTAATAGGCCTTCTGTTATCTCAATAACAATATTTTCCCCAGATAATTCATTTTCATTTAGATAGGCTAACCAATCTAAATGATCTATTGTATCTCTAAATTGTACCGGTGATTTATTGACACTAATTTGTATCTCTAAACCAAACTGTTTTTTACACTTTTTAATGTGTTGAACCGTTTGTTTAAAGACCCAATCACCTATTTCTATAATTAATCCCGACTCTTCTGCCAGTGGAATAAATTCTGCAGGGCTGACCATGCCACGAACAGGATGTTTCCAACGTAAAAGGGCTTCTGCTTTTTGAATAATACCTGTCTTCAATTCAACTATGGGTTGATAAAAGACAGCCAGTTGATTCAAGCTAATAGCTTTACGTAGATCATTCATTAATTCTAACTTATTTAAAGCATGCTTTTGCATTGATGCGGTGAAATAACAAAACTGATTACGCCCAAGATCCTTAGAAAGATACATCGCTTGGTCGGCATTTTTTAGTAGCTCTAAGGTTGTATCTGCATCATCTGGATAGACAGTCACGCCTAAACTAGCAGAGATATAGGTATACATTTTAGCAATACAAAAAGGCTGACTTAAGGCGAGTAATATTTTCTGACAAATAGAGTCAATATTATATATATCCGATAAGTCAGACAAAATAATGGTAAATTCATCCCCACCTAATCGAGCAACGGTATCGACTTCTCGAACACAATGAGTAATCCGTTTTCCCGCTTCGATAAGTAATTGATCACCATAGACATGACCCCTACTGTCATTGATGTTTTTAAAGTTATCTAGGTCAATAAAAATTAAGGCAAATTGTTGTTTCTTGCGCTGAGATACTTTGATTTCTTGTTCCAACCTATCAATAAACATTCTTCGGTTGGGTAGGTTAGTTAGGCTGTCATAATTGGCTTGCTGTAATATCAGTGCATCATTTTTTTTCTTTTCGGTGATATCTGAAAACAAGGCTATGCGTCTGAAAACGTTATCTTCATCATCATAAATGGTGTTAATTGAAAGCCATTCTGGATACTCAATGCCATTTTTTTTTGTGTTCCAAATTTCGCCCTGCCAACTTCCTGTTAGTTTTATTTCTTGCCACATTAATTGATAAAACTGTGGGCTTTGTTTGCCGGAGTTAAAGATTTTAGGATTGCGCCCAATTAATTCACTTTTGCTATAACCAGTAATATCAGACAAAGCAGGGTTAATCGCAATGATCTCATTATTAATGTTAGTAATCATCATCGCTTCAGCGCTATTTTGATACACGATATCGGCAAGTTTTAAATCATCTTCCTGTTGACGTATGTTGGTTATATCTTTGCTAATTCCGATTAAACCAATAACCTCACCGCGTGTGTTTTTTAATTTAACCTTTGTTATTTCCAGTAGGTGATTTTTGGCATGTGAACGTGGGATTTTTTCATACGAAACATGAGGGAAATCTTGCCCTAAGGCGACTTTATCTGAAGCTAAGCAATGCTGCGCTATCTCCTCTCCCAATAGCTCGGCCAAATGAGATGAAGGCGTATTAAGCAAGTCATCTTCTGTTATTCCAGCCATATCACAAAAGGTCTTATTCACGAAGTGATAACGTCCATCTGTGCCAGTAAACCAAATTCCTATGGGCGAATTATCAATAATGGCGCGCAGTCTTGTGCTTATTTCTTCTTTATCAGCCATTAAGTTTTGAATGGCTGCAGCCATTTCATTAAATCCAATAGCTATATTATTAAGCTCGTCATACGTACTGAGTGTTACGCGCGCATCAAGATCACCATTATGAAATTTACTCGTTACTTGAGTTAAATAAGTAATGCTTCTAATAGTTGAGAAATACAGTCCTATTATAAAATACAGCACAATAAGAAATAGCATGGAGGAAAAACCGATACTGATGATTAATTCATTGCTTGCTCGGTTAACTCGTTTTTGGAGCAAACTACTCAGTGTAAAAGCCAATGAGTTATCTAAAAATTGATAGCCTTCATTAATAACGTAAGTCGATAGATTATAAAACTCGAGGGAGCCCAACGAACTTTTATCCGCTATGATCCCATCTAAGGTTAACTTTATGTGTTGCTCAATGGTTTGAATTAAGGCCTTAGCAGATAATTTTTCTCCATCTGAAACTAATTCTCTTTTGATATTGTGTATATTTTCTTTAAATACATTGAGCGGTATAACGGCATTTGATAAGAGTGTCGTGATGGCTTTTTTAGATTTTGTGTTTTTATTCACTAAATATGACATCCCAACAGCACGTGCTTGTCCAAGTTGTTCTAACGTGATGGGCATGGAGAATAAGAAGCTATTGGTTAAATAATATGAATCCATATCATTCATGACAAACAAATGATGGTAATCAGCCACCTTCAGCTGTAAAGAATTGAGGTTGAGAATTAATTCTGTATGTAAATTAAAGCTTTCATCTAATGCTAAGGTAATACTATTGGTCTTTAAATAGCTCCATTGATCATTAATAGTAGACCATTGTGCTGTTTTCTTTAGTGCTAAAGGCAGTGCATTACTGACGGTTAGAAAATGATCATCAACTTTTTTATTAACCGAACTCTGCTTAGTCGTACTACTGTTAACACCAATATTATTATTAATTCCTGCAATAACTAACGCAGACATTCCTCGATGCTGCTGAACAGATTGGATCAGTCTTGATGTTTTTTGTGTCTGACTTAAGCCGGCTAATTGTTGATTAGCTGTGCTGATCGAGCCAGACAAGTGGCTAATGAATGAAATTGAAACAATCAATAACGCAAGCAGTGAAAGTCCTCCAAGTACAATGAACTTTCGAAAGTAACTCAGATTGTTCATTAAATTTATAGCGGGGTTAAACAGTTGTTTCACAAATATTCCTGGCATACTTAAGTGAATAGGGTGGTGTGTTGTTTACTAGCAAATAAACAGTGTTCAGCTTGATTAGTGTCGCCATTGAGGATCCTGCTATTACTCACTATATACCCGCTCCACTTGAAGATGCAGATTTCAGCAAGACGAGAAAGGGTTAGCTACCAGGAATTGATTGAAGAGAATAGTTATTCTATTGTCGAAATCAATAACGCAGGAGATGACCCTTTCTCGACTTGCCCGTAGGGAGCTAAGCTAGAAAACCAGTCCTGCGTTGCACTACTCGATAAGAGAATAACCATTATCAGCGTATCGCGCCTTGATCTGATTTCCTAGCTGCGCTCTGAAACTGCATCTTCAAGTGGAACGGGTATAACTATCCACTAAATGCTTTTCCGAGTGAGGCAAGAGAATTTGCACGCATTATTATCTCCTTCGTCTCCGTGTCAACTTGGTGAAGGTTATTTTGAGATGCATCACTTATATTGATAATATTTCGACTGATTTTTTGAGATACCATACTTTGTTCTTCAGAAGCGGTTGATATTTGAATGGCTAAATCAGAGATATCAGTAATTGATTGGTAAACTTTATTCACAACTTCATTTGCTTGTGTCGCTTTTGTAACACAATGGTCAGCTGAATCTTTACCTTTATTCATGGTGATTGACCAAGAAAGTAATGTGCTTTGAATTTCACCGATTGAAGTTTGAATTTTTTTTGTGGCGCCATGTGTTCTGCTAGATAATGCTCGTACCTCATCAGCGACAACAGAAAATCCTCTCCCATGTTCACCGGCTCTAGCCGCTTCAATAGCCGCATTTAAGGCGAGTAATTTCCATAAATCTTTAAAGGCTTCTAATGGCATGTCGGGATGCCTTACAATGTTGTGACTTTTGCCCACAAGTTCTTCATTATGTTGAAAGTGAACTTCTTCATTAACCAACGTTTGATTTCTTTTGTTCATACCACTCCTATAACGACGAATCAGACTTTATTTAAATTTATACGATTATACAACAAGACCAGATAAGAATACTTGAAATCAGGTTTAAATTCGAAAAAAACATAAAAAACCGAAAGAAATTCAACAAGGATAGTTATTTCGATAAATATAACGGAATATGTATCTAGATTCAATAAGGGTAGGGCTAAATAGACTAAAAGCAGTTTTTTAACACTAATTACTCCACTTAATTTGATAAACTTATAATCCAGTGCTTATCAGCTAGTGCCCACTCTAGAATATTTTATCAACACAGGTAATAGATTAGAGCAGGGTAACCTTCAACAATGATTAGCGTTATATGGAAAATCCGGTAAAATGTGATAATTCCAAAAACTGGACAGTTAAACAATAGTTAAACAACAATTAACGAGTTGAATTTTTAATGACAACAATGAATACCGATGAACAAAATGAAGTGTTAGCGACAAAGCAGTGGTTAGATGAAATTATTATAGGTCTTAATATTTGTCCTTTTGCTAAAAAAGAATTTGTAAATAAGACCATTCATTATCATTTATCAAAAACTGAGCAAGTAAAAACAGCCTTGCATGAATTCATTGAGCAATGTCGGTACTTACAAAACCATGAAGAACTAGAAACCACGCTTATTATTTATGGTGATGGTTTTCGTGGCTTTGAGCGTTACTTAGATTTAGTTGATTATGCTAACGACTTACTCATTGATTCTGGCTTCGAAGGGATATTTCAAATAGCAAGCATGCACCCAGAGTATTGTTTTGATGGTGAAGAATATGACAATGCGAGTAATTTTACTAATCGCTCACCTTATCCTATTCTTCATATTATTCGTGAGACGAGCATGTCACGGGTCTTATCAGTTTATAATGAACCTGAAAAAATACCAGAAAATAACATTAAGTTGGCTCACAAAAAAGGCGCTAATTTTTTTCAGCAAGCGTTAACCCGTATTCATGAAAAACATAATAGACTATAACGGGTATGACTATACCTTACTTAGAGCAGTTTTTTCTCATTGCCGCAGTACACCTTTTAGCTGTAGCAAGCCCAGGACCTGACTTTGCTATTATCTTAAAGCAAAGTATTCGTTATGATAGGCGCACAGCTATTTATACTAGTTTTGGTATTGCCACGGGTATTTTACTGCATGTCACCTATTCCTTAATAGGTATAGGCATACTAATTGCCAGTGATGAACGCCTATTTACAGCGTTGAAATATCTCGCCGCGAGTTATTTTTGTTATATTGCTTGGCATAGTTTAAGGGCTAAAAAACCAGAAATAATAAATAACGAGTCTCAAGTACCGAGCAGCTTGACCGACGATATACCTTCACCAAAAAGGGCATTCTTTACTGGTTTTTTGATAAACGGCCTTAATGTTAAAGCAACACTATTTTTTGTTAGCTTATTTTCAGTGATTATAATACCTGAAACTCCTTTGGCGATTAAACTTGGTTATGGTCTTTATATGACCGTGGCGACCGCTGCTTGGTTTGTCTTACTATCTTGTTTATTAACGCAGACTAGAGTACGTAGCTTATTGCAAATAAAAGGTTACTTACTTGATAGGGTGATGGGAGCTGTTTTATTGTGTTTAGCAATACAACTTGTGTTAAGCGACTTAAATTGATTTTTGTTAAAGTGTTCAACCAATAAGAAATCTATTAATAAAAAGGTAGCCTTGATTATGATCCGCTCAGGTATTCTGAAACTCGCATTTTGAAGTAGCTTGGGTATAATAACCGTTAACTATTGTTTCATTATTTTATTTTATTCTTTTATTAAGAGATAAGGGTATTGGTTTGCCAGAAAAAATTACTATTGTACAAGTTGGTGGCAGTATTGAACGTGCATTGAAAGGCGACTATGAGATTGACGTCAAGGCAATTTTAACTGAATCTTGGCAACAAACACTAAGGTCTCGATTGGCCATTAATTTAGGATTACTTTTTTCTTTAGTGCTGGGTATGTTAGTTTCTTTTGTCGCTAGCAGTTATCTTGGTGGCATTGACAATGTATTAGCTGATCCTCAAGCGGGTATGTTATTAAATGTTGTAGTTACCGTTGCTATTTGGCCTTTTATGGCTGGTGTCGAAATGATGGGGGTTCAACATGCGGTAGGTATGAAAACTAATGCGAAAATGACTTTTGCATTTCTTACGCGGGCCAGTTGGGTAATATTGTGCGCATTATTAACCTCAGTACTGATCAGTTTTGGTTTTCAGTTATTTATTATTCCCGGAATTTTTCTAGCGGTAACCCTATCATTGACGGTACCATTGGTTATTGAAAAAAAGATGATGCCGATGAAAGCGATTGTTTTATCAATTAAAGCGTTACGTTTTAAGTTTTTTTCACTATTAACATTATATTCTCTTTTACTTTCATCACTGATTGTCTTGTTACTCCCGTTTATTTTCTTACTTGAATCAAGCGTTGCGCCAATTGGTATTGTGATTTTCTTGATTGGAATATCGTTTCTTGCGCCATTATTTTACAACGCTAAAGGTATTATCTATCGTGAAATTTTTGGTATTAGTATCGCAACAACGGATGCTACTGACATACTCCATCATTCGGGGAATTCAACATCGAAGGAAGTCGATTCTGGTTCGGATGATACCTTTTCAGCATAACATAGCTAATAGTATGGATTCTTTATGAAAAGTGCCACATTAATTAAAATTAAATTATTACTGGTATTGCTGCTAATACTATTATTGATTGTCTTTATAGTTGCTCCTTTTACTTTTTTAAAGCCAAAAGTCATTGAGCAACCACTTGAAAAACCAACGATAAAAATTGCAGAGAAAAAAATCGATAAAGTGATTGTTAAAAAGGTCTTGGAAAAGCCATTACATGACGTTATTTTACCTGATTTTGCTGCTGTTAGAGATGTGAAAAGTAAAAAGAAAAAGTTTTTTGATTTTATGCGCCCTGCTGTTGTCAGACAAAATAATGCCTTACTTGCTACCCGAGTCGAACTTAATCTGTGGCTTGAGCAGGTATCACTAGGCTTACCTTTATCTGAGAAAGAATCTGAAGCGTTATCAGTATTGGTTAAGCGATATCGTGTTAACAAAAATGCGTCACTATTATCACAGTTGAATGAATTATTAGTGCGTGTAGATGTTGTTCCTATGCCACTGGTATTAGTCCAAGCGGCAAACGAGTCAGCATGGGGTACATCGCGCTTCTCTCGAATAGGATTAAACTTTTTCGGTATATGGTGTTTTAGAGAAGGTTGCGGTATGGTTCCCGGAGGCAGAAATACCGGTGCTAAACATGAAGTCGCTGCATTTCAAAGTTTAGATAAAGCGGTAGCTCATTATTTTTATAATATTAACTCCCATAATGCTTATCGTGTTTTTAGAACGATTCGCTTAGAATTAAGATCACACGATCAGCCATTAAATCCTGAAATATTAGCAACGGGCTTACTGCCTTATTCTGAGCGTGGTGCTGAGTATGTTATCGATATCACTACAATGTTGAGACAAAACCAGCAATATTTAGTCGAAGATAGCGCTAAACCCGATGTTGCCACCGATGAAACGTTATAAACAGTTAGCTGTTAGCTTTGTACTTCTTGGCTGTAATGAAAACCGTCTTAACACGGCTGTTGTTTAGTGCCAACTATCTACTGGTGCTAGCGATCTACTGGTGTAAGTTCAACCTTTTAACATACGCTTTTTAAATGCCTGTTGTAGATAGGATCACTTGCTCTCTTAGCCATTTATTGGCGGGTTCAAGATCTACGTTTCTATGCCAATATAAGTGCGCACCAATATCAGGTAAATCTACCGGTAGAGGAAAAACAACCAAGTTGAGTAACTGAGCGTACATCATCGCAGTTTTTTTAGTTAATGTTAACAACATGTTATTGCCAGTAATTACCCGACATGCGGAAAACGCATGTTGACATCTCAAATCTATCTTGCGTTGTAAGCCTAGTCGAGCAAGTTCAAAGTCTTCAATACTCAGTCCAGCTGAACGGGATGATACTAATACGTGATCCTGTGCAAGATACCTATCTAAATCCAATGTGGATTTTACATCAGGATGATCTTTTCGAGCTAAAACCACGAGCTCATTTTGACCTAATTTAGTATGAAAAATATTATCGCTCACGGGTAATAGTGTATCTATGGCTAAATCAATATCACCACTGGCAAGTTTATTTTCTAATTCACTACGATTAACTCTACGACTACTTTGCAGTTTGATGTAAGGCGCTTCTTTTTTGATGTTATGCATCAATGGCGGTAAATAAGACGCTTCTTGTGCACCGTGCAAAGAGATGTTGAAATTTTTACGAGAGATGGAAGGTTCAAACTGACGTGATTGTGCTAAGCATACTTGTAATTGATGTAAGGCCTCTCGCACATCAGCAACAACATTATTAGCGACAGGTGTTGGACGCATCTCATTACCTTGGCGAACAAATAAAGGATCATCAAAATGAACGCGAAGCTTGCTCAATGAATGGCTAACCGCCGGTTGCGATAAATTAAGTGCTGAGCCTGCTTTGGTAATATTTCCTTCGCAATAAATGGCGTCAAATACTACAAATAAATTTAAATCAATTTTCATGTTTTTTCTCACTCACTAACAACTAACTAATATTTCGGTCTATGTGTCTATCTATTCTTATTATGAATAGTTAACCATTAAATTTATTCATTTGTGTAATTTAATGGATGTATCTAGCATAGTCAAGCCGCGTAAGGTTGTTCAATCATGGTCATCATAAGTAAAGCTTATGGTGGTTGATTGGCATAGTTTGATAAAAATCATTCACGCTTAAAAAAGCAACTCAAACAATGTATTTGAGCAAAAGCACAGTTAGTTAATAAGTGTGCTTTTGGTATTAATAGTAATAATGGGGATAAACATGAAAACAACGTTAGCAATACAATTTTTTAAAAAATCATTACTTGTTTCGGCGGTAATAAGTGCACTTGGCACGACAGCTCTAAGCGCTCAAGAAACTAAAACCGAGTCGCAAAGCGAAGACAAAGAAGTTGAACGGATAATGATAACCGCTTCAAAGCGCCTTAAAGGGTTACAGGAATCGCCAGTAGCCGTCACGGTTATAAGTGGTCAAGCTATTGAACAAGCAAAAATTTTAGATATTAATGATCTACAAACGCTTGTTCCATCATTACGTGTGACTCCTTTACAGCGCTCAACTAATACAAACTTTGCGATTAGAGGTTTTGGTAACGGTACCAACAACACAGGTATTGAACCCTCGGTTGGTGTATTTATTGACGGTGTATACCGCTCTCGTGCGGCAGCTCAAATTAGTGATTTACCCAGACTTCAACAAATAGAAGTACTCAGTGGCCCGCAAAGCACCTTGTTTGGTAAAAATGCTTCTGCTGGTGTTATCAGTGTACGCACTATGGCACCATCATATGATTTAGAAGGCAAGGTTGAAGTCGGTGTTGGAAACTATAATCAACAGCAAGTGAAAGGTTATATCACTAATGGAATAACAGAGACATTAGCGTTAAGTTTATCGGGTGGTTATAACACGCGAGACGGATATACGGATAGTGTGGTCGGATTAAATAAACTCAATAACCGCGACCGTTGGAATATCCGTGGGCAAGCACTCTATGAACCTACTCGTGATGTAACCTTGCGTTTTATTGCCGATTACAGTGAAATTGAGGAGGCATGTTGTACTGCAGCCGATGCTATTAATGGTCCAACAACGGATGCAGTTCGTGCCTTAGGTGGTGTTGTTATTGATGAAAACGATTCATTTGTATACAAATCATCTCTTAATATCAACCCAGACAATAACGTTGAAGATGGTGGCGTATCATTACAGGTAGATGCTGACTTCGATGGCTATAGCTTTACTTCAATTACAGCGTTTCGTAGCAATGACTCCGATTTTTTAAACGATGTAGATTTCACCTCATTAGATATTTTAAAGGAAGGGGGCCACACTGAAATTGATACTTTTACTCAAGAATTTCGTTTAACCTCTACCGGCATACAAACACTAGAATGGATGTTTGGCGCCTTTATTTTTCAAGAAGACGTAGAAACAGGTGACTCATTATCCTATGGAAATGATGTCCGAAATTACTTTGATGTGTTAATGGCCGCAGGTGGTGCTCCTGGTTTACTTGCAGGGGTAGAAGGTGTTTATGGTATTACTCCAAATTCATTTTTCTCAAGTGGACAATCTGCCGATTCAGAATTCACACAGGATAATAAGGCTTATTCGTTATTTGCCAACTTTGATTATCATATTTCAGAGAATTTAACCGCTATTCTTGGTGTCAGCTATACCAAAGATGAGAAAACACTTACCATAAATCAAACGAATACTGATGTGCTATCGGCTATTGATTTAAATAACGATTTAACACTTTTTAGTGTTCCTCTTCCTTATATTCCAACATTAGCACCCGCTATTCCTATACTAGAAAGCTTACAGTTTTTACCTCCTATGCTTAATTTACCTAACTCAGTAGAAAACAATAAAACTGAGGATAGTAAAACAACGTGGTCAATGCGCTTATCCTATGAGCTTAATCAAAATATTAACTTATTTGCCACAGCTGCTACTGGTTTTAAAGCGTCATCATGGAACTTATCTCGTTATAGCAGTCCGTTTGTAACAGACCAAACTGCAGTGGAGGGCGCAGGTTTACAACAACCGAACCAAAACTATGGTGGTCGATATGCTTCACCAGAAGAAGCGACAGTGTATGAGTTGGGTATGAAAGCAAGATTTAATAAAGGTGCACTTAACGTCACTTTATTTGACCAAACGATCGAAGGATTTCAATCGTCTATCTTCATTGGAACAGGGTTTGTACTAGCAAATGCAGGTAAACAAAGCACACAAGGTATTGAGTTTGATTCTGTCTATAATCCCACAGAGAATTGGGCATTTACGTTAGCAGGTACTTTTCTAGACCCTATCTATGATTCATTTCAAGGGGCATCTGGCCTTAATGGTGTCGTAGATTTATCAGGGGAAAAACCTGCCGGGATTCATGAGCGTAGCATAACGGCTGGGGTTACTTATAGTTTCGAACTTGATAGCGGTGCTTACGGCTATGTCAGAACTGATTACCTTTATGAAAGTGACGTTCAGCTTGTGGAGAATGCACCAAAGTCTTTAACTCGTGAGGTAGGTACATTCAATGCGAGCGCGGGTTTGAACTTCGACAATGGCGTTAGTTTTCAGCTTTGGGCACGTAATTTAAATAATGATGAGTATTATCTTTCAGCTTTTCCGCCTCCGATACAAGAAGGAAGCTTTAATGGTTACCCAAACCAGCCACGTACATTTGGAGCAAGTGTTTCGTATGAGTGGGAATAATTTCAATTAAATTCATTAAGTTAATTGAAATGGGGATTGGTATAAATAGCATTCCATAACCTGCATTGAAACTACATTGAAAAAACCTTACAAGATCTTATTGTAAGGTTTTTGGCTAATTGGGCCTATAAACGCTGGTTTATTATTCTTGGATAGTTTTGTTTAATATGAGTAGTAATCTTTATTCTAAATATGAATAGTTGGTCATAATAACTATTCATTTGTTTAATTACCCTGTTGCTATTAGCATGGTTATATCAAAAAAAGTGGTGTTTTATTCAAGTACAACATCAACACCTTATTGTGAAGGCTTAATTTTATGGCGACAATTTATCTTATTCGACACGGACAAGCCTCATTTGGTAAAACAGATTATGATCAATTGTCTGACAAAGGCAATAACCAGTCTCAGTTATTAGGTCAATCTTGGCAATCACTCTCTCCACCCGATAAAATTTATTCGGGTGATCTAATTCGTCATGAACAAACATTAGCGCATTTTTTGATTGGCTATCAAGGTATAGAGCCATCCGTTATTTTGCACTCTGGCTTTAACGAGTTTAATCATGTTGAACTGTTGACTTGCTATGACGCTAAGTGGAAAGATTTTGCTAAAATCAGCGAATCGATAGGTCAAGTGGCTGATGCGAATAAGGTCTTTCAAAAAGAATTTGTTAGTGCCCTAAAGCGCTGGGTGTCTGGAGAATATGACCATGAATACAAAGAAAGTTGGTCTCAATTTAAACAACGTTGTATCAGTGCGTTGCACTACGTCATTAAGCAACAATTAACAACCAAAAAAACCTCGAATAATACTCAGCAAGATAAAGATATTTGTATTTTTACTTCAGGGGGCACCATTTCAGTGATCATCCAATCTATTTTAGGATTATCTGATGAAAAGACCTTAGAGATAAATCAACAAATACGTAATACCAGTGTGACTAAAGTACTTTTTTCAGAAAATAATATAAGTATCGACTACTTCAATAATTATAGTCATTTAACATCTGCAGGTGCTGATTGGATAACCTTTAGATAGTTGAAATAGATAATTTAAATAGCTAGTCGAATATCAATAGAGATTAAGCAGGAGACTTAAAATGAATAACAAACTATTTGATTTAACAGGAAAAATAGCCTTAGTAACTGGGGCTAGCCGTGGTATTGGTGAGTGCATTGCTAAATTACTGGCCCAAAACGGTGCACATGTTATTGTTTCCAGCCGTAAGATAGAAGGCTGTCAAACAGTCGTTGATAGTATTATTGAAGCGGGTGGTAGCGCCCAAGCAATCGCTTGTCATATTGGTGAAATGGATCAAATTGAATCCATCTTTAATCAAATTTCAACAGAACACGGCAAGCTAGATATTTTAGTAAACAATGCGGCGGCAAATCCCTATTTTGGTCATGTATTAGATACAGACTTAAATGCTTTTCAAAAAACAGTCGATGTTAATATTCGTGGCTACTTTTTCATGTCAATAATGGGTGGAAAGCTAATGAAATCAAACGATGGTGGCGCTATTGTTAATGTTGCATCAATTAATGGTGTTACTCCAGGTGATTACCAAGGGATTTATTCTATTAGTAAGGCTGCCGTTATTTCAATGACAAAAGCCTTTGCCAAAGAATGTGCCCAATTTAATATCCGTGTGAACGCTTTATTACCCGGCGGCACGGATACAAAATTTGCATCAACGTTAGTCAATAATCCCAAAATTCTTGATCAAATGCTGCAGCACGTGCCCATGAAACGTGTAGCTCAACCGGAGGAAATGGCGGGTACAGTATTATATTTAGTTTCCGATGCGTCAAGTTACACCACCGGAACAGCTATTAATGTTGATGGTGGCTATTTAATTGGCTAAATCACTGGTTAGTCAGCAGTGGTTAGTCAGTAAAGCCAGAATTTATTTAGTAAAAAGTCAGTGTTTATTTAGTAAAAAATAATCAGAACTTGTGCCATAACAGATTAAATATTTAGGAAAAACATGAGTAACAACAATTCAGATAAATTATTTGAGTCATTTTCAACAAAAGGCTTAACACTCAAAAACCGTACTGTTATGGCGCCAATGACACGTACTTTTTCGCCAAATTATATCCCAACGCCAGACGTTGCGGCTTATTATCGTCGCAGAGCAGAAGGAAATGTTGGCTTAATTATTACCGAAGGTACTTTTATCTCTCACAAAGCCGCGAATGGATATGAACGAGTTCCGGCTATTTATGGTGAAGAAGCTTTATCAGGTTGGAAGCATGTCGTCGATGAAGTACATGCTGCGGGTGGAAAAATAGTACCTCAATTATGGCATGTTGGCTCAGTAAGAAAAGAGGGGGTAGGCCCAGATAAAACAGTACCTGCACATAGCCCTTCAGGCCTATATAAACCTGGCGCGCCCAATGGTATAGCAATGAGCCAAACAGATATTGATGATGTGGTTGCTTCGTTTGCGCAATCAGCTGTTGATGCAAAAAATGTAGGTTTTGATGGTGTTGAAGTACATGGTGCTCATGGCTACTTGGTTGATCAGTTCTTCTGGGAGGGTACAAATCAGCGTACCGATGGTTACGGTGGCTCATTAGAAAATCGAACCCGCTTTGGCGTAGAAATTGTTAAAGCAATTCGTACTGCGGTTGGTGAAAATTTCCCGATTATTTTTCGATTTTCACAATGGAAACAACAAGATTACTCAGCAAAGTTATGCCAAACACCACAAGAACTCGCTACTTTTTTAGGCCTACTCAGTGATGCCGGCGTAGACATATTTCATGCCAGTACACGTCGTTTTTGGTTACCTGAATTTGACGGATCGGATCTTAACCTTGCCGGTTGGACCAAAAAGCTAACCAATAAAGCTGTTATTACTGTCGGTAGTGTAGGTTTAGATGAAGACTTTATCGGTGAAGGTAACGCTGATTTAAAAGGCACATCAAAGCCAATGGGTATAGAAGGTTTGTTGGAACGTCTAAATAATGATGAATTCGATTTAGTTGCCATTGGTCGAGCATTGTTAGTTGACCCTAATTGGGTGAACAAAATCAAAGATAAGAAAGAAAATGAAATAGCGTCATTCAATAAAGATGCGCTGATGACCTTAAGCTAAGTCACTTTAAGTTGGCAGACTTTACATTAGCTGGCCTTAAGTTGTACATAAGTTAGATAACAATGAACTAATGCTAATGTTAAATATTAGCGATTTCTTAAAAATAATACTAAGCGCCATTAGTACCAAACACACTATTGGCCGCAAAAGGATAATCATATGAATTTTGAGTATAGCGACAAAGTACAAGACCTGATCCAACGTGTTACTGATTTTATGGATCGAGATGTATTTCCTGTTGAACAAGAAATGCATCAACAAGTTTCACAAGACCCTTGGTCAACTCCACCCTTAATGGAAGAGCTTAAAGCGAAAGCCAAAGCTGAAGGATTATGGAATCTCTTTTTACCAGTCAGTTATGGCAAGTACAGTGCTGGCCTAACTAGCTTGGAATATGCACCACTGGCTGAAATTATGGGTAAAGTGATGTGGGCATCAGAAGTGTTTAATTGTGCAGCCCCTGATACCGGCAATATGGAAGTATTAGCCAAATATGGTAATGAAGAACAGAAAAAGCGATGGTTAGAACCCCTATTAGAAGGAAAAATACGTTCTGCTTTTGCAATGACAGAGCCAGATGTCGCTTCTAGTGATGCCACAAACATTGAAACTAGGATAGAGCGCGATGGTGATGAATATGTCATTAATGGACGAAAATTTTATATAAGTGGCGCTTGTCGTAAAGAATGCGAAATTATGATTGTTATGGGAAAAACAGACCCAACTAATGAAAATCGCTACATCCAGCAATCTCAGGTACTTGTACCAATGAATACGCCTGGTGTCACTATGGTTCGCCCCATGAAAGTCTTTGGTTATGACGATGCGCCTGAAGGGCATGCAGAAATCACCTTTGATAATGTTCGTGTACCTATTGAAAATATTATTGTTGGTGAAGGCAAAGGCTTTGAGATTGCACAAGGGCGTTTAGGCCCGGGCCGTATTCACCACTGCATGCGCTCTATTGGTGTTGCTCAACGTGCACTAGATTTGATGTGTAAACGTGTTAATGAGCGTGTTGTTTTCGGTCGTCCGATGATCAAACAGCAATCCATACGTGAAGATATTGCCAAATCAGCTTGTCAAATTGAGCAAGCACGACTAATGACGTTAAAAGCCGCACAAAAAATGGATACAGAAGGAAATAAGGCCGCTAAAGATATCATTGCCATGATTAAAATAGTTGCGCCTAGTATGTCACTTGATGTGCTTGACCGCGCTATTCAATGTTACGGCGCAACGGGTGTCAGTCAAGATACCTTTTTAGCGCATGCATTTGCCGGGCAAAGAACTTTGCGTTTAGCCGATGGCCCTGATCAAGTGCACATGATGCAGCTAGGACGAGATTTAGTTAAAAAGTCAGTCTAACCTCACATGATTGGAAACCGGTATACCAAGACTAGATGCAAACTAAAAAATCTTCTGATAACTGAAAGAGAATAAATAATATGGCAGTAGTGGCACCTTTTGATATTGAAAAATTGACCTTTTATCTTGAGTCTCAACTTCACGATTTTACTGGCCCGGTAACATTAGATAAGTTTTCTGGTGGGCAATCGAATCCTACGTTCAAAGTCACTGCTCAATCGGGTGTATATGTTTTACGCAGCCAGCCTGCAGGTAAACTCCTAAAATCTGCCCACGCGGTAGACAGAGAATATCAAGTACTTGATGCGCTTAAAGGGTCGAATGTCCCCGTATCCAAAGTTTTTCATTTGTGCACCGATGTCTCTATTATGGGATCAATGTTTTATTTGATGGAATTTTGCGACGGTAATGTTTATTGGAGTGCCTCATTAGCTGAAATAGAGACCAATGAACGTAGAGCCCAAATGTATGACGCTATGAACGAAGCATTAGTCGCTTTGCACAGTATTGATATTAAAGCATGTGGTTTGGATGATTTTGGTAAACCAGGTAATTACTTTGAACGACAACTTGGCCGTTGGACCAAACAATATCAGGCAACCGAATTACAAAAAATTGACGCTATGGATAAATTAAGTGATTGGCTTGAAACCAATCGACCAGTCGATGATGGCCGGGTTTGCTTAGTTCATGGTGACTTTAGATTAGACAATATGATGTTCGTCAAAGATTCCCCTGACATTCTCGCTATTCTTGACTGGGAACTTTCTACGTTAGGCCACCCGTTTTCTGACTTAGCTTATCAATGCATGCAATTGCGTATGCCACAAGGTATGGGCGGTATTGATGGGCTTCAAGGAATTGACCGAGCTAGTTTAGGAATACCAACAGAAGAAGAATATGTGGCTCGTTATTGTCAGCGTATGGGGATTGAAAAAATTGAACATTGGACATTTTACCTTGCTTTTAGTTTCTATCGACTTGCCGCGATTGCACAAGGCGTTGCCAAACGGGTATCGCAGGGCAATGCGTCTAATGAAAATGCTAATAAAGTAGGCACATTTGTTGAACCTTTAGCACAAATGGCGTTAGCGATAATCAATAACGAAAGTAAAAAACAAAAGAACTTAGACAACTAGCGTCAGTAGAGCGTTAAACCACAATATTTATTCAGTCGCTATTTTGCACTGTGAGGAAAAGAACATGGATCCACTATTAGATTTTACTGGAAAAGTTGCGGTTATTACCGGTGCAGCTCAAGGTTTTGGCAAGTTACTGGCTGAAGAATTAGCTAAACGTGGCGCTAAATTAGTGATAAGTGACATTAATGCAGCAGGGGTACATAAAGTTGCCGATGAAATAGCGTCAACAGGAGCGGATATTATCGCATTAAAATGTGATGTGTCTAAAAATGACGATTGTAAAGCCATGGTCGATACCGCGATAAAAAATTACGGTCGCGTTGATATTGGTGTCAATAATGCGGGTATTGCCCATGCGTTTCATGCGTTACACGACATTGATGAGGCGCTTATGGATAGCCAATTTGCGATTAATGTGAAAGGTGTTCAATTTGGTATGAAACATCAAATTGAGCAAATGTTAACGCAAGAAGGTGGTGCAATCTTAAATGTGAGTTCAATCGCGGGGCTTGGTGGGGCAGCCTATGTGGGAGCTTACTCTATGGCTAAACATGCAGTAATAGGGCTAACCAAAACTGGCGCTGTAGAATATGGCCGTCACAATATTCGCATCAATGCAATCTGTCCATTTTTTACCTTAACAAAAATGGTGACGGATATGGCAGATGACAAAATGCAAAGCAAAATGAGCTTAGATGCGCCGATGAAACGTTTAGGTGAGCCCAAAGAAATAGTGGCCATGATGTTGATGATGTTATCGCCAAAAAATACCTATATGTCTGGACAATGTATCGCAGTAGATGGCGGTTTCTCAGCACAGTAATCGCTAGGTTTTAACCTAAATAAACAATAATAAAAAGTGAATTAGAAGAGAATCATATGCCTGCAACTTTAATGAATGAACGTGATCTAACGTTTATGCTTTATGAACTTTTTGATAGTGGATCCTTAATGAATAGGGCACGTTATCAAGATCATGACCGTCACACTTTTAATGAAGTGATTAATACGGCGCAAGTTATCGCCAATAAGTATTTTCTTCCTATTCGCCAAAAACTTGATACCCATCAACCGACATTTGATGGGAAAAAAGTGTATTTAATACCTGAGCTTAAACCGGCAATAGCTGCGGTTAATGAGTCAGGTATTGGCTCTGCTACTGCAGATTATGACGCAGGTGGTATGCAACTCCCGCCTATTATTGCCAGTGCTGCAGGCGCCTATCTCTCAGTGGCGGGTGGTGTAGGCATGGGGTACAACGTGTTAACGACTGCGAATGCTAATTTGTTAGAAGCTCATGCCAGTGACGCACTTATTGATAAATGGGTTAAACCGATGCGTTTGGGTCGATTTATGGGAACCATGGCCATGACAGAGCCTGGCAGTGGCTCAGGCCTTGGCGATTTAATCACCAAAGCAGTTAAGTCTGAAAATGACACTTATCGTATTTCAGGTAATAAAATTTATATTTCTGGTGGCGATCATAATCTAAGCGAAAACATTGTTCATCTAGTCCTGGCCAGAGTGCAAGGTGCACCTAAAGGAGTTAAGGGTATCTCACTCTTTGTGGTACCTAAATATTTAGTTAATGACGATGGCTCAATAGGTGAGGATAACGAAGTCGCATTAGCCGGGCTATTTCACAAAATGGGTGGGCGTGCTCAAACCTCTACCGCATTAAGTTTTGGCGAAAAAAATGGCTCGATTGGTTACTTGGTTGGCGAAGAAAACCATGGCCTCAAGTACATGTTTCATATGATGAATGAAGCACGCATCATGGTTGGAACCAGTGCGGCAGTATTGGCGGTTGCGGGTTATCAATATTCGGTTGATTATGCAAAAAATCGCCCACAAGGTCGTTTACCCTCATGCAAAGATCCCTTATCACCTATGGTGAACATTATTGAACATGCCGATGTTAAACGTATGTTGTTAGCTCAAAAATCTTATGCTGAAGGGGCACTATCATTAGTGCTTTATGGAACACAATTAAGTGATGATTCACGAACTTTAGCAACACAAGAACAGCGTCAACAGGCACAAACCTTATTAGATTTTTTAACCCCTATTATCAAAACGTGGCCTTCTGAATATGGTCCCAAAGCAAACTCACTAGCAATTCAAGTACTCGGTGGTCATGGTTATATTAATGAACATCCTGTTGAGATGTTTTACCGGGATAATCGTTTAAATCCAATACATGAAGGAACAACGGGGATCCAATCTTTAGATTTAATAACCCGTAAAGTACCGATGAATAATATGCAGGGTTACGGTGCAACATTGGATGAGATTACTAAAACGATTAAACAGGCAAAACAATACGCTAGTTTGAATGAATTTACCGAGCAATTAAGTGAGGCTGTAGATACGTTAAAACAAACTACTCAAGCGGTTTTAGCTGCAATGTCGACCAAGAACATTGATTTAGCCTTGGCTAACTCTGTGAAATATTTAGAATTATTTGGTCACGTTATCATCGCCTGGTTATGGCTCAAACAAGGTGTTGTGGCGACAAAGGCCTTAGCAAAAAAAACTCACCAAGAAGATGAAAGTTTTTATCAGGGTAAACTGCAGACATTACAGTATTTTTATCGTTTTGAATTACCAGAAATATCGTTATGGTCAACACTATTAATTAATACCGACAGTACAACGTATGACATGCAAGTTGAATGGTTTTAAGCTATTTAATTAACAATAATAGCTATAATAACAACAGTATGGACGCAGATTATGCTAACTATAATTAAAAAAGAAGAAATAGAAAACTACCTTGGTTTTCAAGCTGAGCCAACGCCGTGGCATCAAGTAACGCAACAACAAATTAATCAGTTTGCTGATTGTACCTTAGATCATCAGTTTATTCATGTTGATGAAGAAAAGGCAAAGGGATCGGTAAATTGCACCAAAGCGGTATGGGATATTATGCGCGAGCAAAATTATGGTCGTATTGTTATGACAACGTCATCAAGTGGATTGTACGGTAATTTTGGTCAATCAAATTATGGCGCAGCAAAAATGGCTGTTTTAGGCCTGATGAATACTTTAGTGATTGAAGGGGCTAAAGATAACATTCGCATTAATGCCTTAGCACCAACCGCTGGAACGCGTATGACAGAAGATTTAATGCCAGAAGAAATTGTCAGAGCATTTGCACCCGAAGCGGTAACAGCCGGTATGTTAACGTTATGTGATGATGAAGCACCTAATCGCTTTATTTTATGCGCAGGCGCGGGTGGCTACTCAAGTGCAAGTATGTTTGAAACAGAAGGTTGTTTTATTCCACCCAATTGCCAAAGCCCAGAAACCGTGCGTGAACATTGGGGTGATCTAACTGCTCAAGATAAACAAGCGGCATTAGAGTCTGGTACCAAGCAAGGGGAAAAATTTATTATGAAAGCCATGGCTTTTATGCAATCACAAAAAACGTAAGGGTTACCACTACGCGTTAACAGCAATTCATTCGCACGAAATTAACAACAGTAAGAACAAGGACCCCCCATGAGAGAAGCCGTAATAGTATCTGTCGCACGTACCCCCATTGGTAAAGCTTACCGTGGCGCATTTAATGATTTATCCGCACCAACATTAGCGGCTGTTGCTGTTAAAGCAGCCGTTGAAAGAGCTGGCATTGATGCAAATGAAATTGAAGATTGTATTTTTGGTGTGGCGTTAACCCAAGGTAACCAAGGTATGAACTTTGGTCGCCAAGTGGCAATGGCAGCAGAATTACCGATATCCGTTCCGGGTATGACGATTGACCGTCAATGCTCTTCAGGCTTGATGTCTATTGCTGTTGCAGCCAATCATATTGTTTGCGATGGTGCGCAAGTTGTCGTCGCTGGTGGTTGTGATTCAATTAGTTTAGTCCAAAACGAAAAAATGAACATGCACCGTGCGGTTGATCCAAGTGTAAAAGCCTATCGTCCGGCGGCTTATATGCCGATGCTTGATACGGCCGAAGTGGTTGCTAATCGTTATGGCATTTCTCGTGAAGAACAAGATGCTTATGCACTTAAATCTCAACAACGAACTGCAAAAGCCCAAGAAGCGGGAAAATTTGATGATGAAATTGTTCCTGTAACGTGTACTAAATTAGTGATGGATAAAGCAACGGGAGATATCAGTAAAGAAGATGTGACGTTAACTCAAGATGAAAGTAATCGTCCATCAACAACGTTAGCAGGGCTATCTGGTTTAAAAGCGGTTAAAGATGATGGTTCGATTACCGGTGGTAACGCATCACAATTATCTGATGGTGCAGCAGCGGTTGTTGTGATGGAACGTCAATTGGCAGAGCAACGTGGCTTAAAACCCTTAGGTGTCTATCGCGGTATGGTAGTTACCGGCTGTGAACCGGATGAAATGGGCATAGGTCCTATTTTTGCTATTCCCAAATTATTAGCACGCAATAACTTAACCATAGATGACATCGGTTTATGGGAAATTAATGAAGCCTTTGCTGTGCAGGTTTTATATTGTGCCGACAAACTCGCTATCCCTGAAGATCGCTTAAACGTTAATGGTGGCGCAATTTCAATTGGCCATCCTTATGGTATGAGCGGTACACGTATGGTGATGCATGCACTCATTGAAGGTAAGCGCCGAGGTGTCAAGTTTGTCGTGATTAGTATGTGTATTGGTGGTGGTCAAGGTGCTGCTGGTTTGTTTGAAGTGCTTTAATCACCTTTTGTGACTGATAATAAAAAGCTGCACTGCACTAGTCACTGTATCAATAAAGCCGCTTTATAATTTTAAATTGAGGAGAATACCGTGGAAAAAATTTGGCTTGAGAAAAGTTATCCATCTGGCGTTGAACATGAAATAGATCCTGATAAATATAATTCACTGGTCGATTTATTTCTAAAATACACAACATTATATGAAGATAAAACTTCATTCATTAACATGGGTGCCAGTTTAACTTATGGCGAATTGGCTCAACAAGCTAACGATTTCGCGGCTTATTTACAGAATGATCTAGGATTATGTAAAGGTGACAAATTTGCCATTATGATCCCTAATACTCTCCAATATCCCATTGCTTTATTTGGTGCCTTAATGGCAGGATTAACCATAGTTAACGTTAATCCACTTTATACCGCTCGAGAACTTCAACACCAATTAAAAGACTCTGATACTAAAGCTATTCTCATTTTGGAAAACTTTGCCCATGTACTTGAGAAAGTGATGGATAAAACCGATATTGAACATATTATTACTACGGGAGTCGGTGACCGGTTAGGTAAAGTAAAAGGTACACTGGTAAATAGCGTGCTTAAATATGTAAAAAAGCAAGTGCCCGCTTATAGCTTACCAAACGCTGTAAAATTTAATGTGGCTTTAGCTAAAGGAGGTAAGTCGAACTTTACTCATGTCGATATTTCAGGCCAAGATATTGCATTTTTACAATATACGGGTGGTACAACAGGTCCTTCAAAAGGGGCGATGTTAACGCACCGTAATATGGTGGCTAACCTTGAGCAGTCAAATGCAGCGACGAAGAACGTTTATGAAGTGGGTAAAGAGATTATGATAACAGCATTACCGCTTTATCATGTCTATGCGTTAACTTCTAACTGCTTATGTTTTATACCGTTTGGTGGTACAAATATTCTCATTACTAACCCAAGAGATATGGTCGGTTTTGTTAAAGAATTAGCTAAATATCCTTTTACGGTTATAACGGGCGTAAATACATTGTTTAATACATTACTGCATACACCAGGGTTTGACCAACTTGATTTTACCCCTTTAAAAATAAGTTTTGGTGGTGGAATGTCAGTACAACGACCGGTCGCCGACCTTTGGGAAAAAGTCACAAAAACTCGTTTGTTAGAAGGGTATGGTTTGACAGAGTGTGGACCCTTAGTGACAATGAGCCCTTATAATCAAGTTAATTATAATGGCTCAATTGGGCTCCCTGTTTCTTCTACTGATATTAGCTTAAGAAATGATAATGGTGAAGAAGTCGCTATTGGGGAATCGGGTGAATTGTGCGTTAAAGGCCCACAGGTCATGAGGGGTTATTACAATCGACAAGATGCAACCGATGAAGTCCTAAAAGACGGTTGGTTGGCAACAGGCGATATTGCTACGATGGATGAAAATGGTTTCTTGAAAATTATTGATCGTAAAAAAGACATGATTAATGTGTCAGGCTTTAATGTATTTCCTAATGAAATTGAAGAAGTGCTGGTGATGCATGAGGGGATTCTTGAAGCTGCGGCAGTAGGCATATCACATGAATCAACCGGTGAAGCGGTGAAAGTATTCGTTGTGCGTAGAAACCCTAATTTAGTGGAGCAAGACATTTTTGATCATTGTAAGGAAATGCTGACTAATTATAAGCGCCCTAAAGTTGTGGTGTTTTTAGATGAACTGCCAAAAACCAATGTTGGTAAAGTGTTACGTAAAGAGCTACGCACAGTTAACTCAGTTTCATGATATCGTAATAGACTAATGATATTTAACAGTGAACTTTAAATAATATGCTCGAAATATATGCCGGTGAAACGGCACTAAAAACAATACAAGAAAAGGGTTTTTCTCCAGACTTGTTTAGTAATTTTTTAGGTGCGAGTGGCGGACCTAAATGGTTTACGCTTTTTGGCTTGGATAAATATATTTTTGGTGAGTTTTTTAAAAACAGAACGCAAATGTTAAATATCATTGGTTCAAGTGCAGGTGCTTTTAGGGCCGCATGTTTTACTCAAAATGATCCCGTTGCGGCGATTAGTCGGTTAGCAAAAGATTACAGTGAAACGGTATATTCTGCTAAAGCAAAACCGGCAGAAATTACTTTAAAAGGAAGAAGGCTATTAGATGTTTTGTTCGGTGATAGTGGTATTGAAGAGATCATTAATAACAAGGTATTTAAAGCCCACTTTTTAGTCACCAAAACTAACGGATTAGTTGGTTATGAAAACAAAGTGTTACAAGGGCTTGGATTACTTCAAAGTATAGTCAGTAATGGTATTAGTAGGCCATTATTAAAAAATCAGTATGAAAGATTTATTTTTCAATCATATGACAGCCAGTTAACGATTGATGATCCAGATAATATTCCGACAAGTATCGTTTCTCTATCCCCTGAAAATATTAAAGAGGCATTGCTTGCCTCAGGTTCAATTCCTATGGTGATGCAAGGAATCACTAATATTAGTAACTGCCCAAAAGGTATGTACCGTGATGGCGGTATTATTGATTATCACTTTGATTTTGAAATTAAAAATGCAGGCTTAACGCTTTACCCACATTTTAGCTCTGTACTCAAAGCGGGGTGGTTTGATAAAAACTTATCTAGAAAGGTTCGGTTAAAAAATTATGATAAAACGGTATTGATCTGTCCTTCAGCAAAATTTATTGAAACACTGCCTTATAAAAAAATTCCAGATAGAACTGATTTTACTCAGATGACACCCGTGCAAAGGCTAGCGTATTGGCAGCAAGTTTTCATCGATAGCGAACAACTAGCAGATGAATTTGCGCAATTTTATCAAACACAAAACATTAACAGTATTAAGAATATTAGCGATTTATTGGTTTAGCACTTTTAACTCAATAGAAATAATGTGGCTCTTCGAAAATATCAAGAATAGTTGTTCAGGCTTAACAAGCCCTGTACACAGGTATGTAAATTAACTTATGATATTTAATAACCGTTATTTAGACCATTTATAAAGATCACTTAATTAGTTTGATTGGTATTAGATACATTAGGAAAAAAATGGCATGTATTTCTAATGAATTTCGTGTCAAGTTACTAAGGCTTACTCATAATATTCTGTTAGGTTTTTCTTAACTTGAATCGAAGTATAAGTTACGATGAACTATTATATTAATATTCTTCTTATAACCTATTATGGGTATAAGAATGATGTGTAGTATATAAAAAATCGAACATCATCATTCGTAAACAAGGATAGTAATTAGATGAAAAAAATGGCTTTGGCAGCACTTTTTGCAGCACTTTTTATTACTAATGTACAAGCTGCCCCATTTTTTATTTATACGCCACAAGTAAAGTCAATTGGTTTATATTTGGGCGGTCAAATTTGGCAAAGTGAAGCAAGTGGTATTCTGGGTGAACAAAATTCGCTAATTGACTTTAATTTAATAAAAGAACAGCAAACTAACTACTTTATTGCTGTTGAACACCCTTTTCCTTTGCTCCCTAATGCACGTATTTCAAGTACTACTCTTGATACCACAGGTAAAACTACTTTAACGAAAGAGTTTGGTTTTGACGATGAAGTTTTTCCAGTTAATGACAATGTTAATACCAGTTTTAACACCAGTTATGTCGATTACACCTTATATTATGAATTACTTAATAACGGGTTATTTTCATTAGATTTGGGTTTAACCGCTAGAGATTTTGATGTTGCGGTCACGGTTACAGGGACAACAGTGACTATTACTAATGTTAGTATTTTGCCTGAAACAGAGGGAGTCAATGAAGCCGAGCACTTTACAGCAATAACAACTTCTGTTACTCCTACGGGTATAGTAAAAGCCGACGACATTGTGCCTATGCTGTATGTTGCCACTAACTTTAGCATGCCGTTAGCGGGTCTAAGTGCATTTGCCCAAGGTGATTTTTCATTAATAGGTGATCATTCACTCTATGATTATCAAGTTGGCTTAAGTTACGACCTAGTTAATAGCTTAATTGTGGACTTTAATCTGACCTTAGGGTATCGAGTCGTGAAAATAGAACTTGAAGATTTAAACAGTTTATATACCGATCTTGAATTTAAAGGCGCTTTCTTGGGCATCATTGCACACTTTTAAAGACTAACGCCTCCAATATTGTATAAGTGGTTATTAAAAAAAACACCCTAAGCGACTTGATTTTTTGGCACTAATACTTGTTAGTGCTAATGCTACCTTGGTGCGTATTACTGACATTAGCTTCAAATTTTTTGCCATATATTTTGTAATACTTATTTTTTGCACGCTTTCATCGTAGAAAACGAGATAAAAACATGCTTTCTCCAATAGTCAATTAAAGAAAATCAATAAACACTTGATATACTAAGAATATAAAGGTAATTTATTTTTATTATAAATAAATTAGAAAGTTAATTACCTTGTAAAAAAAGAGGTTTTTGCCCGTCTACAAGCTGTTAGTGCAACTAGGATTTTATCTCATGGAAAGAGTTTCATCGAAAGAAAAAATGGCTATCACCGCTTGTCTCGTTGTAGTAATTCTGATGCTAAGCACTCGGGTTTACAGTTTTACCTTTGAACAGGCCTCTTTATCTGATTTAATT
>JBLIEW010000054.1:0-34464 GCA_047633255.1 Colwellia sp.
CCTAAGACATCGAAAGTAAAGCGGTAACCATCGAAATGATATCGTATCAATATTCGTATGAAATAGGCACATGGTCTGAACACCCTAATTATAGTTTTATTCAGACTGAAAGGACTATATTCGTATCTTTGTTAACATTGAGCTAGTGATCATTAGAGACTTCTTCAGCTAGCCAAAAGCTGACATTAACTTTTGAGTTATTAACAACAGGTCAGAGCCTATTGCGGTCATTCTAATTTAAATGCTTTTGTTTATTTGTACCCAAAATCTTACTAAATATTTAGCATCCGATTATGTACACAATCTCAAAAGCGGACATTAGAACCATCTAAAGTCCAGATAAAGTAGAGTTGTTAAATCTAAGGCGCTAATGAGATAGTGCTAACCGTCACTTTTGCCACTTTGAAGACCTAAGGTTTTAGTACCATACCGACAGCTTTGGGACGGTAAGCGGTCATAAACTGAGAACCTAATCAAAATATCTAGCAGTCACAATGAGCCTATTGCGGTCATTCTAATTTAAATGCTTTTGTTTATTTGTACCCAAAATCTTACTAAATATTTAGCATCTGATTATGTACACAATCTCAAAAGCGGACATTAGAATCATCTAAGGTCCGCATAAAGTAGAGTTGTTAAATCTAAGGCGCTAATGAGATAGTGCAACCGTCACTATTGCCACATTGACCTAATTTAGACACGTATTAATCACAATAAATAGTCCGCTTTACCACTTGAGTTCAAAGTTATAATAGGTGAAGTAAGAGCTTTATGTTGTGATTTTTTATTGAGATCCGCTATACACCAGTTAGTTAACCTAAGTAGGTCGACAGCTAATTTCAATACATATGTCTTAGCTGACGGTCATGAAATCTATTTTGTGGCTCATTTTATGATCATAAAAAATACGTTTATAGCCATTGGTGCCTATTTTTATTTCTTACTGCTATTTAGGGAACAAATACTTTTCTTCATTTCAACTCTTCTTTGAGTTTACTAGAAACTTGTGTTGTTCACTTCGCTGACAATCGGTATATCCTGTATTGAAATCACTTGAGTTTTTAGATTTTATTCTATTGTTCAACAACCTATTGATAAAAGCATTACCATGAACCCCGACTGTTTATAGTGGGACTTATTGGCCAATTTTTGTCTGAAGCAAGCCCCCTTCAAATAAATATTTACTCATGCTTAGGTGTTTAATATCCAGCGATTTTTAATAAACGCACACAGAGAAACATTAACAGTTTTTTAATTTGAGAACGCCTAATACTACTTGTACCATTTATTTACGATAAAAAATGAAAATTTATTAGGGGGGCGAGTTAGTGAGGAAGAACAGAATGAAGTGATCAATTTGATGCCTTTAATATAATTGGATGTGAAAAATTATATATCGAAACATACATTGGTAAATTAAAGAATCATCTTCAGCTTGAATCTATGATTAATGCGCTACGCAAAGGCGATATTATTTTTTGTACAAAACAAATTCAATTAGGTCAGACTTTAAAATTCTGATAATCATCTATAATTAGTTTATGTTAGGTGTAACCATTTATTTAAGGCTTTGAATAATGTTAACAATTGAAAAAAAGACACCTAATTTAAATCTTAATTTTTTTTTCGTGTTGGCAAAAGCTCTATTTACCGGTGTTGATCATATCCACCGTAAAGGCTCTATACATGGGGCATTGAATCCTAACAATATTGAATTTCATGTTGATTCGCACTTAATCGTTTTCAAGCCAAACCAACCGATAGATATAAGTGAGTTCGATACTAATCATTCCCCGAAGACTTTGGACTATATATCACCAGAACAGACAGGACGAGTTGGCCACATCCCCGACTTTCGCTCTGATTATTACTCGATAGGCATTATATTTTATGAATTATTGACGGGACAATGCCCGTTTATTGCAGTCGACGTGATGTCAATGGTACATGCTCATGTCGCCCGTAAAGCAGTTCCCCCTCATCAATTGAATCAGCAGGTTCCAATAGGACTGAGTAACCTGATAATGAAATTACTGAGTAAAATACCTAAAAACCGTTATCAGAGTCATATTGCGATCATGAAGGACATTGATCATTGTCAAACACAATGGACTGAAAAACGAAAAATTAATGCTTTTAAGCTTGGCTCTTTTGAATTGCCTAGCCCGCTAAAACTCAATCGTCATTTATACGGACGAGAAGTTGAGCTGATAAAGCTATCCGACGCCATTATTCAATGCAGTCAGGAGCATTGTAAATTGATTCTCATCGACGGCGAGTCTGGTATTGGAAAAACGGCTCTAGTACAAGAAATGGCAAAAAATCTTCCTAAGGAAAATGCGCTAATCATCTCAGGAAAATTTGATCAATTTACTAACAGCTCACCGTATTCAGCTATGTCTTCAGCGATTGGACTAACCATCGAAGAAATTTTAAGTCGATCGGATACTGAGCTACAAAAAGTCAGACAAAAAATCAGTGAGGCACTTGGAGAAGATTGTCGAATTATTAATGAAGTGATACCAAGATGTGAGTTACTTTTAGGCAAATATCCTGAGCTTCCAGATTTAGGACCCGTAGGGACTAAATTGCGTTTCTTTAATGTAATTCAAAAATTTTTATTCTCTCTTACCGAGCCAGGGTATCCTGTTATCCTTTTTCTCGACGATCTACAATGGGCGGACGAAGCAAGTTTATCGCTTTTAGTTAACCTTGTTACAAGTAGCCAGACACAACGTTTCCTCATTATTGGCACCTTTAGAACAGCTGAAGTCAATGAAAGTCATCCTCTTAACATTGCCCGCACAGAGATGGAATTAGGTAATGCTGACCTTGAACTTATTCACTTAGAAGGTTTAGACAAAAATAAATTTCAGCAGTGGATTGCCGATAGCTTAGATATAAGTCCTGAGGAAAGTATCGGCCTTGCTAACATGATTTGTGAACAAAGCAATGGAAATGCCTTTTTTGCAACCAAACTGGTTATCGATCTTCAGGAGCGTTCAATGTTTAAGTTTGATAATGTCCTTGAACGTTGGCAGTGGCAGGAAGAAGATATTTTTGAATATGCAGACTCGGCTGCTCTACCCGATATGATGAATGTGAGCCTTGAAAACTTATCCCCAGTTACGCGTGAGCTTCTTGTATTAGCTTCGTGTTTAGGCAATGAATTCTCTGTTACTCTTTTAGCATCGCTAAAACAGACTGAAATCGAAGCTATACTCACGCTTTTACAACCCGCTTTTGATGCCGAATTAATAGAGCGATCTAATCATGGGACTATAAAAAAACCATTGGTTGCTGAAAATAAGGATTACTTCATTCGTTTTAGACACGATCGCATCAGAGAAGCTTTCTATCAATACGAAAATTTTGAGTCTCGACCACAAATGCACCTCCACATCGCAGAAATACTTGCTTCAACTAAAGAAGCAAGCGGGTTGAATCTTCAACTGTTTAAAGTCGTTGAGCAGTACAAGCGTGCTTTATCACTTTTAACAGATGACGTTGATAAAACCAAAGTTGCTAGGCTATTTTTTCTTGCTGGAGAAAAATCAGATAGGTCAACCGCTTACGCTGCATCCGTGGATTATCTTACCCATGCCTGTGAATTGTTAGCCGTTACAGGTTGGAAAAATTCTTATGAACTAACAATGAGTATTCACCAACACCTTGCTGAAGAACTTTATCTAATCGGAGATTTCACAAAAGCTGAAGAAATAAATATCACTGCTTTAGAGCACGCGCGTACAGATCTTGAAAGAGGCCAAATTTATGAGCGCCTTACCGTAACTTATACAGTCCAGGCAGCCTATGATAAAGCGATAATAAGTGGTCGAGCAGGTCTTAAAGCTTTGGGCATGGAGCTTGCTATAGAAGATTATCACTCTGAACTTGATTTGGAACTAAAAAGAGCGGATATAGCGCTAGATGGAAGAAATATTGTTGACTTGTGTGACGAAAAAATAATTACGGATCCCAAGCACCAGTTAACAATAAGTCTGTTGGTAAATATCGCACCAGCTGCATGGTTAAGTGCTCCAGAACTATATGCAGTGATCGTTGCT
Source organism: Colwellia sp. (assembly GCA_047633255.1). Classification (GTDB taxonomy): domain Bacteria; phylum Pseudomonadota; class Gammaproteobacteria; order Enterobacterales; family Alteromonadaceae; genus Colwellia. The sequence goes on from JBLIEW010000054.1 coordinate 4,068, forward strand.
AAATCAGCAACATTCTCAATGAATTATGGTGTTACAGCATCATGCGCAACAGTATTTGCAACCTATGGTTGTGTGCTTGCTACAGAAAGAGATATGTTTATATCAGCTCATGACTTTGCAAGTGTTGGAATGGCAATTGCGAATCGATTTGAAGACCTGTCTGAACAGTGTAAATCTTATAATATGTTTTCGGCACATGTGAATCATTGGGTTAAACATATTCGAACGACAAACCAAATTTGTCAACAAGGGCTTATTGCGGGCATTAAAGCCGGTGAACTTCAATGGGTAGGATATTTATCCCAGTGGACAGTCGTCAATTTAATATGTCAAGGCGCTGAGCTTGATTTGGTTTTGACCGAAAATGAAAGATTACTTGATATTAATAGACCTTCAAAACATGAGGTGATTATTGATACCCTTGAAGGTATTAAACTGCTGTTATGTGAGCTTACTGGCAAGCACAAAAATGCGTTTGAAAATGACAACAGAATGAGTCTTTCTCAACAATTTATTAGTCGATGTAATCAAAATAGTAGTGGTTTATCTCTGTTTAATTTTCTTGTTTTTGAAAGTCAAAATAGAATCATTTTCAATGACCCTGAAAGTGCATTAAAGAGCGCGATAGCAGCAACATCACAAAGTGGTTTCAGTCGTGGTAGTTTTACCATTGCAGAGCATGTCTTTTATCATGCCCTTGCCCTATTTGCTCTCGCTAGAAAAGCCAAAAGCGAGAACAATATCAATCAATCGGAATATTATCAGTCAGAAGCTGTATTGAAAGTTAAGCAAATGGCACACTGGGCAATCGACAGTATAGAAAATTTTGAACCTCGCCATCTATTGCTTCGAGCTGAACAGAGCGCCACAGAAAATAACATAGATGAAGCGATTGATTTCTATGACCAAGCGATTCAAACGTCAATTAATACAGGATTCAAACAGTTAACAGCCATTAGTTGTGAACTCGCAGGACAATTTTGGTTAGATAGAAATAAAAAAAATTTTGCAGATATTTACCTGAGAAAAGCCATTCAGTTCTTTCAACAATGGGGAGCAACAGCGAAAGTAGACAAACTTTTGCTTGATTTTCCGCATTTGAGCAGTAATGAATTAGAGAGAAAGCAACCGACTAGGGTTTCCCACTCGCTAGACCTTAATACGACATTAAAGGCCTCTCAAGCTATCGCTGCGGAACTACAACTTGACAACTTGATTACCGTGATGCTTCAACTGGCCATAGAAAATGCAGGTGCTGACCGTGGCATCCTTTTATTAAAAGAGGATTCTGTATGGATAGCTCAAGCCAGTGCTAATATTGAAGGCAGCACAAGACTAAAAGACGATTTAAAAATACCTGATGAAATGATAAATTATGTCGCTAGAACTCGTGAAAGTGTTTGTTTGGCAGATGTTAAATCGGAATCAAATGTACTCAGTCAAACGTTCTTTAGCAGCAAAGATATTTGTTCCGTTCTTTGTATACCACTCATTAGAGATGACAAGCCAATAGCAATTTTGTATCTTGAAAATAGTTTAATCAGTCATGCATTTACAGAAGAACGAATAAAAGTGTTAAACTTGCTACTGTCGCAAATGTCAATTTCTTTAGAAAATTCAATTCTTTATGAAAAGGTTAAGCAAGATTTAGCAGAGCGTAAATTATTGGAGAAAAAACTACTACATGCGCATCGTATGGAAACGATTGGTACATTAGCAGGAGGTGTAGCTCATGACTTCAACAACCTGCTCGGTATCATTATAGGTAACCTCGACTTGATAAGTCGTAAGTTTGATGGCGACGATAAGCTACAGCACCGACTTGAAACAGCCAAGAATGCGGCGTTTCGAGGCAGTGCATTGACGCAACGTATGCTCAATTTTTCGAGCCAATCAACCGAAGTTAACAAACCGATAAATATTGGTAAACTCATCAATATGTTTGATGAGTTAATATGCAAGTCGCTCACAGCACGTGTCGATATTGATATTGAAATATATCAGGCCGACGATCTTTGGATGGTTGAGTTAAATCCCAACGATTTTGAGGATGTACTAATAAATTTAACTATCAATGCTCGAGATGCTATGCCCAGTGGAGGAAGCCTCATTATTGAAGTGACGAATACTGTGTTAGATGACAGGTTTATGGGATATAAATACAAGCTCAAGCCAGGGGAATATGTGATGATCACAATTAGTGATACGGGAACTGGCATGGACAAAGAGGTTGCTGAAAAGATCTTCGACCCATTTTTCACAACAAAGGTCAAAGGTGAAGGTACTGGATTGGGGTTGTCGATGGCTTATGGATTTGTTCAACGAAGCCACGGATATATATCCGTTTATTCAGAAGTGGGTGTTGGCACTACATTCAAAATATTCCTGCCACGTGCACTAGATAAACAGTGTATGGAGAGTCCTGCTGAATCGAAAACGTTGCTGCCCAAAGGCACGGAGACTGTGCTAATCGTTGATGATGAAATGGAACTTGCAGCCGTTGCACAGAGCATTCTGCAAGATATGGGTTATACTACGGTTTGTACACATAGCGCTCAAGAGGCTCAGCAGATCCTCAAAAACAATAGTAACATTGAATTGGTGTTTTCAGACATTGTTATGCCGGGGGGAATGAGTGGTTTGGATTTAGCTCATGTCATCACCGTTCAATATCCGAGCATGAAAATACTGTTAACATCCGGGTTCACCGGTAAAATGAAGCGTTACAAAAAAGATGATAAATTGCTATCAAATATGTTGATGAAACCATATAATGCAATAGATCTTGCTAACCGAATAAGAGGGACACTTGATGAGGTTAATTAGCTTATGACAAATAAAAAACTATTCGTAATAGATGATGAATACGACTTCGCTGCATTCGTTGCCGATGTAGCCGAAGACTTGGGGTTCGAAGTGAAAGCGACATCAAATCCAACGGATTTTATTAACAATTATATTGATTTTGATATCATTGTACTGGATTTATTTATGCCTGTTGTTGATGGCATTGAGATACTTAGGTTTCTGGTTGATAACAATAGCCAAGCCGCTATTATATTCATGAGCGGCAAAGACAAAAACGTTCTTCATTCAGCACAGAAGCTTGCGTTTGAGCAAGGGATGGTTGTGTTGGGAGTGCTTCAAAAGCCATTTATTGCCCTGGAACTGGAAGAGATACTTTCAAAATATATTCCCCCTATATCCACTACGTCTCAACTTACCGACTCTGTTGAGTTGCCTACTATAGAAGACCTACAAGAGGCTATAGAGAATAAAGAATTGTTTCTCGCCTACCAGCCACAGATAAACCTTGTCGATAGAAAAGTCGTTGGCGTTGAGGCGTTAGTTCGTTGGGAGCATCCGCTCAAAGGTATGATTCCGCCAAGTTATTTTATTCCCATGGCAGAAGAATATAATCTGATTTCGAGTATCACGGAATACGTTACCAAAACTGCCATTCGGCAGGCGGGAGAATGGCAAGTTAAGGGGATTAATCTGTGCATGTCCATCAATATATCACCACAGACACTCGATGATCTGGATATGCCTGAGAAATTGACGGCTTATGCACAAGAAATGGGCGTCGCTACTTCAGATATAGTGATTGAGGTTACGGAAACAGCGCTGATGTCAGATATTGTGCGTTATATGGATATCCTGACTCGGCTACGAATGAAAGGTTTTAATTTATCTATCGATGACTTCGGGACAGGATATTCGTCGCTACAAAAATTGGTTCAAGTACCTTTTACGGAGCTAAAGATTGACCTATCCTTCATTCAGAAATTAATGACGGACAAAGATTGTAAAACGATCACGGAGATATCGATTTTACTTGCACATAGACTCGATATGCAAGTAGTGGCTGAAGGCATTGAGAACGAAGCTACATGGGATATTTTAAAAGAAATGGGGTGCGACGTAGGACAAGGGTATTGGATGGGAATGCCTATGTCTGCCGATAAAATACCCGCATGGATAAAAAGTTGGTATTCGAGGTGAAATATTTTCTCTATTGCGAGCAACAGTTTAAAATTCTATTAAACCAATAACGATTGCTCCACAAGCATACATAAAGTTATCTATTAGGATTATTTAGGATTTTCAGTTTTATTAGCAAAAAACATCTGTTTCATCTATGGGAAGCGCCTGCTATGAAAAGGCTGTTAACGTAACTTGGTTATCCTGCAATATCTGCTCTGGATCAAAACATACAAAAATAGTCACCAAAAAATTAAAATATCAACTTCCAGTCTGTAGCATAAGTTAGCGTTCTTAGACTAAACGTCACTGGCTGTAATGAGCCTTGAAGCAGACCTTAGCGGATGCGACTGTGATACTTACGCAAAGTTTTACCAAGTTTCAGGATGAATATTTTGAATGATTTCATTATCTGATGCAGGTCCGGTTTGTCGGATCAGAAGGCATCAGAGAATCATTGATGCTAACGACCGCTTTAAGTCTTGGAACTGCCGTTAGGAAAGCAAACGCTACCGTCAACAATGCGCACCAAGTGAACATTAGCACCAATACTTATTGGTGCTAAAAAACTACTATGTTTGAGGGGTTTTCTTTAATCGTCACTTTTGCCACACTACTGACATAAATTAGTCCTCAAAATTAGTTAAATTTATGTTCACTTAGATACGAAAGCGGACAATAGAATCAACACTTCGATTATGACTTTTGTTTACTAAATAGCTGACGTTTATGGATATATTGAAATAACTAACAACGACCAAAGAACACACTGAGAGGATAAATATCTTTATTGTCTTTCAACATAGGGTAATAAAAAGCCGGAATACACCGGCTAATTTTATCAACTTACATTATCATCGCTATGGTCATCGTATATTTTCTTCAACCAACTACCTAAATGGAGGTTGTCGTCAGGGGTTAATTTCAAACCAGCTCCTTGTGGGTATACAGGCATATCACCGTCTACCCTATGAAGTTTATTTAATTTAGACGCTACACTATTTGATCCGTGTGCGTATAAAAGCAATAAATTTTTGATTGGTGATGCCTTAAGCTTACCGCCTTCTTTTACTTGAAAAATTTCGTGAAGGTATTTATTTTCAGTATCAGGCAGAGAATATTTTAAAATGTTTTTATGATCCGTATATTTAGAATCTAAAATATTAACTAAGGGCTCAACCCAATCATCATGATCAAATCTAACAATAAAGTCAGGTAAATAATGATGCTTACCATACCTAGTCTCACGCTTATTACTTACGTTGATTAAATCTCCAACCTGAGCAATGCCATTTCTATAGATATAAACTCTAGGTTCAAAAAACAACTCTACAGATAATGAACCAGCCTCATAATAAAAGTAATTATAAGGAATATCATCTGGCCTATCTTGAATATCCCCTTTAAAAGGCAGAGAGTCATCGTAGTGACGATACGCTTTATTTTTTAATGTGATATCAAATACATCTTGAATTGTAGAATGGAGCATATACAAACTCACTAATTCATAAATAGCTGACAGATTCCTTAATCCCATGAGTAGCTGATCTTTAGCTAAGTTAGGAGTACCTGCTAAGTACCACTTATGCACTTGCTCAAAGAGATTTCTGTAACTTGGTCTCGATAATACATAGGGCGTCATCCTGGGAGGTAAGCCATTAATTAGCTTTATTCCCAACGTGTTTTTATACAGGTGAATAAAACTATCAATCGCTTTATTTATCTGTTTTAATTGTGAAAGATGATGACTAATGATACTTCGACGATAAACTTTTAACGCATGTTCAAAAGAAACATAGCTCTCACTGTCATCTGTTACAAGATACTTGTCCTGACCTTCAGCAAGGTTTTCAGAGCTTTTCTTTATTAAACCGGTTACGAAAACCTTTGCTGCGTTTAAAAAACTATAAACCACTCGATTTTCGTACACATCTGCATCTTCAGAGATGTATTCCCGAGGCGATCTATCTGTTTTATATAATCGTTCATTAATTTTAAGGTTGGCGCTTTGTTTATCCGATGGTTCAATTCGATCCAAATTTTGTAGCATCCAAAACACACTATCTGGCCCTGTAGGTGAACCATTTTCTGTGACTTCTACATTGTGTTTCCAGTCAAACTTATGATCTCTAATAAAGGCTCCTTTATGAGAGGTCATGTAATCCATTATTTCCTGTAATAATGATAGTTTCTGAATTGTGCTTTTTTGGTCATCGTGAAAGTCACCAGCTACAAAAGATTTTGAAAAGCAAAGCATTAGCATGTCATTCATATTGTCTGAAATATATTTCAGCATTGATGATGCAAGCTCCGCATTCGCTTTCCTAGCTTTTATATCTATCGTTATCCGGTAATAAATATCTGCGTTATTTCTAAAACAAAGGGATATTTCACTTTCCCCAAAGTAATTGTAAAAATGTTGGTTTCTATGAATTTTAGGATCATTTACAGAGGCGAATACAAATTGAGTATCAGTGATAGACTTAGGTATCATTTCTACAGGCACGTCACCGATAAGCAAGTATGGTTCACCATACTCCTTTGCTTCAAGAGGTATAGATACTTCAATTTCAATAACATCTGTTTCATTAAGCTGAAGTATCTGTCCCTCTTCTGGAGTATATGTGGCAGACATATTTTGCCTACTTACATGAAAACTCCATTTAATCATGCAAAAGCTCCATAACTAAAGAGGTTTAAATCGCCCTTAGTGATTATTCGTGTAATGCGCTTACGAGACATTTCCATTTCGTCTGGTATTGTTTCGAGTAATTTACTTAGCCTTTGACCAAACTGTTCACCATACCCACTTAAAAGAGGTACTACGTGCTGGCAAACAGCATAATCTAAGGCATAAAGGTTACGATCAATAAGCAACGTTGAAGCTACGTTATGATATTCGTTGATAGCTTTTCTCTTACGATAAGAAACGATGACTTGATTACCTAATTTAGGATCATCGTCATGCAAAACATTAATTATAATATCGATAATATTTTGGATATCATCAGGCAAGGTATGCCTAGTAGCTGCAAACAACTCAATGAATTTCGGTCCTGAAATTATTGAAGAGGGATTGATATTTTCAATTGCATTCAAGTTCCCAATAACAGAGCCATCATGAACAATGTCATCAAAGTGTATTATTGATGCTCTATCTAACATTCTTGGTGTAAGTATTTGTACGGAATCATCGTGATTAACCGTTCCTAAAAACCTCAAGTGATTAGGTACTGACAATTCTGATTTACTTGGGTCGCCTGTAAAAATAGTACGAGTCGATTCAACGTCTGCCATTTCCAAAAATGGACTGAAATAATGCTCTGGTTGTGATAAATTGAACTCATCAAGCAGTACTATTGCCGGCGCTGAATTCATTTCAATTTCTTCATCTTGCATCTGTTCTAGTAGATGATACAAACCAGTGGCAGAGGGAACAAATGATTGAGAAAGTGCGTTGTAGAAACCAAGTACATCACGAGATGATGTCCAACCACGTGCAACCGGTATATTTAGCAGACGTTTACCAAGCCCCATGGACTGGCCAAGTAATTTAGCCAATGACGTTTTACCTGTACCTGGGAATCCGCTAAATAATGTGAACTGGCTTTGTGCAATGGTAACAACAACATTTGCTAATTGGTTGAAATCTGTCTTCCTTCCGATGTCGCCTAGTGTCTCAGATATTTGGTTGATGTATTCCACTTGGGCATTTTCACCCCATGAAATTACATTCAATTCTGCCTGAACGCTGAAATTAGTCGCCTCAACTTCTTTTGGTGAGTTAGAACCCGTTAATACATCAACTTCATTCTTAACTGAAAGTAATTTATCAACATAAAATTGATTGCTTTGTTTTACATCAGATTTCAGTTGTTCATTTTGTTTTTCTAGCTTTGAAATATCTCCTTTTAAGATATCTTTGTATGCATCAAGGTTAACCTTCTTTACTTCCGCCTCTTCAACAGATGAGAAATGGCTATATTTTTTTTGTATTATATCGAAAGTTTCAGTAAGTTCTTCGAGCTCTTTTCTTTTCTTTTCGATGTCTTTATTTATAAGGCTAGTGGCTTTTTCGGCTACTTGAGCTTTGTAGTCATCTGAATCAAGGTTTTGAGACTCTTTTCTCTTTTGGCGAATTTCACTTTCAATAGATAACTTGCTAAGTTCTAGCGTACTAATATCAGAACGCAACTCAGCACTTTGGTTATTCAGTTCTTCAGTATATTTGATTTTTTGATCACGAAAATAATCACCTTTATTACTTTCTATAAAGCCAGTAACAATTTTTTTACCACTTTCAGAGCCAATGAATTCCTCCATCAAACTACGCCTGATCCGACCCCATTCACCGTCATCTCCGGGTATAGTCAGTAACTCAAAGAAACGCTCAAAACGAGTTTTATTACCGCGATACTCTTTGGTTTGAGATACTTGGCTTTTAATTAACGGTATCATGCCTTTGGTGAAATTTCGTATCTGAGAGTTACCTACTAATATCTGGCCGTATTTCGACAAAATTTGTTCGTCACTCATATAGTCAACTGTGGTATTGGTGATATTAAGCAGGCGTTTTACATCACCAAACAGCTCTATATTATTTGACCCATACCTGAACTTCACTCCTAGATTAGAGGCATGTGATACTTTCATTTCTGAATAGTGGTATGCCGGGATATAGCACTCTCTATTATCAGATGTGAATTCTGTCGATGGAGTTTCAATAAAGACTTTAAATGTAGAACTGTTTGACTCTTCAACTTTAGTTACTAGAAACGGTCCTTGTAACTCATCTAGTTGTCGCAATAAGATTACGGGTGTCAAAGGTTTTTTATCGGTTATTACGTATGCTGTCGATAAACTTGGTACTTTTTCTTGAAAAACTTCCGCTACAGTAAATTTAGAGCGAATAGCTGAAGCGTGTTCAAAGGCACTAACATATTTACAATCGCCTTCTTTAATTATATTTCTACTTTCAGTGCATTTTAGTGTAAAAAGTCCATCTCCATACTTTTCTTTAATGTCGTCGTAACCTCTCATGATAAATACATGGCTGGATTCGCAAAAAGGTTCTTTTGTGTTTATGGGATGTATTTCATCGTCTATTTGTTCAAATAAGGCTCTTGCTTTTCCGTTGTCTTTGTCATTTCCATATGCGTGATCTAGTATACAAATTATTATTCTTTCCTGAGCCATGTATTTCTCCATTGATTACTGGTTTATCGTCTACGCTTAGGTCATGCGTGCTTATAAATGTAACATTAATCATAAATAAAATGTGTAAATAATTGTAGAATTATTATATTTTTACATGTATTAGATCAAAGCTTTAACCCTTATCTTTCTCAAAGCACAGACAAGTCATTACAGCTAATTCAGAACATCCGCTTTCTTATCCAAAGTGATACTTATCAAGGGGCGTACTTGTAAGTAACGGCCGCTTTGAGGCTCAATGCTATCGTTACAGGCAGTAAACCTAATGTCTGCTTTTAGTAAACTGATCTTGCCCCATAAAAAACTGATAGCTAACTTCCTCTTTGCGCACCAAGTGAACATTAGCACCAATATTTATTGGTGCTAAAAAACTACAATGTTTGAGGGGTTTTCTTTAAGCGTCACTTTTGCCACTTTGAAGACCTAAGGTTTTATTACCATAACGACAGTTGTGGGGCAGTAAGCGGTCATAAATTGCGAGCTTAAATCGCTATATCTAGCAGTCACAATGAGCCTAGAACAGACATTAAGAAATTAATCTTGACTAAACTACAACTCAATGACTTAACTTAATAAAATTGATTAATGTTTAGTCTTTTTTGTTTGATACTCTGTTTAGTTCTGATAGTCTGAATTACCAGAACTAAAAGGGGTTTTGTGCACATCCCCTCGAAATCAGTTATAACCTTTGGAGTATTCTGTGAGATTTGATGAAATTAAATGGCTTTTAGTAGACCAAATTTACGATTTACCTATCGCTCGTGAAGTTTTCCTCGATTACAGAGAATCTCTTGATTTCGACGTTCAATCAAAAAAGCATGCAGCTATTATCAGGATGTGTACTAGCTATACAATTTTAAACCTAGCTAAGCTTTGGGAGATTCTTGATGAATATGGTAATGAAGTCAACTCGTTACCAGAACCATTAAGAAAAAATTGTATAAACCTTAAAAAAAAGCTTGTAGAACTTAAGGTGTTTCAATTTAGAAGTAAATACATTGCTCATGTGTTTGATCACGATATTAAGCCAAAGAAACCGTTAGCTTTGGAAAGTGCTCAAAAACGGCTTAATGATATTGTTGGTGAAAACATGTCTGAATTGGCTGATTTTTTTAATTGGGTTTGCCCAAGTAAAAATAAAGAGCTTAGCGGTAGCGTTGTAGGAGTCGTAAGTGATTTAAGAGACTACTGCAACACAATAGACTCTAGTGATGTCAGATTATAAGCTGTTAAACAAGGAGTGGGGCAAGTGAATAGTCAGAAAGATAACAATAACGCATGGAGCATTATGTATAGAAATGGTTGCGTAATTATTGGATTAGGCTTTGCCACTTCATTACTTCTTATGTTTGCTGGTTGGTACGGTTGGGCTAATGACTTTTCAGACAAACCTGAAGTATGGTTTCAACGCAGTGGCTCACTAATGACAGCAGTATTACTTTTTTCTGATTATTACGTTTATAAATTATCTAGCGATGTAGGGCAAATCAATATGATCCCACCACACGCAATGAACACCAAAGACACTTATCGTCCGTACATTAGAAAATTGCCATATATTGCAGTTTTTTTAACTATGGTCGCGACTTTCATTTGGGGCTACGGCGACTTGATTTATTTAAGAGTAATGTAACCCTAATAAAGTTACTTTAAAGCAAAACCGTCGATAATATATATTATCGACGGTTTTTTATTACCTAAAATTCAATTCAACGCATAATTTGTTAAATAGCCTAACAACCGCTTTAAGTCTTGGAACTGCCGTTAGTAAAGCAAACGCTACCGTCAACACTGCGCACCAAGTTGTCATAAAATCTAAGGTGCTAAGTACCTCTAATTAAGGTTAGTCGAATGTCCGCTTTCAGTGTTTTCAATTAAACCTGAATATTAACCCCCAAGCTTCAAGATGAAAATTTTGAATGATTTCATTATCTGATGTAGGGCTGCTTTATCGGATCACTTGCCTTAAAGTAAGCCAACGCTAATGTCAGCAATCGTATCAAAGTGATCCTTTTTTGACCTAGGCTTTATGTTGGTTTAAAGGGTTTATGGTGGCAAACTAAAATGTAATTGGCTGGCAGTGCTAAATGCAACTTGGTGGCACTGGTAGTAGATATTTTCCAGCTTGATTGAGCAATAGTTGGCTATTGGGATTGAAAGCAACAATGTTATTGGATATTTAGACCATTTATAAAGATCACTTAATTAGTTTGATTGGTATAAGTATTAGGCACAGGAAAATAGCATTAATATGAAGGTAATAGTGCTAAATTTAATTAACTGGTGCTTGTTTTATATTTGCTTTAAAGAACGTGTTGGATAGATCATAAGAATAGTCAGTTCTAATTAACCTTTAAGGCTAAAACTGTTGTAGCCAATTTGGGGATAAATTTATCGTTGATAAAAGTCAAACAAACGATAAGTCTTTAATTTCACATTAGCCCGGAATTTGACCGGCAGGAGTGCAAGAGACTATCTCAAAGGAGAGTTAGTTTAGTATAAGAGTAGACAACAAATTTAAATAAATTACCCCGTAATATCGCTTCGCTCAAATCACGGGGTTTTTTCAATGGTATTCTATAAAACTAAATAAGATTAGTTCTGTCGAGATTAGTTTTTATATTTGGAAGGTATTGCTGCTGTACCATTATATTTGTTATCAGGGAATAACTTATAGTGGTGATAACTGCCTTTGACATTCTTTCTTGATGTATCTTTAGCAAGTATAAAGCCATGTAGATATAAAGAGTCAATAGCTTCCTGTGGTGTTGAAACTACCGAGATACTTAAGGGTTTAACAAGGTCGTTTTGGTCATCAAATACATCATCCCAATCTTCCTTCATGGCAAATAATTCTTTTTCTTTGCCTGACTGGTAAGGACCATCTACTGTATCGTCATGAGTAATCGGTAACGATATAGACCAATTTTTTTCCTTTAATACTGCCATTGCACTGTCAAATCGCTGCTTAGGACTTTCCTTAAAATCATCAACGTTGATTTTAATGGTTTGGTATTCATTGTAGATTTGGTAAAAAGAAGACGTTAAGTCAGCGTTTCTACCTTTTTTGGTGTACAACGTTAAAAAGTTATCGATATCTTCAGATATACCTTTAGGATAATGACGCTGCTTTTTAGCTCTTTTTAGCCATTTACCCAAAAATAATGTTTCACTGCCTGGAGAACGGTTTACACCACCGACTTGCTGCTCTGATTTTAGTGCAATTAAACCGCCCAAAATCATGTTGATAAGATCTGCTTGATATATATTTTCTTCTTTGCTCATTAATAAACCATTGTTATGAATTTACGACTGCTCGAGAAATTAGTATTTCCCTAAGTTGGAGCGCCATTTTCGCTTTATCTGAGCAAAATTTCAACTGTTCATCTATGAAATCTGTAAATGGACAGTATATTTGTGCCTATAATGGGTAATATATCCAATATACTAGGATTTACTGCCGTCAGTACCCTCACAAACCCAAAATAATTCATCAATTAAAGTCATTAAAAGGTACGTTTATTTTGGATACATACCCACTCCATTTCTAAATACACGTTTTAGCAAATAATTAAGGAGTTAGCTGCAAGGCATTAATTGCAGTAAATAGTCATTCTATTGTCCCAAGTAATAACGACACAGATGATTCTTTATCGGTTTGCCCGTCAAAGTCAAACTAGACAAATAACCTGAATTTAAGGCCCGTTAATAGATTCCAACATCAAGTCCGGCAGCCATCGTCATACCCAGCTCTTCACACTGATCAAGAAATGTAGTTTGCCAGTCTCCTTGGCATACTAATGGTGGCTGAATCCAGTTCCAACGCAAACCTTTACAAATTGATTCAACAGCACGACAAGTACCGGTACCATCGTTCCCCGCACGAACGTATAACGCACAAGGTAATCCCTGCTTTACTTCCAAACAAGGATAATAGCAGCGATCAAAAAAATCTTTCAAAGCACCACTCATATAGGCAAGATTTTCAGTCGTCCCCAAAATTATCCCATCACAGGCTAGTACATCCTCAGGTGTGGCTTCTAGTGGAAGAATCCAACGCGTTTGAACTTCTTCAATATCAGGGTGCTGTGCCCCTTTCAAAATCGCATTAGCCATTAACTTTGTATTTTCAGAAGGTGCATGCGCTATAATTAAAAGTGTTTTCATTGTTATACTCACTTTGATTTTAAACGCTTTGTAAGTAAAAAGTTTAGCGAAACTTAATTTGAGTCTTTAGATTACAACTATTTATAATGAAAATCTTCTTTTGGATCATTGTCATCTGTTTAATAAAAATAAATAAGCTGATAAATAGAGCGGATTAAGAGATTAAATTAATGAGCCACTAAAGCGATTCATTGGATAAAAAGCTATTTTGTAAATAAAAATATCCAGATAATATTGGATAATATCTACACATTAATGAAAGCAGTATTCAAACCCTTCCAAAGTAATGGCATAATATGCTTAAAGGTTATTTTGCAGAGAAAAATAATTTTTACTAAAGAAAGTTCTATGGATGTTATCGACTTTCCGCTTAAGCAAATACTTTGATAGTATATGTGTTAAGAAAAATTTTTGAATTTAATCTCAGTGTGTCAAATCCCATGTCTTTTGCGACATAAGATATTGTAACCTTGAGCTAACTAACACCCCCCCTCTTAGCATTAGAGAATTTAAGCCAAATTGAAAAATATTGGCGCGGGGATTTTAATTTTTTATTACGGTGAATAAGAGAAAAAAATGACAATAAAAATACAACCACTACCGGTAGATAAACGTAAAACTTGTCCCAAAGAGTTTAGCTTTGGCGTAACATTTTCTGATCATATGTTCACGCAAGATTTTGATGAAAATAATGGCTGGCATGATGCGAAAATCAGCCCATATCACTCTATATCACTTGATCCATCTGCTGCTGTATTTCATTATAGTCAAGAAATATTTGAAGGATTAAAAGCCTACCGTAACCATAATGGTGGCATTAATTTATTCCGCCCTGAAGAAAACATTAAACGATTCAATCGTTCGGCAAAACGCATGGTTATGCCTCAAGTGAATGAAAAGCTTCACCTAGAGGCGATCAAGTCATTAGTTCGGTTAGATCAAGAGTGGGTACCTGATCAACAAGGCGCGTCTTTGTATATACGTCCAACGATGATTGCAACCAGCCCTAAACTTGGGCTGGGTGCTAGCAGCCAATATAGCCATTTTATTATTGCTGGACCTGCTGGTAGTTATTTTAAAGGTGGTTTAACGCCTATTTCTGTTTTTGTTGCAGATGAATATCGCCGTGCGGTCAAGGGTGGCGTAGGAGAAGCCAAAACTGGTGGTAACTATGCAGCAAGCCTTCTAGCTTCAGAAGAAGTAGGTAAATTAGGTTATTCACAAGTATTATGGTTAGACGCGGTAAAAGGTCGATACATTGAAGAAGTTGGCGCAATGAATATTTGTTTTGTTTATGAAGGCAAACAAATAGTAACGCCAATACTCAGCGGTAGTATTTTACCTGGTATAACACGAGACTCAATTTTAAAACTCGCTCCTAGTCTTGGTTATGACATTAGCGAACAACAACTAGATATCGAACAGATATTAGCTGATATTGATAATGGAAAAATAACTGAAATTTTTGGTTGTGGTACTGCAGCGGTAATCTCGCCTATAGGCATGTTAGGTTTTAAAGGTAGTGAGCACATAATTAACGATAATCAAACGGGTCCAATATCTAAACATTTGTATGATGAATTAACGGGGATCCAATATGGGACTCGTGAAGATATCTTTGGCTGGATTGAACAGGTTTAAATAATCCTGATTCACTGCTGTAGCTATCTAATAGTGAAGTCGTCAAAGGCTTTCATAGTTTACTGATAAACTATGAAAGCCTAACATCAGGTATATTTTGATGGTGATATTCCAGTCCATTGCTTAAAAGCTCGAGTAAATGAACGGGGTTCACTAAAGCCTAAAGCGTTGGCAATATCTGCGATACTATCGTTACCTTTTAGTAAATATTCAATCGCCAAATCGCATCTAATTTCGTCTTTAATCATCGGATAGCTTGTACCTTCAACGTTAAGACGACGGCGTAAAGTTTGGGTACTCATATTTAAATTCAAGGCAATAGATTCAAAACTTGGACAATAAAGGATATCGCTCTCATGATGAATAAGTATTGCTATAATTTTCGCTTTAAAGCTATGTTCACTCCCTGGAATAGTAATTAAATCCGCTGGCGATTCACGTAAAAAACGTGTGAGTTCTTTCTTCGATCTAGCGCAGGGTAAATCTAGATATTTAGCATAAAAACATAGTTTTACTATTGGCCGATTAAAGCTGTGACGACATGAGAAAAGTAATTTAGCTTCCTGGTAATGGGTAGGTCTAGCATGCGTAAAACAAACTTGACTCAAGGGAATTTTCACATCAATTAGCCAGCTAGAAAACCGATGCCAAATGATTAACCAAAACTCAAGAAAAAAATGATTGGGGTCTCGTTCAGGGTGGAGGAAAATAAATTCTAACTCAGCAAGATCACCATTTCTAACTAACTTCATTTGAATATCATCTGTCACTAGGTTGTAAAAAGAAATTCCTTGCTCAAGCATTTCCCCAAGACTTTTATAGTGCAACACATGACGAGCCATAAAAGGAAACATCCCCATTTTACAGGGCTGGTTAGTACAGCCGAGAAACTCATCGTTTAGGTTTGCCCAAACGTACTGCACTAAACGCGTCATTTGCTCATCATCAACCCGTTGCTGGTTTGGCGAAATCTCTATAGCCAATGTTGATAGAATCTCGTCACCATTAAAGTCTTTACGCATAGCACAATTGAGTGCTTCACGAAAATAATGAATATCTACTTTGGCCATGGTTACCTAATCCCTAATTCATATTGATTATTACTATACATCTATTATGACTATACATTGGTGTGTAACATTTAGTGAGTTATATCGTTACATTTTGTCATTTTAATTAACTTTAAATCTACTTATAATTTTTGCATCTATTTTAACAATATTTAGCTAACCTAATCCTAGTCACCTGCTTAATGACAAGTTTTTGTTTAAAAAATAGCGTTTTATATGACTAAAGACCTGTTGTTAGCGTGTAAGTACTTTGCTAATTTACTTGTAAGCTAACATTAGAAGTAAGCTGTTACCCCTTCTTAGAAAAGCGCAAGATACGATTAATAAAGACTTAATTTTACTGAACAAATTTAAAAAGAGGAATATTATGGATCTTTCACTAACCCAAGACCAAGCGATGATAAAAGACATGGCAGCAAAGTTTGCACAAACTGAACTTGCGCCTGTGGCTGAAAAACTCGATCAACAGGGTGATCGTGAACTGTTCTTAACTAATTTACAAAAACTTGCTGATCTTGGCTTTATGGGACTCAATGTCGGTGCACAATATGGTGGCACTGAAGCGGGCACTATAGTCTTTAGTCTAGCGATGACTGAAATTTCACGCGCTTGTGCGTCAACCGCGGTCACTATGTCAGTGACTAATATGGTGGGTGAAGTGATTGAATCTGTTGCCAGTGAAGAGCAAAAGCAGAAATATTTACCCAAACTTTGCAGTGGCGAATATGCCGCTGGTGGCTTTTGTTTGACTGAATCTGGCGCAGGCTCAGATCCCTCAGGTATGAAAACCAAAGCTGTTTTAGAAGGTGATGAATGGGTAATTAATGGCGCTAAGCAATATATTACTAGCGCTGAATATGCCGGTGTATTTGTCTTATGGGCAGTCACCGATCCAGAAGCGAAAAGAGGTAAAGGTATTTCGTGTTTCTTAGTTGAAGCTGATGCGCCGGGTCTGGTTATCTCGCCTGCCGAGAAAAAAATGGGCCAACATGCCTCTGCCACAAATGAAGTAGTATTTGACAACTGTCGACTACCTAAAGATGCCTTAATGGGCACTCTAAACCAAGGCTTTAAAGTAGCCGTATCTGAACTAGCTGGTGGTCGCATCGGTATCGGTTCATTATCATTAGGCATAGGTTTGGCCGCAATCGATTTTGCACGTGATTATGTCAATGAGCGTGAACAGTTTGGTCAAAAAATCTCAAACTTCCAAGGTGTTCAATGGATGCTAGCCGATGCTTATACTGATCTAGAGGCGTCGCGTTTATTACTGATGAACGCCGCAGATAAAAAAGACAAAGGACAGCCCTTTGGTAAAGAAGCCTCAATGGCGAAAGTATTTGCTTCTGAAAAAGCCAATCAGGTCTGTTATACCGCATTACAACTAATGGGTGGCGCAGGTTACATCAAAGACTATCCACTAGAGCGCTATGCTCGAGATGTTCGCGTAGCAAGCATTTATGAAGGTACAAGCGAGATTCAGCGCGTGATTATCGCTCGTGATTTATTACAAGAAATTAACTAATTTAAGGATTACCCATGGATTTAAATAATAAAGTTGTTGTCGTAACTGGTGGCGCTTCAGGCTTAGGTTTAGTAACTTGCCAAGAATTAGCCAAACAAGGTGCAAAAATTGTTGCCTTTGATTTAAACGAAGAGGCAGGAAATTCACTGGTTGCTAGCTTAGGTGATAACGCCATTTTCGCCAAAGTTAATGTGACTGACGAAGCGTCTGTTGTCGCAGGCATTCAACAAGCCGTAGATGCCTTTGGCACCATTCACGCGTGTATTAATTGCGCGGGCATTGCCCCAGGTGGTAAAACTGTGGGTCGTAATGGCGCTTTAGCATTAGAGAAATTCTCACAAGTTATTAATATTAATCTAATTGGTACTTTTAATGTACTGCGTTTAGCTGCTGAGCAAATGGCTAAAAACGAGCCTGACGCTAAAGGTGAACGTGGGGTAATTATCAATACCGCATCGGTTGCAGCATTCGATGGTCAAGTGGGTCAATCAGCCTACAGCGCAAGTAAAGGTGGCATTGTTGCGATGACTTTACCAATTGCCCGCGATTTAGCCCCACTTGGCATTCGTATTATGACCATTGCACCGGGTATTTTTGATACACCGATGATGAAAGGTTTCAGTGACGAAATACGCGATCCACTGATCAAAATGGTACAAAGTCCTAAGCGCTTTGGTGATCCAGTTGAATATGCTGATTTAGCAGCTCACATCATTAGCAATAGTTATCTCAATGGCGAAGTGATTCGTCTTGATGGCGCTATTCGAATGGAGCCTAAGTAAAACATTGGCGTTGGGGGCGGATCAGTAACCCTCCCCCTTTGTATGTTGCCTGCTAATATTTCATTTTTCACGGAGTCTTCCATGTTGAGTGATGATAAAACTCTAGATTCATCCACCCTACCTACTGATCCCTACGCCTAAATGATACTGGCTGATCTCGGCGCGAAAGTTCTTACTTGAAAG
This sequence comes from Colwellia sp., assembly GCA_047633255.1. Lineage (GTDB taxonomy): Bacteria > Pseudomonadota > Gammaproteobacteria > Enterobacterales > Alteromonadaceae > Colwellia. Next base: position 22,634 of record JBLIEW010000054.1, read on the forward strand.
AGCCTGGCCACTCGGCGGCAATAAAAGTAAATATAGTCCAAACAGCCAGATTTTGGCGCATATGTTCAGGCTTGACCTTATCAAAAGTATCATCAGGCGTATGATGTAAATCAAAATAATCTGTCCCGTCTTGCATCAGATTCAACGCAGGAACACCCAACGCTGACAATGGGATCATATCTGGGCCGCCGTCAGTATCACCACTTCGACGACTCACGCCTAAATCTCCCATCAAACTAGCCATAGTATCAACCACATGCATCGCGTTAGATGAAACATTGCTTGACGACTGAAGGCCGTAAATAGGACCTGCACCAAAGTCAGATTCAGATCCAATCACATGGTTTGCTATGGTTCCATCTTCTTCCCTTGCCTTAGCATAAGCACGCGCACCAATTAACCCTAACTCTTCAGCACCCCAAAGGATTACACGAATGGTACGACGGGGAGCAATCTTTACGTTGTTCTTAATGAAAGCCCCTGTTGCCATAGCGATAGCAACACCAGCGCCATCATCAACAGCACCTGTGCCCAAGTCCCAGCTGTCCAAATGTCCACCAATAACAACGACTTCATTAGGGAGTTCACGACCTGTAATTTCACCGATGACATTTTTAGTCACTATAGGTCCTAAATCTTTAGTTTGGACCTGCAGGCGAATTTTCGGGCTGTAACCATAATCCATCAAACGCACTAACTGATCAGCATCAGGGTTAGACAAGGCAACAGCAGGCACCGCCGTATAGCCCATAGCCACATTGGTAGAGCCCGTATGCGGGTTACGGTGGTCATCTGTACCGATAGAGCGTATTAGTAACGCTTCCGCGCCTTTTTGGGCGGCAAGCTCATGACCTTTAAAACGGGCAATACTCGCAGGACGGTAACCGCTGCCATTTTTAAATCGTTCCATACGGTTACTGATAAAGGCGATTTTACCCTTTAAGCTGCCGTCAGCAGATTTTTCAAGATCAGCGTAACTTTTAAAATGCACAATTTCAGCTTCTAAGCCACCTTCAGGTGTTGATTTTGAGCGGCCCAGCGCTGTTATTACCATTTTTTGATAAGAAGGTAACAAAATTTCTGCTGTTTCAACCCCGCGGAGCCAGCCATTCATTTTGACATCTTCGGTATAGACTTTATCAAATCCTAAAGCCTTTAATTTTTTAATAGCCCATTCAATACCAGCCTTTTCACCGGGGGTACCCGGATGACGTGCGCCTACTTCAGTGGTAAGTGACTTTAATATTTCATAAGCGCTATCATCCTTAATGGCCTTATCCCGGAGGCTAACGGTTATGTCTTTGATTTCTTTTGAAACAGGAATAATGCTGTCCTTACCAAAAGCGGGGGCAGTCAATGTGAGAGCAGCGCAAGCTGCTAATGTAATCAGTTTCATAGGAATTATCCTGTAAAGGTTTTTTAATGGAGACAGGTTATTATATTTCAGCTATTTGTCCAGTGATCACTTCGCGCAGACTATTTAAAATGTTGGCCATTCGTCAAGTAAAACTGACAAACGAGATTAATACCTTAGCCCTTCGTTTAGCTATGTTCATCCTAATACCAATGGTAATAAATATGTGATCATTCTAAATGGACTCAATATTCCAATAAAATCGTTGCTTTCAATCCCATAAGCCAGCTATTGATCAATCAAGCGCCTTGTTCTTGAAAATTCCCCCCCGCAGATAAGGTTTACTGTTTATGAAAATAGGTTTTATGATTACAAAATTTTAAACCATTAGAAGATAATATTTAATTATCAGAATATTACGTTATAGTGCCCTTCTAATTATATAAGGTATCAAAAATACTATGGATATCAAAGGAACTTGTATCTCATCAACAGCAGATGAGCACGGCCCAATTTATGTTTACCAAACAAGAACCAGTCGGATCCTCAGCTTTGATGGGAAAATATATCAAAGTAGCATGAAACTAAATGACATTAATGGCTTACATCTGGGCTACACCCAGGCGATGATGACGGGTTTACTTTTTATTCCCACAGTTAAAACAGCGACTATTATGGGGCTAGGTGCAGGCTCAATGGCAAAAAACCTACTCAGTAGTTTCGCTGAGTTGAACGTACACGCAATTGAATATCGCGAAGCCGTGGCAAATACCGCAAAAAATCATTTTTTCTTGCCCGACACCGAACGTTTATCCATTCATATAGACGATGCGATGAACTACATAAAAACCACCGAGATGAAAAGCGATATTATCTTTTCAGATCTATACAACTCAAAAGGCATGGAACCAAAACAAGTACAATCATCCTACTTACATGATTGTAAAAGTGCACTCAACAAACAAGGTGTTCTCGTGCTTAATATCTGGCATACGTCAGATAAATTAAGAGAAGAGTTAGATGAATTACTGGCGTTCGAATTTGAAAATAGACTAATCAGTTTCGAAGTAGAAAGCGGCAATACCATCGTACTTGCATTTAAAAGTGACATCCCTTTAACAACAGAAAAAGAACTACTTATTAAAGGAAAATGGTTGCAAGAGAAAATGAACATTCCAATGGAACGTTATGCCAAATTACTCTGTGATACAAAGGATTTTTGAGTATAGCCTTTTTATTCGTTGAAAAATGAATAAAAAAACAGTCATATTTTAGAAAGAAAAAATTTACGTATTCGTACGGCCTCCACTTGAAGATGCAGATTTGAGCATCTTCAAGTGGAGTAGATATATACGAGTATTTATTTAAAATTGTAAATTATTTTTCTTATTCCCCTCCACAACCTCCGCAACATACGCCATCTTTTCCATGAACTTTTTCTTTTTCACTTTCTATATTGGACTCTTCATCAACCGCATTGTCTAATTGGTCTGATTTTTTTGCTACCTCACTGGTTGCTTGTTGGTTATTTTTTGTAAAGATATTAAACATAGTATTTTCCTTTGGTTTTAATGAAAATTAAGTCGTTTTTGTGCAACCTAATTTCAAACTTAACTGAAATGTGAATGTGAATGTGAATTTTAAATAATTAACCACTACGGCCATCAGGCCTGGCGGTTAATAGCATCGGGCTGTAATAAATAATATAGATGGAAAAGCCAGTTACCCAGCAACACGCAGCGAGTATATAACCCTCAGTAAACCAGCCAAATACTGGCAAGAGTACTCTAAATAAAGTCGCCGTTAGCAGCAGTAAAAATGAGAAACTGACCCAAGTATTTATTTGTAATGATCTTCCCGTATGTCCTAATGACACGCGCGACATCATCGCTATGATCATGGTCCCAATAGTGCCGATAGTGATTATATGGATGGCTGACGAAAAGCTAATACTAGTATTGAAATAGCTGAACCCTAGCGTAATAAAACCGATCCCCATATTAAAATAAGCCAAATGCAGCGACCATAACAATGGCGTTTTAATGGTTTTAACTGTCTGCCAATTAACCATTCTTAATAATTGTAAACACCCGGTTATGACTAGTAGCACGGCTAAAAAATTTGTTATGGAAAAAAAATAGCTGATCAAAAAGCTAATAAACGTTGCCATCATTGAAGCAGTGATTAGGCGTTCCAAAAAGAACTTTCCTTGGATTGCTGGTAAGTTAAGTGCTCTAGAAGTAAAAAAGGGGATGACTCTGCCACCCACGATGGTTACAACACTGGTGATCATAAAGACTGCGCTATAAGCCAAATGACTAGATAGGCTATAATTTCCAACAAATGCACTCAGTAAAGTTGCTATGTCCAACCCCATGATCATACTCAATAAGGGAATAAATATTAAATTTCTTCGGTTATTTGATTTAACAACCATGTAAGCAAGATAACCAATAGCAACTAACCACCATAATGTTTCACTGACGGTGGCAATCATCAACACAGAAGTATAAGTTGAGGTAAAGGCAATTCGAGCGATTAACCAAAAACTAATTAGCACGCCCAATTTCCAACCATTGATGCTGCGGATACCTGTCCAGGTTTGAGCCGCACTTAAGAGGAATCCGACAGCAACTGCGGCGGCAAAGCCAAAAATCATTTCGTGCCCATGCCAAATACTCGCGGGTAACAAACCCGGCCAATTAAATTCACCGTGTAATACGCTAACCCACACCATCACCGCTAAAATGGAAAACAAAGCGGGTAACAGGAAAAACGGCCTAAACGCTAAACGAAAAATAGGAATAATCGCCTGTTCTTTCTCTAAAATTTCAGGTTGTAACATAACGCGCCCTCTCATAGCTATCTGAATTTACTGCACGCAGTTCTTTTGTTGCAGCCATCAGTACCACTACAGCCACTTTGAAAATAGCCGCAAACACAATAGTTAAGATATGCGCCATTACTTGCAATATAAGACTGAAATATTCAGCATATTGGTAACTCATTAGCAGGGTGGCAACAAAGCCAGCAAACGAGATGAGTAAAGTTAGCTTGCTAACTAGAGTTACTTTATTAATCAATTTAATATTATTCATTGATGGCTACTCCAACAGACTTTCTAGTGAATGTTTAACCCCCATACGTTCATGCACTACCGGACTAGTGGTCGTGTATAACGTAGGAATACGGACTTTTTCTAGTACTGTTTCGGCAATTGAAAAGGCGGCTAATGCGGCCTCATGAAAACCACTTAAGATTAGCTTTCTTTTACCGGGATAATAATTAATATCGCCTACCGCATAAATACCAGAAACTGAGGTTTGAAAAGATTGCGTATCCACAATAATCTGATGTTGATGCATCTCAAGTTGCCAGTGTTCTATTGGCCCAAGTTTGGGTGACATGCCAAAAAGAACAACAAGTTCATCAAGCTCTACTCTGCGTTTGATACCGTCTTTTGAACTGATGGTGAGGCCCGTTAGGTTATTATCTTCTGCCTGAAAACTACTAACTTGCCCGCATAAAAATTGCATTTTTAGTTGTTCACACAATGCATGCATTTTATTAACACTGCTTTGCGCTGCTTTAAAATTTATACTGCGATGAATAAGTAGCACACTTTTAGCGGTTTTTTGCAGAGTTAAGGCCCAATCTAGTGCAGAATCCCCTCCCCCTAGTACAACGACATTTTTATCTTTGAAATGTTCTATATTACTAATTCGGTAAAACAGTTGTTTGTCTTCAAATTTATCAATTAACGGGAGTTTTAATTTAACTGGTGAAAATGCGCCATTACCCGCTGCGATAATAACCGCCCGACATCGTATGACGGTATTTTTTTGAGTGGAGACGATAAATGAGTCAGCTGAAATTTTATCAATATGTTCGACACGTTCGGCCAACAAAAAGGTTGGATCAAAGGTTTCTGCCTGTTGCCAGAGGTTATCGATAACCTCACTCGCCTTTGTGTTAGGCAATGCTGGAATATCGTATATCAGTTTTTCTGGGTACAATTCACTGCATTGACCCCCTATTTCCGGCAAACTATCGATTACAACCGCTTTTAATCCTTGTAAGCCAAGCTCGAATACCTGAAATAAACCAACCGGGCCGGCACCGATTATAACCACATCTGTTGTTAAGATTTTCATAAGTTCCTCCTTAGTACAGCTAATATAAGTACAGCTAACCTATTGTCTGCTGGCGTAGTTGCACCTTGAAAAAATCGTCTCCTGCTAATATTAAGGTTTGTTATTTTATTCATTACGCCTATCTTCCTTTTCTCAAGTCGATACTATTCTTTAATCCAACGACACATTAAATTCAATAACATAGATAAAGCACAAGCTGTGCCAAAACAAATATACCCTTTAAAATCAAATATTTAAATAAAATAAAAATAGTAAAAAAACACTATGATGTCGTTTAAACATGTTTGAATGCGTTATTTAGACATCAATCAGAAAACTAATGAACAACACCGTTAATTCTCTGGTGTGATGCTCATTTATAAACAACTTGATGACCGATGACACAGCTACCTTCGGCGAGTGAATAGTGACTAAAGCACGTATAAAAAAGTTATAAAAAAGACATCGTTTATATGTTATTTAGACATCAAAAAAACATCCTAACAAAAAACAAAAAAACAAAACCCTTTAAAAACAGCAACTTAAAACTTGGCGCGTTGATTGCTATATCGTCAGTTGTTATTACATTTTATTAGGAGTTATCAGTGGCTGAAAAATTTACAAAAAGCATGGCCAGAAATATTTATTATGGCGGCAGCTTTTTCTTTGTACTTTTACTTATTGGATTGACGTTAGATACCGTGCGGCAACTACCCAAGCGAGATCACAGAGAAAACATCACTGCTCAAGTAGTGCACGGCAAAGAACTTTGGGAGAACAACAATTGTATCGGCTGTCACAGTCTTATGGGGGAAGGTGCCTATTATGCACCTGAGCTTATCAATGTTTTTGATCGTCGAGGCGCTGGCAATGAACAAGCGTTTAAAGGCTATCTCAGAGGTTGGATTAATGCTCAACCATTAGATGTCCCTGAACGTCGAAAAATGCCGCAATTTAATTTATCCGATGAAGAAATAGATGCCTTGGCAGAGTTTCTTATTTGGGCATCAAAAATTGATGATAATAACTGGCCACCGAACATCGAAGGATAAGATAAAAGATGAAATTTACTTCACAACTGGTTGCAAAGCCGTACTTTATTTTTGCATTAATACTATTTGCCGGGCAAATTATTTTCGGGCTACTAATGGGAACGCAATACATCAATGGTGATGTTGGTTTTCCCTATATTCCTTTTAACGTTGCCCGTATGGTACATACTAACTTACTGATTGTTTGGATACTTTTTGGTTTTATGGGGGCAAGCTATTACCTAGTACCTGATGAAGCGAACATTGAGCTTTATAGTCCTCGCTTAGCAAAAATAACGTTTTGGGTTTTTGCTGCAGCAGGTGTAGCGACGATCACAGGTTATTTATTTGTACCCTATGCTGAGTTAGCTGAATTGACACACAATGAATTGCTACCAACCATGGGACGTGAGTTCTTAGAGCAACCGACAATTGCAAAAATAGGCATAGTGATTGTTTGCCTGTCATTTGTTTTCAATATTGGTATGACAATCCTTAAAGGCCGTAAAACAGTGATTAATATGGTATTAATTTCTGGCTTAATTGGTCTTGCTTTACTTTTCTTATTCTCATTTTATAACCCAAATAACCTAGCACTCGATAAATTTTTCTGGTGGTTTGTTATTCATCTTTGGGTGGAAGGTGTATGGGAATTGATCATGGGCGCACTGCTTGCTTTTGTATTAATTAAAGTAACAGGTGTTGACCGTGAGCATATTGAAAAATGGCTGTATGTCATTATCGCCATGGCGCTAATTTCAGGTTTGATTGGTATGGGACATCACTTTTTCTGGATTGGTGCACCAAAATATTGGTTATGGATGGGCTCAATATTTTCAGCCTTAGAGCCAGTACCCTTCTTTATGATGGTATTGTTTGCTTTCAAAATGGTTAATGAACGCCGTATTGATCACACCAACAAAATTGCAATCACTTGGGCAAAAGGAACCGCCGTGATGGCCTTTTTAGGCGCGGGGGTATGGGGGTTTTTACACACGCTAGCTCCAATTAACTACTACACCCATGGTACACAATTAACTGCAGCTCATGGCCACTTAGCCTTCTTTGGTGCTTACGCGATGGTAGTGATGTGCGTTATTTCTTATGCCATGCCGATCATGAGAGGACGTCCCCAGGGTAATTGTGCCAAAGCGCAAAAGGTAGAATACATTGGATTTTGGTTAATGTGTATTTCTATGCTTGGTATCACCTTAGCCCTAACTGCGGCAGGCGCATGGCAGGTGGCCTTACAACGAATTCCTGAATCAGGTGACGCCTTAAGTTTTATGGCTACTCAAGCTGAACTTGTATCCTTTTACTGGGTAAGACTTATATTTGGTGTCACGTTTGCCGCGGGTCTCGTTGCTTATTTTATCAGTTTCTTTGTGGGTGACCACGACGTGCAAGCTAAAAATGCTTAGCTACTGACCCTATAGAACCTAAACCTATAGAGCCTAAATCTATAAAACCTAACCCTATAAAAGTGGCCAATAAAATGGACTTGATTGGTAGCTTTTAAGCTAATATCGAGGATAAGATGGAAGAAGTTGTAGGCAAAATTTGGGATAAATGGTTAACACGCCAAGTGTCAACCGACTTTCCCGACAGCCAGATTAAATTGGAAACTATTCAATCACAATTACAAATTTTCTACCGATCATTGGGTGGGGATAAAACCAAAACATTCGAAGCGTGTGAGCCTCGTCATGTCAAAATACATCGCTCAACTATACAAAAAATTGCCGGAAGTCATCACAATTTTCACCTCAGTTGGCAAAATGAATCGAGTGTTCGACTGCCACCATATATTGCACTTTTTCCTGAGCCGTCATTAAATGAGTTTTTATATTTTTGGTTGGTTGCTCTAACGGCATTCATGCCAAAAATGCAACATTGGTTGCGTGATAACCAGCAAGCAACCGCAAGTATACTGGCAAAATATCCCGGCCTTAAAAAGCAATATCAGCAGCTAGTAAACGCCTATTTGTTAACCAGAGCAAAACCTGAAACGTTAGCGCTGTTAACTCAGCAAAATGAACGGGATATTCAACGTGCTTTAAAAGGCGAAAAGCTTATCTCAAAAATAGCACCAACGAGTTTGCAGCCATTTCCAATCGCACTTTGGTTATATCCAGCACCATTTGAAAACAGTGCTAGCCCAGAGCCCTGTGAACACAATAATGCAAAGCGTAAAGCAACAAACCCCAACACAGACATAAAAGAGTTAAAACAACGCAAAAAAGCACAATATGTCGATGAAAAAAAATCAACTGATGGCTTATTAATGTTTCAAGCTGAGGCGCTTTCAACTTGGACAGAGCAAATAGATTTAGATCGCAGTCAATCTGATGAGCAAGAAGACGATGTTGATGAAATAGCAAAAGATATGGACATCATCAACCTGTCAAGACAACGCAAAGCGGGTGCTGCTGGGATCCGATTCAATTTAGATTTACCTGCCGAAGAGAATGATGACTTATGCTTAGGAGACGGTATATCCCTGCCCGAATGGCACTACAAAAAAAATCAATTGATAGCCAATGTTTGTAACTTACAAACCATGATAGCTGATGAGATAAAACCGGTTGAGCTAAGCGCTAATCAACAAAAACTAGCACAAGAAGTAAGACAACTGTTATCTATGTTAGCCCTGTCAAATCGCCCCAAAAAGGGGCAATTAACCGGCAGTGAAATAGATTTAGACGCGTGGATAAATCACTATACCCAGCCAGTTAAAGACAGTAATAAGCAAAATTTTTACCTAGATAACCAACACAAATATAGAGATGTGAGTTGTTTACTACTTGCTGATTTATCGCTATCAACAGAGTGCTACGTTAACAACGAACAAAAAATTATTGACAGTATTCGGGAGGCGTTAATCATATTTTCAGAAGCCTTGCATTCCTTAGCTGATCCCTTCGCTATTTATGGGTTTTCGTCTATTCGAAGTAATCATGTTCGCTACCACATACTTAAAAACTTTAACATGCGATATGACCGATATGTCAGGGGCCGAATTGCCCGAATCGAGCCAGGTTTTTACACGCGGATGGGGGCGGCTATTCGGCAATCCAGTCAAATATTAAGCCAACAACCCTCAAAAGATAAAATATTATTGCTGCTTTCAGATGGCAAACCTAACGACCTTGACCGATATGAGGGCCGTTATGGCATCGAAGACACGCGCCAAGCGATACTAGAAGCAAAGAAACAGGGGTTATCGCCCTTTTGTGTGACTATTGACAAAAAAGGCAATGACTACTTGCCCTACCTGTTTGGTCAGCATGGTTTTGCCATTGTCAGAGATGCAACTCAGCTTGCCAAAGTACTGCCTAAAATCTACGTAAATTTAACCCTTAGCAGATAACAAAAAAAACCTTTTGGAGTAAACAATGAAAACTAATTCAATTTATCAGACACGAGATGTCGACGCTATTTTTGGAGAGTACGGTGTTAAATAATATTTTTTATCAAGCGCAAGACGATGAAATTGATATGTTTCATTTTGCACTAAGCAACAATCTAGCATTGTTACTCAAGGGCCCTACCGGCTGTGGTAAAACTCGTTTTGTTGAGCATGTAGCACAAAAAATTAACCAACCATTATACACTATTTCATGCCACGACGATCTAAGTGCGGCTGACTTAATAGGACGACATTTAATTGATAATAATGGCACTTATTGGCAAGACGGTCCGATGACAAAAGCGGTACGTGAAGGGGGAGTTTGTTACTTAGATGAAATCATCGAAGCGAGAAAAGACACCACTGTATTACTGCACTCACTTACTGATCATCGACGTGAACTCTACATTGAGCGAACCGGTGAAGTAATAAGAGCGCATAAAGATTTTATGCTGATCATATCTTATAACCCGTCTTATCAAAGCTTGTTAAAAGGCTTGAAGCCCAGTACTCGCCAACGATTTGTCAGTCTAAGCTTTGACTACCCTTCACTAGAAAATGAAATAGATATCATCACGGCTGAAACTGGCATTGCCCAACAACAGGCACAACAGTTAGTTGCTCTGGCAACAGACTTGCGCAGACTGAGCGATATTGATGTAAAAGCCGCAGCCTCAACCCGGTTATTAATTTATGCCGCAAAAATGATCCAGTCAGGCTGTCCAATTAATAAAGCCTATCAATATTGTATTATTGAACCACTTAGCGATGAGCCAGAAACGATCAAGGCGTTAAAAAGAGTCATTAATGCTTACTGTTAATACTGTGCCAACCTTACTTGATGATAAGAACAAGGTGGACGCTAAAATACCGGGTTCAGTAGCCGCTTGGGTATTTATTTATGCTGAGTTAACTGAGTTTGGCTTCTTTTTTATCGCTTTTTTGCTAGCGAAAATATATTACCCAGTGGCGTTCTACGAGGGCCCGGCACAAATACCGATAACAACGGGGTTATTAAATACCTTGGTTTTGCTCAGTAGTAGTTTTTTTGTTTCTCGTGCCATGCAGGCTATTAAACGTGACGATAAAAACACGACCTTATTTTGGTTGGTACTGACTATTTTTGCGGGGCTCACTTATTGTGGTATTAAAACTTGGGAATACCAATTAAATGAACAAGCGGGTATTGGCCCGCGTACTAACTACTACTTCGCCAGTTATTATTATATTACTTTTAATCATTTACTACATGTACTTATCGGTACATGCACCATCATTTTTGTCACCCTGCTTACGGCATTGGGGTATTACAACAAGTCTAACCATGAAGGCTTAGAAAGCGCGGCAAGCTACTGGCATATGATCGATTTAGTTTGGATCCTCATTTTTCCACTTTTATATGTATTGAGGTAGTGCAATTGCAAAATAAAAGGTATCTGCGAGTCAAAAGCTATTTCACAGAAAAAACCTTCAGTATTTGGCTTCGCTTAATTGGATTAACACTCATCAGTGCCAGTTTCGCCGAAACAAACAAGCCCATCGTTATCTCAACTATTTTTGTTTGTGTGATCGTTATTATTAAAGGGCGTTGGATAATTGATGAGTTTATGGGGCTCAAGCATGCTGCCCCGCTCAATAGAAAAATCGTGAAATGTTACTTTTATGGTATGACAACTATAGTCGGATTAACCGTGGCCTATTCACAAACCTCATTTCAAAGCATTTAGATCCCATAGGAATTGCTGCTAACGAAATACACACTAAAACCAATCAAATTGGTTTAACATTAATCTAAGGAATATTATGAAAACAATACTTTTAAGTTCACTTGCATTAGCAACGTTAGCATTCAGTTTTAATAGCTTTGCTGGGGATATTGCAGCAGGGAAAGCCAAGTCAAGTAT
>JBLIEW010000055.1:0-33772 GCA_047633255.1 Colwellia sp.
GCGTGAACACGAATTTGATGCTTTCTGCCGCTATCAATCTTCACTTTAATAAGTGATTGATCTTTAGTTTTATCATAAGTTAAACAGCGAAAAGTGCTACGTGCACTTTTGCTATCGACATCGCTTGTAATTACTTGTGGCTGTTCATTTATACTGTGATTGCCATGGACAATTATTTGGTAATATTTTTCAAGTGAGTTGTTATTAGTGGTGCGATTTTCAAACATTGAAGATAAGGCTTGTGCTGCTTTTTTACTGTGGGCAATCAGTATTAACCCTGTTGCCGCTTTATCTAAACGATGAATGATAAAAACAGCCCGTTCTGAGGGAAAGTACTGCTGCGCAAAGCGGGCAATAGTGCAGTGATCACTCCATTTAGAGCCTTGAGAAAGCATACCAAAGGGTTTATACCAAACACTATAATCAGACTGGTCGCTGATTAAAATAGCCTCGGCAACCTCACTAGTAAGCACAGCTTCATTATAATAAAAGTGTAATTCGTCTCCCTGTTGCATTGCTCTTTTAAGACGACGTAACCTTTGGGTATGTTTACCGCGAGTTAGCCATAATGCACCTTTGCTGATTGCTTGCTTAAGTTGAGCTTTACTTAGTGCCTGGTCTGTTTTGGCAAGACTATCAAAAAGTGCAGTTAACGCAGTGAGCGACTTTAAATCAGCACTCTTAGCATCAACACTCTTAGCATCAATACTACTAGCATAAATATTATTATCAGTAATGTTATCAAGTTTTACGTAATGCTCAAAAATAGGGGTCATAAACGGCAGAAAAAGAAATAAAATTAATATTTGAGAGCTTAACACTTTTACCCGTTAAGCGTTATCAGGTAACATGAATTTTAATAAACTCCTTTTTCAAACACAAAAATTAAGAGTGATAAATGGACCGTGATTTAACCCTTTTTCCAAACGATACTATTGGCGATACCTTATGGCAAATGCAACAAGCGGGTGATGATATCGACAAAGTCAGAGAAGTAGAGTTTTCAGTTTTATTTCCTTCACAAGCGCTAGCATTAGAGTTTGGTCAGTTACTGTTAGAGAATAATCAAAAGCTATCTTGCACGCCGTTTCAAGATAATGAAGAGTTACCATGGGAGATTACCGCTTACCCAGAAATATCGTTGAATTATGAAGATATCAGTGCTTATCAAGAGTTACTGGAAACGAGTAGTGCACCATCACAAGGTAAGTTTGATGGTTTTTATTGTTTATAATTTAAACTCTCCGGTTATCATAAAAAGCAAAGGTATAGATAAATATGATTGATATTAAGCAGTTTGCTGAATTGCAAAAGAAAAGTAAAAACTCCTTTGCTAGTCAAAGACAGCTGTTGAAAAAAGTCATGGCAGGGCAAACAGTGCTTTGTACTACTTGTAAACAGCCACTTTTTTTAATAACACCTAAGCAAAATGGCCCTGCAAGCAATGAAAATTCAGGTATCTGTTGTAAGAAAGGCTGTACTGATATTCAACTAGACTTTGTTTAATCAGTTGATGGGGTTTAGTGCGTAGTGAAAATATTTAGCAAAGAAAAAAGCAATAAAAAACCCGATAAACTATCGGGTTTGAGTATTTCAGTCATCTTGAAGCTAGTTAGCCCAAATCAAAGGAAAAAGCACGGAGCTGACGAATGTCAGTGAGTACTTTTGACAAATGATTAGGGTTTAATAGCAAAAAGATTATCCAAGCTTTTTATCCAATGAAAGCACGTGCGTTACGGAACATACGCACCCAAGGTGAATCTTCACCCCAGCTATCAGGATGCCATGAGTTAGCAACCGTGCGAAATACCCGTTCAGGATGCGGCATCATAATGGTAACGCGGCCATCGGTTGTGGTTAACGAGGTGATACCGTCAACTGAGCCATTTGGATTAGCCGGGTAGGTTTCAGTAATATCACCATAGTTATTAACATAGCGCATTGATACAGTACCAGAGTTGTTTGCGGCATCTATGGCTTCATCACCACTAAATTCAGTACGCCCTTCACCGTGAGAAACGGCTATTGGCATTACTGAGCCAGCCATACCTTTAAATAATACTGACGGACTTTCTTGAATTTCAACTAATGAAAAACGTGCTTCAAAGCGCTCTGATTTATTTTGAACAAAGCGTGGCCATGCTTCACTGCCTGGAATAATTTCTTTTAGGTTAGACATCATTTGACAACCATTACATACGCCTAATGAGAAAGTATCTTCACGTTCGAAGAAAGCTTTAAACATGGCTTTGGCATTAGGATTGAATAAAATTGATTTTGCCCAACCTTCACCAGCACCTAAAACATCGCCGTATGAAAAACCACCACAAGCCACTAAGCCGTTAAAGTCAGCTAAATCAGTACGGCCTGCCAATATGTCTGACATATGGACATCAATAGCAACAAAGCCAGCGCGGTCAAACGCTGCTGCCATTTCAACATGCGAGTTAACACCCTGCTCACGTAAAATAGCAATGCGTGGGTTAGTACCTTTTAGTGCATCTTTCGCAATTAGTTCAGCAACAATATCTTCGTTAATATCAAAGCTTAAGTCGGCCTGTAAACCTGGATCTTCAGTATCAAACTTCACATCATGCTCTTCTTGTGCACAAGCTGGGTTATCACGCATTGACTGCATTTGATAAGTAGTTTGTGCCCAAGTAGTACGGTAATAAGTACGAGAGTTTTCTAAAATAATAGTCTCATCACGAGTAAAGCGTATGGTATCTTCATTGTTGATGCGGCCGATGTCGGTGCAGTAATCTTCAATACCATGTTTTGCTAGGACGGCGTTAACCGCATCAACATCGCTTTCACGAATTTGTATTACCGCACCTAACTCTTCATTGAATAACACTGAAACGTTATCGCCGTTAAGTTGACTGATATCAATATCAATACCGGTATGACCGGCAAATGCCATTTCACATACGGTAGTAAATAAACCCCCATCAGAAATATCGTGGTACGCAATGAGTTTTTCATCTCGCACTAAGGCTTGCACCGCATTGAAGAAGCCTTTTAATATTAGAGCATCATCAACATCAGGTGTTTCATTGCCAAGTTGTTTATAAACTTGAGCTAAACAAGAGCCGCCTAAACGATTTTTGCCTTTGGATAAATCAATAGCGACTAATTGGGTTTCACCTTGATCTGTTCTTAATTCAGGAGTAACTGTTTTACGAATATCTTCTACTACGCCAAATGCTGTGATGATTAATGACATTGGTGAGGTTACTGCTTTTTCTTCGCCATTATCTTGCCATTTAGTTTTCATCGACATTGAATCTTTGCCAACAGGAATAGTTAAACCTAGCGCGGGGCAAAGTTCTTCACCAATAGCTTTAACTGCTTCGTAAAGGCCGGCATCTTCACCAGGGTGACCTGCAGGAGACATCCAGTTAGCTGACAGCTTAATACGGTTTAACCTATCACCGTCAGAACCAGCAATATCGGTACCCGCAATATTCATCAACGATTCAGCGACGGCTAAACGTGCTGATGCGCCAAAGTTTAATAAAGCAACCGGCGTTCGTTCGCCTAATGACATTGCTTCACCGTGATAAGAGTCAAGCGCGGAGGCGGTAACACCACAATCAGCTACAGGGACTTGCCAAGGGCCAACCATTTGGTCACGATTAACCATGCCGGTTACCGAGCGATCGCCAATGGTAATAAGAAAAGTTTTTTCAGCAACCGTTGGTAAGCTTAATATACGGTTTGCGGCATCTTCTAGGGTAATCTTGCTAACATCTAATGTGTCACCAGTTGCGGTAGCACTTTGTACGTCTTTGTATATTTTAGGGGTTTTACCTAATAATACGTCAAGGGGTAAATCAATCGGTGTGTCTAATTTTTCGTTACCAGCAAAGTGTGAATCAGTCACGGTTAAATGTGCTTCTTCTGTCGCACGACCAACCACTGAGAATGGCGCACGTTCACGGTGACATATTTGTTCAAAGGTCGCTAAGTTTTTATCTGATACGGCAATAACATAACGTTCTTGAGATTCATTACACCATATTTCATGAGGCGCCATGCTGCGTTCATCATTAGGTACATTACGCAGTTCAAAAACACCACCACGGCCACCATCAGCAACTAACTCAGGGAAAGCGTTAGATAAACCACCTGCACCTACATCATGAATGAAGGCGATTGGGTTTTCTTCTCCTAGCTGCCAACATTTATCGATAACTTCTTGGCAACGACGTTCCATTTCAGGGTTTTCACGTTGTACAGAAGCAAAATCTAAACTTTCTGCTGATTGACCAGAAGCCATTGATGAAGCTGCACCGCCGCCTAAACCGATATTCATGGCCGGGCCACCCAGAGCGATTAAGTTAGCGCCAACGATAATTTCACGTTTTTGTACGTGTTCATCACGAATATTACCTAAACCACCGGCAAGCATAATAGGCTTGTGATAACCGCGCACCTCTGTGCCGTTGAATGAATTAACTTGTTCTTCATACGTCCGGAAATATCCTAAAATAGCGGGGCGACCAAACTCATTGTTAAACGCTGCGCCGCCTAAAGGGCCTTCCATCATAATATCTAGGGCTGAAACGATGCGACTTGGTTTGCCAAAATCAGATTCCCACGGTTGTTCAAAGTTAGGAATACGTAAATTAGACACTGAAAAACCCACTAAACCTGCTTTAGGTTTTGAGCCAATACCGGTTGCGCCTTCATCACGGATTTCGCCGCCACTACCTGTCGCTGCACCAGGATAGGGTGAAATAGCAGTAGGGTGGTTGTGAGTTTCTACCTTCATTAATATTTGAATGTCTTCATGGTGGTAGCCATACACATTCGTTTCTGGATTTGGGAAGAAACGACCGCCTTTATTACCCACCATAACTGCTGCGTTATCTTTATAGGCACTTAGAACAAAGTCAGGGTTAATTTCATGGGTATTACGGATCATCTTAAATAATGATTTAGGCTGCTTTTCGCCATCAATGGTCCAGTCGGCATTAAATATTTTATGACGACAATGTTCTGAGTTAGCCTGGGCGAACATATAAAGTTCAATGTCGTGTGGATTACGGCCTAACTTGGTAAAGTTTTCAAATAGGTAATTTACTTCATCGTCAGCAAGGGCTAAACCCAGTTCAATGTTTGCTTGTGTTAGCGCATTTTTGCCGCCGTTTTCAATATCAATTGCGGTTAATTCACCAGGCTCAGCGCTAACAAATAATTTATCGGCATCAGCAAAGGTAGCAAATACGCTTTCAACCATGCGATCATGCAATAAGCTGACAAGAAGCTGTTCTTGTTCAGTACTTAATTTTACACCCTCGGTAATACTGATATAGTAAGCCATACCGCGTTCTAAACGCTCTACTTTGGCTAAACCACAGTTATGGGCAATATCAGTAGATTTAGATGACCATGGCGATATTGTACCAGGACGAGGCGTTACTAAATAAAATTGTCCTTGAGGCGCATGCTCTTCAATAGTCGGACCATAGGTTAGTAGCTGTTGTAAAACCTTTTCTTCGTCCGTGGCTAGCTCATCATTAAGTTGAGCAAAGTGGGCATATTCAGCATAAATTTCAGTTACAGGGAGTTGTAATTGTACGCACTGATCTAATAGTTTATTCACTCTAAAGTCAGAAAGTGCGGGAGCGCCACGAAGGTTTTTTATCAACATCGTCATAGGGGTAATCACCAAGTTTTATGTAAGGTTGTAATTCAGTTTTGTGTTGGATTTGTATCCGACACAAGAGCTCAAAATTTCGCGCGTATTATAGTTTAATTCTTGTCTTTTAGTAAGCGTTAAAAGTTCAGGTAACTATTAAAATGCAGACTAAAAAAAAAGTACTTGGCTATCAAGCCAATACACGACACAATTAAGCTTATGAAATATTCGTCTTTTAATAACCTATCCCAAAAAACCAACAAGAAAGTACTCTTTCTATTCTTGTTAATACCTTTGCTTTTTTCTTGTAATGAGCAGAAGCAATCAGCCAGTTTTACCCGTATTATTGAACAAGGTTATGTCAGTGTTGGTACTTTATTCGGGCCGAATAGCTATTATGCTCAAGCAGATGGTTATGCTGGATTTGAATATGATTTGGCAAAAAAATATGCTGAATATCTAAATGTTGATTTAAAAATAGTTCCTAGTTATTCCCTTGATGAATTATTTATTAAACTCAATACTGGTGAGGTCGATTTGCTCGCCTCTGGTTTGTCGGTAACAGACAAACGTTTATCTCGTTTTCGGTTTGCACCTAGTTATGAACAAGTCAGTCAAAAACTAGTATTTAAACAAGGGAAAGTTAGGCCAAGAGAACTCAGTGATCTTACCGGTAAGCTAATGGTCACGGCAAGCTCAAGTCATGTCGAAAATTTAGAAATACTCAAGAAAAAGAATAATGAACTTAACTGGTTAGAAACATCAGAATTTGATAGTGAAGAATTATTATTAAAAATACTGGATGAAGAAATTGATTACACTGTTATTGATAGTAATGCTTTAGCGGTTAATCGCCGCTATTATCCAGAAATTAGTGTTGGATTTACCATTAAAAAAGCGGACCCATTGGCTTGGATGGTGGATAAAAATGGTGATGATGCAATTTTAGCTAGTTTGATTGAGTTTTTTGGACAAGTACATCATAACGGTACATTGTTAGCCCTTAATGATAAATATTATGGTCATATTGAAGAGTTTAATTATGTCGAAACTCGCACTTTTATTCGTGCTGTTTCGACAAAACTACCAGAGTATCGAGCCTTATTTGAAAAATACGCGCAAGAAATTGATTGGCGTTTATTGGCAGCAATTAGTTACCAAGAATCTCATTGGCGACCTCATGCTCGCTCTCATACGGGTGTGCGTGGCATGATGATGTTGACGCTTACTACGGCTAAACAAATGG
This sequence comes from Colwellia sp., assembly GCA_047633255.1. Classification (GTDB taxonomy): domain Bacteria; phylum Pseudomonadota; class Gammaproteobacteria; order Enterobacterales; family Alteromonadaceae; genus Colwellia. The sequence goes on from JBLIEW010000055.1 coordinate 6,894, forward strand.
GTATAAAAAGCCGATTAGATGCGGAGCAAAGTATTCGTGGTGGCAGTAAATACTTTAAACGTATGATCAATAAAATGCCCGATAGAATTCCTAGCCCTGACAGAATATGGTTTGCGCTTGCTTCTTATAATGTTGGCTTTGGCCACTTAAATGATGCAAGAATCATTACACAGCAGCAAGGTGGCGATCCTGATCGTTGGGTTGAAGTAAAAACACGTTTACCCTTATTACAACAAAAGAAATATTATAAAAAAACAAAATATGGTTACGCTCGTGGAAAAGAGCCTGTGCATTATGTGGAAAATATTCGCCGTTATTACGACACACTAACGTGGTTAGATACTAAAGCAACAGAAGCTGCTGAGGCAGCTGTTGAGGAAGTTGTCGAACCAGAAGCAATAGAGTCAACCGACTAAGCTACGCAGTTTTGTCATTATTTTTTATCTTGTCATCTGAATGTAATATTTAAAGACAATAATGATCTTGAAATTTTTATTCACTATTCACCCTAATAAAATAAAGAGATACCGATGAAAATAAGAAGACCCATATCAGCCTGCTCTCGTAGAAAAAAATTAAAAGTACAACATCATAAAGTTAACTCACGTCGACAGTTTTACTTTAATCAAGTTATTACAGAGCTCAATGAACCACAAAAACAATTAGAAAGTTAATTAATGCTTCGACAGACGACTCATTCCTCAACTACTCAGCACAAACTGATGCGTATAAATTTCCATCTATTATAATACATTTCGCCTTGAGCGGTGATACCGTTCGACTTGAACACCGTTTGCCCTGAGTGTATCCGTTCGTCCTGATCGCGAAGCAGTCGAAGGGTCGCAAGAGTCAATACACAGCTGAGCTAAAAAGCCACATCCATTAGCCTTTAGGCATATCCATTAATTTTCTTTGTTGCTTTTTTACCGCTCGACGACGCTTAAAAAACGCAGATAATAGCTGACTACATTCTGTTTGTAGTACGCCACTAGTGACGTCTACGTGATGGTTTAGTTGCTCATTACACACTAGATTAAAGGCACTGCCCGCGGAACCTGTTTTTAAGTCAGGGCTTGCAAAAACAAGACGTTTAATTCTGCTATGAACTAACAAACCTGCGCACATGGGGCAGGGCTCTAACGTAACGTACAAGGTACAATCTAAAAGGCGATAGTTATTAAGGTATGTACCCGCTTGACGCGTTGCCAGCATCTCGGCATGGGCTGAGGGATCGTTAAGCATAATAGATTGATTAAAACCTTTACCAATAATTTTTCCTTGATACACAACGACTGCGCCAACAGGGATCTCATCATGTTGTTCAGCCTGTTGCGCTAGCTTAAATGCCTGTTGCATGAAATATTCATCAGTATTTTCATTCTGTTTGCTTTCTTCACTATCTAAAGTCATCAGAGAAAAAGCTCTAGTAAATCATTTAAATACCGATGACCCAGCGGCGTAACCTGCCACTCTCCTTCTATCGACAGTGTGTCATTACATGTCATCATTCCTTTAGTCTGTGCTTTTAGTAGCGTCGGTAACACTGTACTGGCAGCTAATCCTGTACGCTGTTGGTATTGTGCTAAGGTAAAGCTAGAAAACAAGCGAAGTTGATTCATCATATATTCAAACGGTAATTCATCACTCGTAACCGTATTTAAATGATCTAATGGCGCTCGGTTTGGATCAAGGTATCCCTTCGGGTGTTTAACTTTTATGGTGCGCTGAATGATGCCATTTTTTACGTCAGTAATCTTGCCATGTGCGCCACAACCTATGCCAAGGTAGTCACCAAAACGCCAATAGTTTACATTATGTTGGCACTGTTTATCATCCGCAGTATTCTCTTTTACCAGACGAAATGCTGAAATTTCATATTGCTGATAACCGGCATCACTGAGTAATTCAAAGCCTTTATCTTGAATGTCCCATAACACTTCATCTTGCGGTAATTTAGGCGGTTTAGAATGAAAAGCCGTATTTGGCTCAATGGTCAGTTGATACCAAGAGAGGTGATCGGGTTTTAACTTAATGGCAGTTTTTAAATCATCTAAGGCATTGTCTAAAGTTTGATTGGGTAAACCATGCATTAAATCTAAGTTGAAACTTTTTACACCCGATTCATGAGCCAGTTGAGCGGCAAATTTTGCCTGACCAACGTTATGAATTCGGCCTAATTTAATTAACTTCTCTGATTCAAAACTTTGCACCCCAATGGATAAACGGTTTACTCCTGCTTTGGCAAAGCCGATAAATTTATCCGCTTCTACTGTGCCAGGATTCGCTTCTAAGGTAATTTCGATAGTACCTTCTTGGGCAGCGTTTTTCTTAAAGCGAGACAATACTTGATTTAATAAGCTTTCAATCGCGTTTGCTGAAAATAAACTTGGCGTACCACCCCCAATAAATATTGAATGTAATGGTCGTTGTGATAAATCAAAGCGAGCAATATCCGCATCTAAATCAGCGATTAAGGCTTTAACATAATCTTGCTCAGGTACTTTTGACTTTAATGCATGGGAATTAAAGTCACAATAAGGGCACTTTTCCACACACCAAGGTATATGAATGTAGAGTGATAAGGGCGGGGTAGTCAATAATTGTGTAGCCAATAAGGGTGTATTCATAATAATATTTTTGACTACGCTTTTGTTAATTTTTTAACTAATTTGGCTAAGGCTTGGCCGCGATGGCTCAACTTATTTTTAACATCACGTGGTAATTGGGCTGATGACAATTGTAAGTCGTTCTGCCAAAAAATAGGATCGTAACCAAAACCCTGATCACCTTGTTTTGTGCGACTAATACTTCCTTGCCAAACACCATGACAAATAATGGGGGTAGGATCATTTTCGTGCTGCATATAAACTAATACACAATGAAAACGTGCACTACGCTGCTCGTCTGGGACATTTTTTAGCGCGTTCAATAATTTGTTGGTATTGTCGTCATCACTGGGGTTGTCAGTAATATCACTAGCATAGCGGGCAGAGTAAACCCCGGGGGCACCCTCTAAGGCATCAACTTCTAGGCCTGAATCATCAGCTATGGCGGGTAGGCCGGTAATTTTTGCCGCATGGCGCGCTTTGATAATGGCATTTTCAACAAAGGTAGTGCCAGTTTCAGGGACATCAGGCACATTAAAATCACTTTGAGGAATAATTTCTAGTTGATGTGTTGCGAGTAAACTTGCTAATTCTTTTACTTTGCCTTGATTACCTGTGGCTAAAACTATTTTGGACATGAAATGTTGATACTTTTTCTTAAAAGATAATAACGGTAATAATAACGTATATTAGTTATTATTACCGTTATTATCTTTTAAAGCGTGGCAGGTAATAGTACCTGTCACTTGATTACTCGAAGCGATAAAATTATTCGTTAATCAACATAAAATTTTTGAGAAAACTTTAATGTTTGTTGTTCATTGCCATCATTGATGGCTAAGGTAAAATTAATTGTTTCTTCGTTACTATATTTAATTTGAGCTAAGTAATAAATAGCATCACCTTCTTTTACTTCGGTAAATTCTATCGTTTTAAATTGGCCTAAATTATTTTTCGCTTTCCCAGTAATACTAACTGTTTTAGCGGGACCTCCTGCTTTGGTATTATCAAGTACTGAAATATTAATAAGGCCATTATATCGGCTACGGGTTATTCCATAAACCTTCGCTATTTCTGGCGTTAAAAATGTTGAGCCAATAGCCATGTAATGTACATCCATTGAACCCAGCTTTTTCATGTTTTCAGCGCTAGCGTGAGTGATAGCAAAAAAACTGAACGTGATTACTAGCAAAAGTTTTATTATTGAATTCTTCATGGGGCTCTCCTGATTTATTGTTTTTAATAAAGTTTGTAGACCTATATACATTATAGAACAGACCTGAAAAAAAGTGTTTGTACTTCAAAATATAAACACTTTTTCTCTATTACTTATAGTGCACTCCAATAAGGTAAGGAATTAGAGAGTAGAATGTTAATTACATTCATTGCTAAAAAAGCAACAATCATGGATAAGTCTAAGCCACCTAAATTAGGCATAATACGCCTGATAGGGTTTAGAAAGGGTTCGGTTAATTGGTTGAAAATCATTAAGGTTGCGTTGTAGCCTTGCACTACCCAACTCATCAGCGCCATGATGATCATAATGACAAAGAGTAAAAATCCTGCTTGTTTTAATAATACTAAGAGACCAATATAGAAAGCCAAAGGCCCCAAGCTTTCACCCGCCAATGCCGCCAAGGTAAAAAACTTTAATGTAGCGACTATATAAGCAACAACAAGGGTTGCCATATCTAAACCACCTAAGCCTGGAATAATTCTACGCAAAGGCACTACCAAAGGGTTGCTTACTTTAACGATAAATTGACTAAGTGGGTTATAAAAATCGGCTTTAACCCATTGTAGCCAAAAACGCATGATCAAAATCATTAAAAATGCATCAAATACGAATCGAAGTAAGTATATTACTGCTTCCATTATTTCTCCTAAATAACATTTGTTGTTGTTAATTTGTTAAATTACAACGTTTAACAAGGCATAACCTTGATTGAAGTCAATGCTATGCCTTAGGGCTGTATTTTAATAAACACTTTATAATTTAATTTTTTATACTATATGTTTAACGTGTATTCTTCATGTTAAACGTTTAATTGCCCTTTGCCATCTCTTCGGCTCTAGCAATCGCTGCATTCATCGCATTACTGACGACTTTATCTAGGTCATCTTTTCTAAACTGTTCAAGGGCAGCAAAAGTAGTTCCCCCTTTTGAAGTGACATTTTCTCTTAATGTACTAATGGCGGCAGTATTATGCTCAACCATTTGGGTCGCTCCAAGAGCGGTTTGCTGAACTAGCATTCTACTTTCTTCGGCGTTAAAGCCTAATGTTAGCGCTTGTTTTTCCATCGCTTCCATGAAAAGAAAGAAATAGGCGGGAGCGGAGCCAGCAATTGCTATAATATCGTTAATTTTATCTTCGCTTTTTAACCAAATAACTTTACCAACAGCAGACATTAATTTATCACTTGCTGCTTTTTGTTCACTGTTTACTTCTTTTGAAGCAAACAAGCCGCTCATCCCTAAACCTAATTGCGCTGGGGTGTTGGGCATAACCCGTACTAGCGCGACTTTCTCGTTCAATGCTTGTTGAATTTGATCAACGGTAGTACCTGCCGCAACAGAAACAAATAATTTATTGGTAATATCTAGCGCATCGCTTAGTTGTTGACACACATCACAAATAAAGTGTGGTTTAACACTCAGTACAATAATATCGGCAAATTTTGCGGCTTCAATATTATCATCGGTTTGTTGCACACCAAATTCATTCGCGAGCATGACTCTTTTTTCTGGTGATGGGTTAGCTACGATAATATTTTTTGCTGCTACACCTGAGTTTACTAGCCCAATAATAATTGCGCGTGCCATATTTCCGGCACCGATGAATGCTATTTTCTTCATAAATATTGTTATCCTAATGTTTACTTTTGATGGTTGTAACTTTAATTTTAGTCTCTTTCTCCAAATATGGCTCTACCGACTCTCACCATAGTTGAACCGTGTGCGATAGCGATACTTAAATCGTTCGACATACCCATTGAAAGTGTATCTACTGTTGGATATTGGGCTTGTAATTCTTTAAACAAGTGCTGCATTTTTTCGTAACTTGCCACACCAGTATTTTTTTCAGGAATCGCCATTAAACCCCGCAAGATGAGTTTATCACAGTTATCAACAACTTCAGCTAAAGAAAACAGCTCACTAGCCATGATGCCAGATTTTGATGACTCTTCACTAATATTGACTTGTAAACAAATGTTTAGCGCGGTATCTTGACAATTATTTGGTTGGTTTATTTCACTTAAATACTCATTAAAGTGTGCATTTAAGCGTATGGCAACTTTAGCTCGATCAACACTATGAACCCAAGTGAAATTCTTCGCAATTAGCTTGGTTTTATTCGATTGAATAGGACCGATAAAGTGCCAGCAAAGTGCTGGTAAATGCGATAGTTGTGCTATTTTTTCAACTGCTTCTTGTAAATAGTTTTCACCAAAGTCATGTTGTCCAGCCAGATAAGCTTGTTCTACTGCCAACGCCGGTTTGGTTTTACTCACTGCGAGCAACGTGACAGAACTTTGTCTATTATTTGACAATAGCTGACTTGCTTGATCTGTATTATCATAAGTAGCATGGCAAGCTTGATCAATTTGTTGTTTAATTTTTTCTATGTTTTTTTTAATTTCGTTCATATTTTTTAGCTAAATAATGTTGATTTTAATACGTTGATAGATTTTTTAACAAACAGTACTTTAACAGATAAACCGAGGTTTTTTTATGGATATTACCGAACTACTTGCATTTAGTGTGCAGCATGAAGCGTCAGATTTACATTTATCAACAGGCTCACCACCATTAATTCGAGTTGATGGTGATGTGCGTAAATTAAATATACCTGCTTTTGATGCTAAAGATGTCAACGCCTTAGTTTACGATATTATGAATGATCGTCAACGTAAAGAATATGAAGAAAAGTTAGAGGTGGATTTTTCTTTTGAAGTCCCAAATTTAGCACGTTTCAGGGTGAATGCTTTTAACCAGAATAGAGGGCCGGCTGCGGTATTTCGTACTATTCCAAGCAAGATTTTATCGTTGGATGACTTGGGTTGTCCTGATATTTTTCGTGAAATTTCTGATACACCGCGTGGCTTAGTTTTAGTTACAGGCCCAACAGGCTCGGGTAAATCAACTACGTTAGCTGCAATGGTGGATTATATTAATGATACTAAGAATGATCACATTCTAACCATTGAAGATCCGATTGAATTTGTGCATGAAAATAAACAATGTTTAATTAATCAACGAGAAGTCCATCGAGATACGTTAAGTTTTGATACGGCATTACGTTCAGCTTTACGTGAAGATCCCGATGTTATTCTGGTGGGTGAGATGCGTGATTTAGAAACCATTCGCCTTGCTATGACAGCCGCAGAAACTGGGCATTTAGTCTTTGGCACACTACATACCACCTCGGCCCCTAAAACTATTGATCGTATTATTGATGTATTTCCGGCAGCGGAAAAATCTATGGTTCGTTCCATGTTGTCAGAATCTCTTCGTGCAGTTATTTCTCAAACGTTGATTAAGAAAGTGGGTGGCGGTCGTGTTGCGTCCCATGAAATTATGATCGGCACACCCGCGATTCGTAATTTAATTCGCGAGGATAAAGTTGCACAAATGTATTCAGCGATTCAAACAGGTATGTCTAATGGCATGCAGACAATGGATCAATGCTTACAAAACTTAGTTAACCGCGGCATTATCACTAAAGCGGCTGCGATGGAAAAAGCGGTAGATAAAAACCAGTTTAAAGGTTTTTAATATATTTTAGAAATTTAAGGAATACCCAATGAATTTTCATCAGCTACTAGAAAAAATGGTGAGTGCCGGTGCGTCTGATATGTTTGTTACAGCAAAATTAGCGGTTAGTGCAAAAATTAATGGCGAATTACACCCCATTACTGATCATGTCTTGTCGGCGGAAGAGTCGTTAGACATGGTTCATAATGCAATGAACGAAAAACAGGTTCGCCAATTTGATGAAGAAAAAGAGTGTAACTTTGCTATATCTATTGAAAGCATAGGCCGTTTTCGAATCTCTGCTTTTTGGCAGCGAGATATGGCCGGTATGGTTATCCGCCGTATTGTTACCGATATTCCTGATCTTGAGGAATTAGGATTACCACCGATACTTAAAGATGTGGTGATGTCAAAACGAGGTTTACTGCTTTTTGTTGGGGGTACCGGTACGGGTAAATCAACCTCGATGGCGTCCTTGATAGGCTATCGAAATCGAAATTCCCGTGGGCATATTCTTACCATCGAAGATCCGGTGGAGTTTGTTCATGAGCATGCAAAAAGTATGATCACTCAGCGGGAAGTCGGTTTAGACACAGAGTCATTTGATGCGGCACTAAAAAGTTCATTGCGACAAGCACCTGATGTTATTTTAATTGGTGAAATTCGAAGCCAAGAAACGATGGAATATGCGTTAAGTTTTGCCGAAACAGGTCATTTGTGTATTGCGACTTTACATGCGAATAATGCCAACCAAGCCATTGATCGTATTATGCATTTAGTTCCTGCTGACCAACACGGTAAATTATTATTTGATTTAGCGTTGAATCTACGTGGTATTATTGCACAGCAATTAGTACCAACCAGAGATGGTAATGGCCGTGTTGCGGTAATAGAAATATTATTGAATTCTCCCTATATTGCCGAGTTGATTAAAAAAGGTGAAATAGGCAGTATTAAAGAAGTGATGCAAAAATCCAAAGAGCTTGGTATGCAAACCTTTGACCAAGCACTGTTTAATTTATACGAACAAGGTTTAATTACTTATGCTGATGCTATTCATCATGCGGATTCGCCCAATGACCTACGCTTGATGATCAAACTAAGAAATAATGATCAAAGTGGTACTGGTGGATTAGCGGGCATTACTATAGAAGGTTTCGAACCTAGATAAGAAGAACTGTTTATTTTATTTTTACTCAATTCTATAAAAGCGGTTAGTCAATTGATTATATTATTAATTATGGGCAATTTTTTTTCTGTATTGCAAGGCGAGTACTTTTAAAATGTCTCGCCAAGTAATAATACCTATGGCTTTATTCTGTTCATTAACTATAGGTAAGCAAGAAATATTGTTATCGTAAAAAAGCAAAACGGCTTCATTCAATGACTGTTCTGCTTGTGAGGTGATTAAATTTCTAGCCATTATTTGATGTAATTTTTTTTGCATCAAAGCGGTATCTCTATGCGTTTCCTGACTCGTCCCTATGGTTGGACTTAAATTTTTATATAAATCTCTATCGGTCATTACTCCGGCTAATAAACCTTCATCATCGGTAATCAGTAGATGATGTATCTTTTGTTTTTCAAAAACCTCTTTGGCTTCACTTAAAGTAGAATCCATAGACAAAGTGATTAATTTTTTATTCATTAAAATTTCTACTTTCATAGGTACAATTCTATTCTTATGGTTAGTGTTGATAACTAATTACTTAAAAATTATCGATTAAAGTAAAACATTATGATTATATCTCTCATTAGCTTAGTTCAATTGATGTCTTTTAAGTGGTACTTTTAATACGTAAAACAACTTGATCGCCAGTAATTGATGAAGCATTATTAAGGCAAAAGCAAGCATTTAGTCATGCTCCTTATTTGTCAGCCGAAACTCGTATTAATGATCTAACTAAGTTAAAGATAGCCATTCTAGATCACCAAGAGCAATTGGTACAAGCGTTATCAAAAGATTTTGGTTGTCGCAGTATTGATGACAGTAAAATGGGGGATTTACTGCCGACGATTATGGGTATTAACTATTCAATTAAACATATTAATAAATGGATGAAAGCGTCTAAACGGCATGTTGGTTTGTTGTTTCAAGCGGCAAAATCGTTTGTTATGTACCAACCTTTACGCCGTGCGCGACTTTAAAATTTCGTATAAAGGTTGAAAAAGGCATGTTCTAACTTTATATAGTAATCGCCAAAAAATATTATAAAGCGATTTAGAACATGCCCTTAGAATAGTTTATCATCTGGATTTATTGTTGGGTAGATGAAAGTCACATTGAAATCTTAGGTGAAACTAACATTAGAAAACGCGGGTTCGAACCCGCTTTAAGCGACATTGAGGTTATCACCATGGAGATTGTTGGTGAGTTTATTTCATTCGATACCGATAAAGGGATCTGGAAATACTTCAAAACTCATTGGCAATCATGGTTTCCTAAACTTTCTTCACGGTCAAGTTTTGCTAAGCAAGCCGCTAATTTATGGCGTGTAAAACAGCTACTTCAAGTACGATTGAGTCGTAAATATAAGGAAAATTCTGTTTGTCATATTGTCGATAGTTTCCCAATAACTACGGCACATTTCAAACGGGCAAAGAAGAGTCAAAACTTTAAAGGTGAAGCTGGCTATGGATGTTGCGCGAGTAAATCGGAAACCTATTACGGTTTCAAAGGACACTTACTTGTTGATAGCCAAGGAAACATCACTAGCTTCACCTTTACAGAAGCAGCAGGTAGCGAAAGAGAGGCGGTTTGGGAATTAACCAAAGGCATACATTCAACGTTATTGTTAGGCGATAAAGGGTATTTGTCAGCGTCGTTAAAGAAAGGTTTACGCGATGAACAAGACATTACATTGGAAACACCCGTTCGGCATAATATGACTGATCCGTTACCCAAAGCAGAGCGCACTTTTCTCAATAAAACGCGTCGGTTAGTTGAAACAGTTATAGGTCAATTAACGGGACAATTTAATATGATTAAAGTGTGGGCTAGAAAAAGTTGGACGTTGGTAGGCCGATTCAGTCGGAAAATGCTAGCTCATGGGTTAGGTATGCTTGCTAACGTTAAGCTAAATAATAAGCCGTTACAACTTGAGCATGTGATATGTGTTTAAGTCGCGCACGGCGTTAGGTTAGGGCTGGTTATTAACGCAGGTAAATTCTGCCACTCGCTTTGCTCTTGCAAAGAGAATGATTGCAAAATTGCATGTTGCTTTGCATACGCTTTAGGGCAACGAAGTGGCAGTACATCCCATTCCCCCTGATAATCATTTTTATTAACATGACCCACCCATTCACTGCTGAGTAATAAATTAACGTCTTTCTGTAATAGTTTTATATCAACTGGCTGAGAAAGTTGAGCGAAAGCAATAATTGACATTCTATTCCTTGAATTAGTTAATTAAGTTACGGTTGTTATAGGATAAAAAATGCTATGTTTTTTATCCTATAACAATTCTATTATCTAAATCAACAATGCTGATTTTTTACTTTCTTGCTGAATTTATTTCAGGATCTAGCTGCCTAAGATACTGGAATAAGTTCAGTACGACGACATTTTTTACGCACCTGCGTGATCTGCATAGGCATGTTAATGAATAAGCATTAACTTCCCCTTATTACAGCCTCAATATACATCTTCAACTATTTTAATCTGCGGTGTAATAGTGTGTGTTATTTATATGAAATACATACAGGCATAGTTTCTAATTCAATTTAAATGGAGATTAAACGATGAAAAAAATGCTTATGTGGAAATCTATTTCATGTATTACTTTAGCGATGTCATGTCTATCAGTGACAGCAGCGGCTTATGAAGACAAGCTTGCTTGTACAGTTGATGATGCTTGGTTTGCACAGCCTTTTGCACCAAAAAAATCAGCAGATGAATTTAGTGATGCATCGATATGTAACTTTCATAAATTTTCTTGGAGAACCTTTCTTTGGTTAACAGAAGCTGAACCTAATAATAAAGCTCGTTTTGATAGCTTATATTCTGATCTTGGCATATATCCAACGGCAGTTACTGGGCATCATGTCTTAGGCGGGGTACATCAAGCGGGTTCTAATGGCATTATGGTTGACCAACATGGTCGAGCAATTTATACCACGATGATGATCAATGATTTATACCGTGACTTTGTTATTGACCATAATTTGAATACTGTGGCGGGTATGCAGAGCGCTGATCCTACACTTAATTTTCCTAACGGAGCGATGTCATTAAAAGCATCATGGAAAGTTGTTCAACCAGGAGAAGATAGTCGTAATTTTTATACTCAAGTAATGCCTTTACAATTATTGTCGGTTGACGATGGTCAAGTCGTGATCTCTGATAATGCGGCTATTGTAAATACTAAGGTTGCTTTGGTCGGTTTTCATATCGCTGTTTATGTGGAAGATCACCCTGAAGCTATATGGGCAACCTTTGAACATAAAGATAATTCACCTACTTTTAATCAACCTCAATCACCTAATAAGCCGGTTTCAGATAAAAATTACACTTTTTATAAAGCAGGCTCTACGGCTTATGATTGCAACAGTAATAACTCTGGAAAAAATGCTATTTTGCAATTAGATGAAACCAGTCAAGTGATGCAAAACATTACTCAAGCTTGTTTACAATATCCTACAGGCACAGTTAACAATGAGCCGAGTGAAGAAAAAGCAAAAGAGAACTTGTTTAATATTAATGATTTAAATAAAAGTGTACATAGTGTAATGCCTGCTAGCTCAGTATGGCAAAACTACGATGAAATAGGCGCTGTATGGTTTAGTAAAGCTAATAATTTAAACCCCAACTGGACGCCTAATGTAGATGCTAGCTTTTTAATTGGCTCTACCAAACTGTCTAATACAACCATTGAAACCTTTACCCAAAATGAACGCTCTGCTGACGAATGTTTTGCTTGTCATAATACGATGTCAGTAACAGACACGCCTAAAAATGTGCCAATTATTGCAGGAAAAAACATTAATACAAGTCACATTTTATTAAAAAACTATTTAAATGGCTCGAAAGTACAACGTTAATCAAACTAATTAAAGGAAATTATTATGACAACAAATTTACGCATTCATCCTGCTATTGGTTTTGCTCGGGTTGGTAATAGTGACGAATATTATTTACAGCCGCAAACTATCGCATCGTTACCGCAAAAAAATACAGATGTCACTGGTGGTTTACCTATTGTGCCGGGTACTGATGACACCACTATAACCAGTAAAGATATTAGAGATTCTGACGCTTTATTAAAACGTCAAGGAGCGCGTTTTCGTATTTATCAATATCAAGAAGAAACAACATTAAGCTACCCGTCTAACGCAGGCGAAGAAGTAAAAATTGGTAGCTCTGTTGGTGGTAAAATAGTAAAAAATATTATTTGGACGGTACATTTAGCGAATAAAAAAGCGAATTGCTGGGAAATTGATGAAGACGCCAACTTCGGCATTCGACTATATGAAGATGGTCAAACGCCACCGATCAGAAATCCTAATTTTGCAGGAAGTAAGGATCCAGCAGATAAAACACGGTTACAAAAGTTAGTTGCTGATGCTGGTCCTCGCACCATCAGTAGTGCTACGTTGTCAACGGCAGTAAAGTTTAACAAAAAAACGACAGCGACTTATTGGGGAGCAGATAATAAAATAACGGAATTAAATAATTATCCTCAGTCTTATCCCGCTACTGAAAATAATACGGATCCCGCAACCTGTATTGATTATCTTGGTGAAATTTTTACCGAAAGTGATGGACGTTTAGTGGTCTTAGGCGGATTTGGCAAGGCGTGTGGCTTTGATCAAAATGGTAATGTTGATGCCAATGCATCTTTGGATAAAGACGTAGATAATAATAATTGGCTAGATGACACCGCCGATGGCCCTGTAACCGCTGTTTTAGAATTTGAATGTGGCTCTTATCAAGTATTGAAAAATAGTGCTTGGGTTGTCAGTACCGACCCTGCTTATGCGCCACAAACGTTGAATGCAGTTAGTCTTTGGGATGACATTTATGCTACTTGGTTAGACCCAGAATTTAATATTAATCCTGCTTTATTTAAAAATGGTAGCTTTCAATATGGTTATGTTCCTGACTTTGAGAACGATGTTTTTCCAAGTTTACGTGCAGCGAATATGCAAATGTGGAATACTAACTTGCCCGAAAAAGCGATCAAAAGTCATCAACGTATTGATGAATTAACTAAAGCTAAACCTGCTTTTAATATTATGTCATTTATTCGAAAACCTACGACTGGCGTTGATGATCATTTAGAAACAGGTGCGCCACTAATGCCTTTATCTTTAGGAGATGCAGATAAAAGCTTTATGACCTTAACCGATGCCCAATACTTTTTAATGGATTCATGGTCTAAAGGCGCTTGTGATAATGATGCTGTACCTACTATCACCAAGCAATTAAGTGAAGGTGAAGCATTAGACAAAGCGGTTTTGATGAATTGTCTTGGTGGTCGTTTTAGCCCCGGTATAGATTTAACTTTTATTGTAAGAGATCCCAATTTATATAATAAAGATTGGACTGATCCTAGTGTTGGACCCTTTAGAATTAATAGGGAGATAATGGATTACACTAGTGCTGAACAATCAACGCCATTTTTGGGGGTAGGTTATACGCCTTTACGTTCAAATCTTGTGCAGCCCGGTGATTTATGTAAGTTTATGTCTATTCCTTGGCATACCGATTACAACTCGTGTGCCACTCATACGCCTGCACCAAACCCTTCTAAAAATCCCGCTCCTGATGGCACTATTACTGAAAATAACATTTACAGTGGCAATGTGAATACTACCTTATTCTGGTCATGGCCTGCTCAGCGTCCTGTTGCGGTTTATACTTTTGATGACCTTTCAAAACGCGATGATGGCACTTTACCTGCTCAGCGCTACTCCGTTCGAGGTGAGGGAACATCTGCTAGTAACGAAGGCATAACATTTTTTACTCAGGAAGATGTTAGTGCAGGAAAATGTACCTCAGCACAAGTAGGTGACCTTAATAATTCCCCCGCTTCAAATGTAGGCCGATACCAAAATAGAAAAGATATTTTAGATAATTGGCACAACATAGGAACTATTGTTCAAGGGGCTGTTATTGATAGTTATCCCGATAACGCAGACAAAAACTATTATTTGGAAGTACAAAGTAACTTTAAAACGGATGAAAGTAACTTAGTTGAACCTTGGGTTAATACCGTAACCGATAAGGTATATGCACCCGAAAAGTAGCCTTATATAACCGCTCTACTTCAAGCTCATCTTGAAGTAGAGCGGTTACAAAGAGTTTAATTTTAAGTGTAGGTAAGTGTAGGGATACAGAAATAGAGGAAAAATAATGACAACAGATTTAATTGAGCATACTCAGGTAGCTATTATTGGTGGTGGACCTGCTGGTACTTGTTGTGCTTTACGTTTAGCCCAACTAGGTATAACGGATGTTACTATTATTGAAGCCGCTAATTATCAAAATTTTCGCATTGGTGAAAGCATACCGCCAGAAAGCAAAGCGCTTTTCTTAAAGCTTGGTTTATGGCAAGGTTTTTTAGCGCAACAGCATGAACCTTGTTATGGCAGCTGCTCGTGGTGGGGCGATCAACGACGTGGTTATAATGACAGTATGTTAAATCCCTTAGGGCATGGCTGGCATTTGAATAGACCAAAATTTAATGCCTTTTTAGCTGAGCAAACTAAAAAATCTGGTATAAAGCTACTCACTAATTGTCAATTCGATGGTAATGAACAAGTAACGTGTAGCTCAATGTCGGCTAAAAAAATAGCTCATGGCCTTAAATTAACCACTAAACAAGCAGGGAAATCAAAAACTAAAAAATTACAGGCTGACTTTGTTGTTGATGCGAGTGGCGGTAAAGCCGTATTTGCAACATTACAAGGACAACAAAAAACATCACATAATTCGCTGGTTAGTTTGGCTTGCTTATTTGAAATAGTTGATGACGATTATCCTCTTTCAAAGCAAACCCATTTAGAAGCGATAGAACATGGTTGGTGGTATGCAGCTCGTTTACCCGACAATAAAGTTATATTGAGTTTAAATACCGATGCTAAAACGGTTAAACAACTCGCTTTACAGCAAGATAATAATTGGCTGGCGTTATTACAACAATCAACCAATAGCGCTCATTTGTTATCCGGGTTAAAAATGTTAGATAAACGCCCAAAAAGCTATCCTGCTCCGTCATTTATATTAGACAAAGTTGTTGGCTCTGCTTGGTTGGCGATCGGTGATGCAGCATCATCTTTTGACCCTATAACCTCTGGTGGCATTTTCAAATCAATTTCTGATGGCGTCATTGCAGCAGAGGTGATAAATGATGTATTCTTAGCCGATGTTGACGAACAAAAAGCATTCTTTTTATCTCAGTATCAAGATCTAGTCAGTCAGCGTTATCAACAATATTTACAAGTTCGACAGCAACATTATAGGCAAGAGCAACGATTTCCTCAGAGTGATTTTTGGCAATTAATGCAGGGAGCTTAAACTATAAATAAGGATTATCTATGATTAATAAAATATTCCACTAAAGTGTATTTACTTTCACTTTGTTTACTTTTAACTGCTTGTCAAACTATTATTGCAGGCTTTGATAAAGCGAGTTATCAACAAATTCAAAGTGGAGCGGGTAGTAATACCCACTGGATAATTTAGTAATTCAGTGGGCTTTCACTCAGCTGTTACTATCGGGTAATAACTGGCTGATAGTATCTTTCAATATTTTTTTAGCTTTGTCTGGGTCACTATTCATATGTTGGTCTATCGACATTAACTGCCCTGCGACACCTGACTTTATTTCTTGTTTATCAATTTCTCTAGTTACTTTTGATTGCTGTTTTTGCAGTAAGACTAAACTTTTTTGATCGCTTTTTACTAACGATTCTAACGTATCAACAACGCGCTGTAATATAGTGTATACCATTGTTGCTGAAAACCCTCCAACCATTGCCATTGCGGGTTTACCAAATTGCTGGCTGAGATTATTCTTTCCATCTGATTGAAATAATTCAGGGGGTAATAATTCAACAAGAAATAAGCCAGATATTATACCCAAAATTAATCTAACCCAGTAAGTTGAATCAAACTTAGGATCATAATTGGTATTACTAATATACAAATTCAGTTGATAAAGTTGTGAGAAACAAGCACCTAAACCTGCACAAGTTAAAATAAACAACAGGTTAAGCAATAACGTAATACCTTCAGATGCTAATATTCCTTTACTAATCGTTGTGTAATTAACATTTGGGCTAAGACCTAGGGCGATCATTGACATTAACAACAATAATGTTATGGCAGTAAAATATCGAATAATGGGAACTGCACCTAAAAACAGGCCGAAGGATTTCTTTTGCTTCTCTTGGAATACATAAGAAATACCATTGGGTGTTGCAGGAGTAATAATTTGGCTGAAGGATAGATGAATTTTCGCCAATTGCTCTACATGTTCTGACGTTATTTTGTTTTCAGGGATCAAGCTAAGTTGATGCAGTAAAGCAATATCTTTACTAGACGTATTTATTCCATTAGATAGCACATAATCGGCCATTGCTAAAGCTTCTGCCATTAGCGATTCTAACAGGGGAGATTTGATGTTCAAGGTGGTATTTTGAGAATTTTCCATTGCTGTATCCATAATAATCCCTTTTATATTTAATCAAACCGTATATTCACTAATCAAAGTGAATGTACGGTTAATTTGAGAGTGTTAATAACAAACACTTAAATATTTACTTCTTTAATACCGACTTTATAGTTGTAAATATATGGCTCGTGCTAAGATCATTTATCTTTTTATTTGTTTTAAAAGGTACTGCTGAGTGACAGCCAAAACACCCTGTATCTGAACAAAGGTTTCCATGGTGGAATTGGCTAAATAGGGGCTACCCTCAGTGTTCGATTGAAAAGAAGTTGGTATGACACCGTTATCTCCCCAAGTAGCTCCAGATACATAATAATTTTCTCTTGGATCATTAATGGCATTACCCGAAGTACCTGCGGTATGATTAAAACTTTTCAACGCATTAAATATACTCGTATTCATCGAAAGCAGTTAAGAAACTACTTCAGCACTTCCGGCAACAGATTCCTTAACCCCCCAAGGATTTACGCGTACTACATTCGTCGAAGTTATGTTTTATGCCTCCGGTGGTGGGCAAATATCTCCGTTGTTTTGTGTACATAAGGCTGGCTGTTTTAACGTTTGGATTGCTCTTTGTGCCATCTGAGAATAATCAATTTGAATTAGAACCACTGGTACTGGTGCTGTAAGCCACTTTTTGTGTCACATTAACTCCCGTAGTATTTTGGTATTTATATTTATTATCGGGTGCGTTATTTATATGTTCAATTGTCGCCCAAATCATTTCAGGGTGACCCTTGACCGAGCCAACAACATGCATGCCAACTCTTTAGCTTGTTCTCCAGTCTGTTTCCAATAAACGGAACCATCTTTGGTTGTCGAAGTAAACGTTGGCACATTCGCAACTTGCAGCACATACTTACTTTTATCGATAAGCGAATTAGACTCAATCCAGGATGTTTTTAATTCAACAGCCATGGAGAGAAAATCAACTGCTGGATCAATGTCTGGAATTGATATGGCCGATGAAGCTGAAACTCCCGTTTCAGTACTCGTTAATGAGCTTGAAGGGGGGCAAAATATACCAAAAAGAAGATCAGGGATGCCACTACTTTTGGCATAGCCATTATCCATTCCGTACTTAATGGCACTACAAACCGTAGAGCTCTCTGTGGGAAATTGGGAATAGGATTCACTAACAGCCAAATTTTTCGCTGCTACATAGCCAAATACGCGGTTGGTATGTATACCGTAGTAAACTAGAGATTCTTTCTTAGATATTTTATTTTTCCCCTGCGATATTAAGATCACATGCTTACCAGGTTGCAAAAAAACTTCTTTGACTGATGGCATATTAATAGCTTTTTGTTTTCTAATTGAAAAAGAAGGGATTTTTTGGCTGTTAGACCCATTAGCACTTTGAAGAGTAAGTTCACTATTTGAATAGCGATAAAAAAATTCACTGTTAAATACATAAGGTGTAGTACTTGACGGAGAGGGTATAGGGTTAGGTAATGTAGTTGCATCGGCAACGGTAGAGGTTGAGCATAAAAATATTTGTGCAGCCCATGTAAAGAACTCAGAGTTTGAACTAGACTGAAACGTTGGCCCGCTAGGTGGAAAAATATAGACTAAACCACTTTCATTATCATAAAAAGGGCCTATTTCAGCTATGCTTGGTATATTTATCTTAGTCATGCCTTTATTAAATGCTTTAACATCAGTTGGAAAAGCGGTCTGAGCACTTGTAGCCCCATTGTATATTATAAGCGCATTCAATAAACATATATGTAGTGCAAATTTTTCGAGTATGCATTATTTAATAAAGATTTAATTGTCATTATTTATTCCCACCTAACGGCTAAGTTTGATTTTAAATTTCACATAGAATTTATTGTGAACGTCACAATATTCCTGTTAATCAAACTAATAAATAACGTTGCTTTATACAATTACATAATATTACACTCACACAATATTTCAGCTGATTAAGCGCTTTTAATTCCCTCTGAAACTTTGCACTTTGAAGTGTGATGGGTATAGGTATAAAACAAAATTAATGAGTCACCGCTGAGAGGTTTGCACTCACGCCATTGATACAAATATCATTAAAAGCAAAGCGAATTTCTCCTCTTCGCCTCTCGATTACTTGAAGTTGCATATTCGTTGATGTCATTGCTTCTATTATTTGTTTTCTAAAACGATATATTTGTGTATTAATATGAGTCTCTTCCAACCCCATAATTTTACATAATTGATCTTTATCAATCCAACCTTGCTCCTTATCACAAAAGTCTGTTTCACGATCGCATATACGTTGTCGCGCCAATAGTAAAAGTAAATAGTGATGAATTCTATTACCTAAATCAAACGCCAGATCACCTACCGTTATCATTAGTGAAACATGTTCTTCGTTTTGACTTACTTTAAAGTTAATTTCAACCTTAGACGTTTCGGCTGCTTCTTCATTCTCTGCTATTGCTTTGGTTTTTTCCATTGGCGTAGCATCAACAAAAAACCAAACAGAATCTTGTACTTTAATTTGATCACCATCGTTCAACTCAACAATGCCATCAGCGCTTTCATAAACCCATGTGCCACGAAGTGATTGATAAAAAATGAGTTCAGGGTGCTCTTCACTGGGTAACATAACAATATTTGAAAGCGCGATGTTCTCTTGGTTTGCTTGGCCTGATTGTTGTGACACTAACATACTTTTGGGCGCTTCAATGTTGAGTAAACGCCAACAAGTGGTCTTTAATGAACCAAAATGAATTTCATCCCCCTGAGACAAACGATGTTTTGCATCTAATTGAATATGCTTACCATTAATATAACTACCGTTTGTACTCGTATCTTGCAATAACCAATAAGCGCCATTCCAACTAATCGTCGCATGTACTCTTGATATTTCATCATCGGATAACTCGGTGGTGACTACGCCACGGCGACGTCCAAAAATATGCTGTGGATGGAGGGTGATTTCTTGATTTTCACTAGAGTCTAATAAAATAGCCAAAACAGAGTCCTTAATTATCGTAGCGATGAACGGTAACGGGTATAGAATAAGTTGAGAGTTAATTTAACAAATGCTTTAAACTAACAATATTATATTTTTCATATAGTAGCAAAACAAAATACACAAGTGATAGTATAGTTTTATCTTTTGCCACAAAAAGTAGTTAACAACGGCATATGACTTACTTTATTCATCTTAAGCCAAATACAATAAGTAAATAATTAAAATACCTTATGAGTAATAATCATTATCAGCAATGCCCACACTGTTTTTCTCAAAATATAATCATGGCTAAAAAGTGTTGTTATTGTGAATTGAAATTCACTTCTATTGAGCCTGCTATTACGCGTAAAGTGAAACCAGTGTTAGTTGCTAATGCTAGTGTAAATAATCATTTCACCAAACAGCAACAAGCTTCACTTCAAGCCAATTTTTTAACTTGTACTGATGCCTTGGTCAATTTTTCTATTATCGACGTTATCGGTAAAGGCGGGATGGGAACCGTTTATAAAGCAAATGATTGTAAATTAGAGCGCAATGTTGCTTTAAAGCTGATGCATCTTACTCCCCGCGCTGACCCAATTACCGCAGCAATAAAAACAGACAGTTTACTCGACGAAGCTCGTATGGTGTGCAAACTTAATCACGCTAACATTGTTATTGTTCACGATGTTGTTCCGCATAAAAATGATCATTGCATTGTGATGGAATGGATTGATGGACTGCCCTTAAGTGAAATGATCCCTGCGGAAGGTTTACCCTTAGCTAAGGCGTTAGCTTACGCCTGTCAAATAAGTAATGGTATAGCTTTCGCCCATGAACATGGCATTATTCATCAAGATATTAAACCGCAAAATATTATGGTGAATCAGCAAGATAAAATCAAAATACTCGACTTTGGTATTGCTAGTTTAGTCAAAAACCAAGCGAATGGCAGTGAGCTTAATGTTATAGATAATAACGGCTTACTTCATAATGGCACACTTCATTATATGGCGCCGGAGCAATTAGAAGGCAAGCCATTATCACCCCAGATTGATATTTTTTCATTTGGTATCGTTTTATATCAAATGCTTTGTGGTCATCATCCTTTTTATAATCATGCGAGTTCAACGCTTGGGCATGGTATTGAACAAAGTATCGAGCAAAACATACTTAAAGGGCAATATACTCATATTAGTCATTATTTACCCAAATTGTCTCCTCGCATAATTACTTTATTAGACAAGATGCTTGCCTATGATAAAAATCAGCGTTGGCTAAACTCTGCTGAATTATCAATAGAAATCAATGCTATTTATCAAGAGCAAATTGCCTATAAAAACTGGTGGCAACGCCAGCATACTTTAAGCAAACTAGCTATAATACTGCCGCTATTATCGGTATTAGCTTGGAGTATTAACAGCGTTGTTTTCCCCATTTCTACTCAAGCTCTTATTGCACAGCAAGTTAAACAGGCAAAAGTTATTGCGTTATTACCGTTTGAAAATATTAGTGGTGATCCTTTGTTGCAACTCTTTAATGATGGCTTAGCGGTATCACTCAACAGCGACTTAGCAGAAATAGGTCGAACGCAAGGTGATGCTTGGATTATTCCTACCTCTGAGATACGTAAAATAAAAGCGCTTTCGGTACAAAAAATTAGTGATAAGTACGGCGCTAATTTAGTAATCAGTGGTAGCATTCAACACATGGGTTCAACTAGACAATTAATGGTAAGCCTTATTGATGCGAAAGATGGCAGACAATTAAAAACCCTTGAAATAATAATCGATGCCAACGAATTATTTCAAGGGTATAACCAAATAAGAAGCCAAATATTACGCTTGTTAGACTGGCATGAACCCGAAACGTTAACCGCAAAATTTAAGGGTAAAAAGCCTGGATTTGACGGCGCATACAAACAATATATTTATGGTACTGGCTATCTTTATCGTTCAGATCAAGCGGGAAATTTGGCTAACGCTGAGCAGGCCTTTACTGACGCCATAGCAATTGATAAGAGTTATCAATCGGCTTATGTCGGCCTAGCGACTGCTCAAATGCGATATTTTCGTCTAACCAAAGAACAAAAATGGTTAGATAATGTTGCGATAACTATTGAGTCATTACGTTTGCTTAACCCAAAACATCATTTGATTGATTTTTTATCAGCACAATTATTGACAAGAACAGGAAAATACACACAAGCAGTTACTTTATTGGAAGAGCATATAAAAGCATATCCAAATCATTTGAAATCTTACACTGAATTAGCTTTTACTATTTCAAAAATAGGTGATATTGAAAAAGCTGAAAATATATATCAAGTAGCTATTAAGCTCTTTCCCAATAATTGGTTAGGAAGAACCCATTTAGGATACTTTTATCATGAACATGGCCTTTATTTAAAAGCTATTGAACAATACAAACAGCAATTAAAGACTACTCCTAATAACTTCTATGCTTATTTAAATATAGCCGCTGAATACTATTCTATTGATAAAATTGAAGAAGCAATTAACTATACTAAACAAGCAATTCAGATAAACCCAGCAGGATTTGCTTATTCTAATTTAGGCACCATGTATTTTTATTTAAAACAGTATAATAAGGCGATTAGTGCTTATGAAAAAGCATCAACAATTTCGGATAGTAATTATTTGATTTGGGGGAACTTGGCTGATGCATATCGTTTTGCGCACAACAATAAAAGCATTGATGCTTATAAAAAAGCGAGTGATTTAGCCACAGCAGCTTTATCTATAAACCCTAAAGACACTATGGCGTCAGCTCATTTATCATACTATTTGGTTAACACAGGAGATAAATATACAGCACTAAAGTTTTTAGAAAAAATCACCATTAAAAATAGCGGACAAGAAAATTTTCTTGCCGCCACCGCTTATGATTTATTAGAAAAAACAAGTAAAGCATTAGCTCATATTGCAAATGCATTAAATAAAAATTATCCAATGGAAGAAATTAAAAACTCGGTTTTATTAAATAAAGTAAAAAAGGATCAGCGTTTTCAGCAATTATTAATGAGTAAAAACAGCAGCTGAAGCTTAAGGGGGTCATTCAGGTAATTCAACAATAATGGTTGGATCCCACTCAAACACCCAAGCAATACCATCGGCAGTACATCCTGCGATCATAGTAACGCCCTTATCAGTGCCTTCGTTTTGTGCAATATAAGTATCACTATTATGGGTACTTTTTTCAGGTGTTTGTGATAATAAGTTTTCAACATTTGGTATCCAATCAAAACGGATTTCATTACCCGAATAAACGGCTGGTAAGGCAATAAAAGAAACAGCTTCATCTAGTACCGAAGTAATAGACGTATCTTCAACCGTCATAGTAACAGTGGCATTGTTGGGTGTTCTCGATAACACATTTTTAGGCACCCCGTAAGCAATATAAGCATCTATATTTACCAAATGATGTGGAGACTGTACTATGGCCCCACCCTTTAACGTTGACGCATTCGCATCAGCAATAACACCTTCAAAATCAATCATTATATTTACTACATTCATTATTTATTCTCTTTAATTTTTTTAAGTTAAGGGTATATATACAAAAAAGACTATTTATAGTTATAACCAATGTTCGGTATGTGCTTACCTTAATTTTGATTTGCATAACCCTTCAACTTTACTATTGTTGTTAGGTCGTAAATAACACTGGCACTGACTCAAGTTGATCAAAAATAAGAATAAGGGGCAATCATCTAAATTAGACTCTATACTTCCAATTGATCTGATTATCTCATAATTTATTATCTTTACCGCCTTGAAGGGATCATCAAGTATTATAGCGATAATATCTCAATCTTTAAATAGGCCGAGGTCACTTCATCTAATGTCGACTTGATTCCTTACCAGGCTTATAGCCAACATCTATTAATGACATCATTCGCACTTTTTAGGTCTACGTCATTTGCAAAATCCCACATTTTTTTAATCTCACCTACGGTGTGTGCAGTTTCTGAAATATAAGTGGTAAGTAGGTCTGGGTTAAGATAAGCATAACGTTGACCAAGTAATAGGCTAGATTGTGTTGGTATTTCATTTGTCGATGTGCCATTTAAGCACATGTTAAGAGTTGGATTTACACGATTTTCATTTGCAAAGAGAGATGGAATATGACTAGTTTTATAAATATTTTGGTCTATCTGAACTTCCGAGTTTAACCACTGAGCGGAGCCCCAAGACTCAGTGTTTTCGTTGGCAATGTAATTCCCCATGAATCCAGTACCAAAACAAATAACAGAAATATCTTCCAGTTTATGGCCTTGGCTAACTGCCATAGAAACAGCTGCCATAGTTGGATCATGGTTAACAAAAGCACCATCAACAAATTGGCCAAGAGCCAGCTCTCCGTCTGAGGAATGTACACTAGCAGATCCATTCATGCCGGGCATTGAACTACTGGCGATTACTGCGTCAAGCAGATAGGCTGTGCCTGTGTCTGACTGATCAAAGTTGTTGAATAATTCCATACCCCAAGAGGTGTTTTCAATTGTTCCGAGGTGGTTTCCTGGTTGTTTCTGAGACGATTTCTGAATGTTGAATGCGGGAAACATTAAATCAAAACAATCCTTAAGATCAACCATGGTGAGTTTTTCTAAAGTCTCAACGTCTGTACCGATGAGCCCGCTCATTGTCTTGAGAAAAGCTTCCATTACCGTGCTAGGGATTACTGGCTCCAAAGGATTTTTACCTCCGGTTGCAAAAATTTTAGGCATTGTGTCTGTATAGAGAGTCATTATATTATCCAATGCCTGTTTGACAGACTCTTCGCTTTCAAAACTGTTGTATCTCTTATATAAAGCGAGAAAGCTAGAAATGACGGCTCCTGTAGAGCAACCAGTGAGCATATCAGTGTTTTGTAAGAGGCCTGGATTATCTGCTTGTAGTCGTTGTAACATTATGACTGACATTAAACCTCTTTCACCGCCGCCACAAAAGCTTAGTATTTTATAAGTAGACATTTAATTTCTCCGTAATGATTTTAAAATTGATTGAATATTAATGTAGAAAATATTGTTCTTGTATAATTAAAGACCGCTAGTTTTAAATGTTTTTGTTCGAGTGATCATCCGTGCTCCGACTTTAAGCACTTGTTAACGGGCACAACTGCCACGAACAAAATACCTAAACGTTGTGTTTATAGCCGAGCTTATTAAGCCAAAAACTACAATTTATGAGTGCGTAAAACACTCAATGATAAAAACTAGGTTTGTGCTTAATTGAGGTTTACTCAATTAAGCAGCGCCCTTAAATTAGGACTAAGTTGACGAGGATATAGGAAAACTAAGCAGAAACTATTACATTCTATTACAGAAAAAAAACAAAGTGCCATTTAACGCCCATATTAACGGGCTAAGTAATAGTTGGCCAAAATAGCGAAGGAGAAAAGGGGTCGGTGACAAATACGTCTCATTTGTCACCGACCCCTTATTTTTACTGGAGTCATCGAACACCAGCCCTTTTAAATATCTCCTCGACTGACGAGTTAGCCACATTGCTGCCAGTCACGAAGTCGCATTGGCATGACTTTAAAGTGCGTATTCCTGACAGGATTTTTAATTTTGTGCATAGACTTTCTCATATATAGTTTGTTGTCGTATTACTGTTATCTGTCATAATATGATTGTTATATTTCATCAGCATTGAGCAACTTTGGTCAAGATAATAGGTTTCTATAGTTTTAATATCTAGTTGTTGAGGAGAGAGGGGTATTGAAGTGACAAAATATCAAGATCGGTTTGTTAAAGTTATAAACTATATAGAAGCTAATCTCGATTTAGATCTTGATACTAAGAAACTTTGCCAATTAGCATATTTATCAAAATATCATTTTCACAGGCAGTGTTCTGCATTTTTTGGGATGCCTATAATGTCTATTGTGAAGTTGCTGCGATTAAAAAGAGCCGCTTACCAATTAGCTTACAAAGATGAGAGGATTGTAAATATAGCGCTGGCGAATGGTTATGAAAGTCACGAAGCATTCTCTCGTGCTTTCAAAAAAAAATTTAATAAAAGTCCGTCTGATTTTAGACGAACACCCGATTGGACTCCTTGGCACTCGCAATACGAACCAATACTAAAACTAAGGATTAAAATCATGAGTAATAATGTTAATTTTGATACGAAAGTTATTGATTTTCCAAAGACATTAATAGCTACAATGGAACACAGAGAAGCGCCAAGCCTTCTTGGTAACACAATTAAAAAATTTATCGACTGGAGAAAAGAAAACTACCTTCCGCCTAGTAAAAGTAAGACATTCAATTTAGTTTATGATGATCCGAATAATACAGCTCCAGAAAACTACAGGTTTGATATATGTTGTGCTATTGAAAATTTGGTTGAGAAAAATTCATATGGAATCATAAACAAAGTTATTCCTGCTGGTAAGTGTGCAGTAGTTAGGCATATTGGTAGTGATGATTCTATTAGTTTGACAGTGAGTTATCTCTATTCAGAATGGCTGAATAATTCAAACTTTGAAGTTAGAGACTTCCCTATTTTTTTCGAAAGGGTTAGCCTTTTTCCTGAAGTACCAGAAAATGAAATGATTACTGATGTGTATTTACCCATTGAGTAAAGGATTATACCCGCTCCACCTCAAGATGCAGGTTTCAGCCAGTCGAGAAAGGGTTAGGTACAAGGCATGGATTGAAGAGAATAGTTGTTCTATTATCGAAATCCATAACGCAGGAGATGACCCTTTCTCGGCTTGCCCGTAGGGAGCTAAGCTAGAAAATCAGTCCTGCGTTGCACTACTTGATAAGGACGCTACATGGATGTA
The DNA here is from genome assembly GCA_047633255.1 of Colwellia sp. Taxonomy (GTDB): domain Bacteria; phylum Pseudomonadota; class Gammaproteobacteria; order Enterobacterales; family Alteromonadaceae; genus Colwellia. The sequence continues at coordinate 33,690 of JBLIEW010000055.1, forward strand.
GCTTATTAGCAAAACAGCGGCTGCGCCCCAACCATCTACTAGTAACTTTAGTGGTTCAGCTATGCTTTAAGTGCATACTTGAA
>JBLIEW010000056.1:0-31159 GCA_047633255.1 Colwellia sp.
CCCTGATGATTATTCAATGCAGCAATATGTGTATGAAGAACAGGTAGAGGCGAAGGCGTTCATGGATGAAGAAGCAACTCAGCAAGAAATCAAAGCTTTTGCGATGAAAGAACACCCTGATGATTATTCAATGCAGCAATATGTATATGAAGAACAGATAGAGGCTAGCTAATACACGTACCTGAGCCTGTTATAAGTTGACAAGACTTACTTTTTCTATGAGTCTGGTAATGTTGTTAGGCTTATGTTGCTCTCATTCAAAAAGTCAGCTTATAGGGAAAATACAAAAAAAAGAATCAACTCTAAAATTTCTGCTTTTGAGATATTTCTAAAACATTTGGAGTAAAGCCAAACGACTCAAAGTGGCACACTAAGCCGTCCTTTTGAGGCGGCTTTTTAGTTATCTATAAAGGGTCAGCAGTGTGGCATTAGTGAGCCTTAGAATAATACTTTAACCACCATTTTAATGTTCTGCTGCCATAGTCTTCTTTGTGCCTTAGAGACATTAACCACAAATTATTTTCCCTATATTTTCTAATGTAAATTTTAAGCTGTATTAATACAGAGTTTGGTGAAATGCACTCTTTCCCCATAACAAAGGGGGGCAAAATTCCTCCTTTCAACGTAAAATGTCAGTGAAGTATTAGTAACTTATTGATATAGAGGTATTCACACGCTATGGTGTTTCTATTCATAATTTTGAGATTGGTTGTCCGTCTATATGAAAGCGGTCACTTTGCCTCATAAAAAGCTGTTTACCCCTTTTAGATTTGGGTAATTAAATAAAATGGAGATTCAATAAAGCATGGATGAGTTAACAACATTCTTATCAAACCCCGTTGTTGGAGTTATTGGTTATACCTTATCGTTAATAGCTGCAATTATTGCGATTTATCAAGCCTTAGCTAAAGGGAAAGCTCTGAAAGCTATAGAGAAACTTAACTTACAGGTTACAACTATAAACGAAGAGAACAATGACTTAAGGTTATCTATAAATAAAACAGAGAATAATAATGAAATAATCCAAGGTGAAAAATCACAATATTTTCAAGATAATTCTGGTTCTGTAAATATAGATAATCGAGGCTGATATGAGTAAAGGTGTCACCTTTAAGGATAACTTAGGCCCTGTAAATATTAGCAATGAAAATAGGGTTGCTCGTTCTAGTATATTAGGTAAGTTAGTTGAAATAATTGCCACTTCAAATACAGAGTCATGTAATTTAAGTCGAGATCCTGCTGAAATTGAAATCAAAATAAATTTTAATGATTTAGTTACTCATCGCTGGTTAGTCGATGAATACGTTGATAACTCAGTTTTAATTGATAGTTCTATAACTCAACTAAACCAACTTATTAACAACGGAAGCACAAAATTAAAACGTCAAATGAAGATGTTTTACAGAAATGCTCTTTCGGATTTTGGAATCAGTTCTAAGCCATTTGACTTAAAAAATCTAAAAGCACAATCGGACAATATTGTTCAAAGGGTTATGTCATTGTCTAGTGAATTTGTAAGAGCCTCTTCTGATTTACAGGTAGGTTACTATGATGAAGATATAAACTTTGGAATAGCCCTTATTACGAGCTACTCAATAATAGAATGTATTGTTTTGGAAAACCCTAATGATCACAATTGATTCTGACCCTATGTTAAATCCAATTTATATTGGTGCCTCAATTTTAAATGAATTGTCGTCAATAGACTTTACTGAAATAGGAATTGAAGAACTGTACGCTGCAATAAAAGATAAGCTAGATATGTCTTATGAAGTATTCACTTTTTCTTTAGATTGGCTTTACATTATCGGTGCCTTAGACCTTAACGAAAATGGATTTTTAGTATATGCAACTTCATAAATTAAATGTATTTAAGAACAAAGAACTACTTAGAAGTATTCAATTCAAAAAAGGTCTGAATTTAATACTCAATTCAGACTCAAAGAGCGCACAAAGTGGTAATAGTGTCGGTAAATCAACACCCTCAAGATTAATAGATTACTTGTTTCTTTCTTCCGGTGACGATATTTATACAGAGCCTGAGTTTAAAAAGACTATTCCTGAAGTTACTAATTTCTTAGATAATAATGAGGTTTTAGTAGAGCTAGAATTTTTCGGTTTTGATAATAAGCCTTATGTCATTTCTAGGGATTTAAAAACGAATACAAAAGATGCTTTTTATTATATAAACCGTGAAAGTGCAGATAGTAAAAAATATAAAGAACTAGTATCCACACAAATATTTGGCCAACAAAGCGATAAACCTTCGGTGCGGAATTTAAGCCATAAATTTATACGCAATACAAACGATAAAATGCAAAACACCACAAGGTTTTTACATTTAAATTCTAAGCCAGATTCATATGATCAAGTGTATCTTTTTCTTTTCGGGTTTACAGGATTAGAGTTACTAAAAGAAAAAGCATCAATTAATAATCAGGTATCAACTAAAAAAAAGCATTTAGCCGCATACAGAAAACCGCATAAGGAAACTTCTCTAGTCAAAATGATTAAACCTCTTGAGGCAGAGGCTGAACTGTTAAAGCAAAGAATATCAGAGTTTGATTTTAAAGATAATCAGGAGACTAATGTTAAAGAGCTTGTCAGAGTGCAAAGTGAAATATCTGATCTGACATTATCTTATTCAAAATCAGAGAATAAAATAAATTATCTAAATAAATCGATTGAAAACCTTAAAAGTAGTGCAACGAATGTTAATGGAAGAGAGCTATCTGATATCTATGCAGAAGCTGGGATTGCTATAAGTGGAGAGTTAAAAAGATCGTATGGGGAGCTGGTTGTTTTTCATAATAAAGTCTTATCAAATAAAGTTAAGTTGATAGAAACTGAGTTGCTTAGTGTTGAATCTATCTCTGCTAGTGTTCGTCTTGATATAAATAATATGCAGGAAAAAGAAGCAAGTGTGTTTAAAAATATAAATGAACCAGACACTCTAAAATCAATCGGACGAATGTATAACGATCTATCATCTATCAGAGAGAATATTGCTAGTACAAGCGCTCTATTAAAGAAAATAGAGGACACAAAAGAAACAATCAAGCTTCTAGAAGATACTAAATCTAAGGTAGTTGATAAAATCAATAGTAATACTGTTGAACTCGATAGTAACACTGAGCTATTTAATCAATATTTCGGTGATCTAAGTAAGTCTTTTTATAACGAAAGATATATTTTCGATTTAAACTTTAATCTTGATAAAGAAAAGTGTGAGTTTGACATCGCTTGTATATCACCAAATTCAACAGGAGGAAAAAAGAAAGGTGAACTGAGTGCATTTGATTTGGCATATATCAATTTCGTAAATGAGAAAAAGTTAAAACGCCCAACATTTGTAATTCATGACAGTATTGAAGATGTTGATGTGAACCAAGTATTCGATATTTTCCAAAATGCAAACCGAAGTACAGGTCAATATATCGTAGCTGTTTTAAGTGATAAGTTAACAGGCGATGAGTTTGATATTTTCAAGAGAGATTCTGTTGTATTAGAGTTATCAGAAACAAACAAATTTTTTAAAATTTAGTTTATCCGTCAGCGGGTTATAACAAGTTGCTTAAATAGCTTTGCATTTATGTCGACTATTGCGACCAAATTAAAAATAGAATTGGAAGGGGAAAATTCGTGTCAAAGACTAAGAGGAGACTATTAGATAGCAATGATTCAACGATGCTATACAATATCACGAATCCTAAAATTGTAGATAAGCCCAATTTACATGTAGTTATCCGAACCTCTTATAGCGAATGGTCTATTGAAGATTCACATATATTAAGAGGATATGCGGGATCTCAAAGTAGCCTAGAATCCAAAGTTAATAGATATGAGTCAAGAAATATTTGGCCTAACCAATGCAAACTTGGAATCGGTATCTATATAAATGGAAATTTGAGCCAAGTATTAGTTGCCAAAAATTTAGGGCGTAAACCAGTGCCAAAAAAATCTAGCTCTTTACCATTAGATGATATTCTTAGAGTGGTAGGCTTAACGAGAAGTGATATCCCTAAGTGTGATTAATTCGCACCTAACAAGTGACTATGGCTTAATAATACAAAACCTAATCCAAATCAGCTTTAGGCGCTAAGCATCTAATGTCTATAAGGTGGCAATAGTGACGGTTAGTTCCTATCTCGTTATGGGGGCGTTAGCGAGTTAGATTAAACGGTCTAATTTAATGTAACCTATCTTGCCTAAAGCTGACTTTTCCGTGTTATGTTTGATAAAATAAAGCCAGTTATAGCTATTGAAACTTTAAGGTTATATTGAATTTTTTGGAAACAATCCAGTTATTACAGAGCGCCAGTAGCTCAAGGGTATAATGCAGGGTACTTTAATTTACCGTTATTTATTTTTCTTTTAAATTAGCGTGTTACGACCTTAGTGCAGCATGATGTAAAGCGGCTCAATATCGAAAATCTATGAGGATTTTAAGCATTTATAATTCAAACAACTTCTAAATGCTTAATATTCTCTTCAACACTAACTTTTCCAGATGTTGCTGTATTAATGTGCTGTGACCACCAGCACATTAATACACGTCTACGTTCAAGGTATTCAGCGCGGTTATAAGCGCGTCTTACTTCATTTTTATCTACATGTGACAGGGCAGCTTCAATAACGTCAGGATCATGGCCTTGTTCATTGAGTGTTGTACTGGCTAAGGCGCGTAAACCATAAGCGACCAATTTGTTTTTATAACCCATACGACCGAGTGCTTTATTTGCTGATTCAATATTACAGTGTTTATTGTGATCAATGTAAGAAGGGAATAGGTACTTTCTATCACCGCTCAGTGGTTTTAATCGTGTTAATATTTCAATGGTTTGTGGTGTTAAAGGGATTTTATGTTCTAGCCTCATTTTCATTCGTTCGGCAGGTATCGTCCAAAGCTGATTTTCAAAATCAATTTCAGACCATTGTGCCTTCGCGCTTTCACTAGGGTGACCAAGTTTAGGGAATACGTGGTTTTCAAACTTTCGCCATAGGCTTCTAGCGGTAACTTCGGCAACGGTCGTTTTTTTGATGGCAAACCAGTCGGTCGCTACAGTCTTGAAAGTATTGCTGGCGGAAAGTAATTGTTCTCGGTGTTTATCGTCTTTATGTTCTTTAGGATCTATATCTTTGGCCAATAACTCTCGTGCGGCTAAGCGTTTTTTTCTAGCTTCGGCTAATGAAACTTCAGGATAAGCACCTAAGCCTAGCGAGGTACGCTTTTTGGTGAAAGGTTAAAGTAGTCAAGCAACCAAGATTTAGTACCATTAGGTTTAACTCTTAACTGTAAGCCACCACCATCACTAAGTTTGTAAACTTTGTCTTTGGGTTTAGCTTGCTTTACTTCTGTGTTAGTTAATGTCGTTGTTCTAGCCATTTAAGTAGTACCACATTTTATGTTTATATGCTGGTACTACTAAAGGTACTACTAAAGGTACTACTTAAAAGTGAGGATGTCACGGAACGGTATAAAATAGCAAAAGACATAAAAAAACCCGTAAAACCTTTGGTTATGGGCTTTACGGGTTCTCTTAGTGGGTTATTAAACCCTAATGTGGTGCTCGCTGCGGGACTCGAACCTGCGACACCTTGCATGTCATGCAAGTACTCTAACCAACTGAGCTAAGCGAGCAAATAATCTTTAAATTCATTGTGTACAAGTTTATGCTAATACTTGTACCCATATAATTCCGAAAACCGTTATAAAGGCTTGCTCTAACTAGCTGAGCTACGGAGGTATAAAAACTTAACAGATGTTGAGTGACTCAACGAGGCGCTATGTTAGCCGCCAATTTTGTTGCTTGCAAGTGCTTTTATGCAAATTAATCAAAATTTTTCACAAACGTAGTTTTGTTGCTTGTTTTTACAGCAATAGAGCTAATAAAACTACTACTATGGTAATGCTAGGCTGTTTTTGCATAGGTATTCGCTACGCGTTTTTGAATTATGTTTAAACGCCAAGCAAGTAAAACGGCTGCTGTTGTTAAGCCAGTAATAAAACCAATCCAAAAACCATAAGGCCCCATTTTGGGAACAACCCAGTCGGTGATACCTAAAACTAGGCCAACAGTTAACCCAACTAACCAATAAGAGATAAAAGTGATATATAAAATAAACTTTGTATCTTTATACCCTCTAAGTGCACCGGCTGACACAACTTGAACGGTATCTGAAAACTGATACAAGGTTGCTAGAAGCATAATATTAGCCGCAACTTCTATCACCGGAAGCTCTGAGGTGTAAATGCTAACAATAGGCACCCTAAAAAGTACGGTGATTATGGCGGTAAAAACAGCAAGCAGTAATCCTAATGAAATAGCGTGGATAGTGTAGTCTTTTGCTTTTTGGTGATCATTATTACCTATAGCGTTACCCACTTTTATCGTAGTTGCCATGGCTAAGCTTAATGGCACCATAAATATCAAACCACTAAAGTTAAGCGCTATTTGATGGCTTGCAACTATTTCGGCTCCAAAAGGTACTAAAATTATTGCAACAACTGCAAATAAGCTCACTTCAAATAATAATGATAAAGCAATTGGCGTACCTAATAATAGAATGGTTTTTATTTTCGCTAAATTAGGCCAGTAGAATTGTTCAAAAAGTGAGGCTTTTTTTAATATTTTTGATCTATAGGCATAAATAGCCATACTGATAAACATAGCCCAGTAAACTATGGCTGTCGCTATTCCACAGCCAGCACCGCCTAATGCAGGAACACCAAACTCACCGTAGATAAAAATATAATTAGCTGGGATGTTAATAATTAAACCAATAATACTTATTATCATCGTTGGCTTAGTATATGACAATCCTTCGGAGTAGTTTCTCAACACAAGGTAGAGGCAATATCCGGGTGCACCCCAAACAATGTAACGTAAATAATCAAATAATAACGGTTTTAATTTACCCTCTAATTCAATGGCGGGAGCAATAATTGGCGCAAGCAGGTAGTACAACCCAATTAGTGATAGGCCTAATGCTAAGGCGATCCAAGCGGTTTGATAGGTTTGGTCACTAATGGCTAAATAGTTTTTTGCGCCGGCAAGTTGAGAAACAATCACCGCAAGTGCCATAACCAAACCATAAATAGTTAATATTAAAGGCAACCAAATGCTATTGGCTATGGCAACGGCAGCCATATCGGTGGCGCTAACACGACCCGCCATTACAATATCAACAAAGCCCATTAAATTTTGAATCAATTGGGCAATTAAAATAGGGTAGGCGAGTTTAAGTAAACTTCTTGTATGGATAGAAAAAGAGGAAAAGTTCATTAGGGCTTAAAGAATTAAAGGGTATATAAGGGGCGCCATGTTATTGAATAAGTACTTTTCAAGCAAGACTTAACTGTGAGCTATAAATTATATTATAGCTGAGTGAAATTTATAGGTAAGTGAGGTTAAAAAATTTGTTCGTCATCACTATCAATGGCTAGCTGTATTTTTTGATGATAATCATCAATGTGCAAGTGATAGTGAATTTCTTTGCAGCAAGCAGGGCACTCATCGTAATAATCTTGGTCGCCACCAGATGAATCAATGGTTGCTTTGATATGGTGTCCACAGTGTGGGCATTCAATGCGTTGTTCACTAATATTTTTAGTCATCATATTTCCCAACCATTTTAATGATAATTTATATTTTTACGTTTTAAATAATTATGGTTTTTTAGTTAAACTAACCGCTTACCTGTTAATTGTTATGATTCTGTTGACCTCAATTAGTGAACGGTCATAGACATAATACGAGAGAGTGTTGCTTTTGCTTGTTCTATGTATAAGCCGCCAAAAATATTGGCGTGATTAAGAATATGATAAAAATTATAGATGATCTTTCGTTGTTCATAGCCGTTATCAAGTGGGTATTCGGCTTGATAACCATGGTAAAAGTCATCAGGGAATTGACCAAATAATTCGGTCATAGCAATATCTACCTCTCGATCACCGTAGTAACAAGCAGGGTCGAATATCATGCCTTGTTCAAAAGTAAAGCCAGTATTACCTTGCCATAAGTCGCCATGCACTAAGCAAGGCGTTACATTATGGTGTAATAAAGCGTCATGACAAATTTTAGCTATGTGATCTATGTTGCCGAGAATAACTGATTTTTCAGAAAGAAGTTGTAGTTGCCAAGCAATGCGTTGCTGTGAAAAAAATGTAGTCCAATTGCTGCTCCAATAGTTTGGCTGAATAGTGTTACCAATAAAATTGTCATGTTGCCAGCCAAATTGACCATGAGAGGTTTCTTGGTGCATTTGAGCTAGCTGCTGTCCAAGTTGGTACCAAAGCACGGGCTTTGCCTTACTGAAGCTTATGTAATCAAGTATTAAAAAACTTTTATCTAAACTAATCCCTATAGTGGTTACATCAGGGCAAGGGACATGGGTTAATTTTTTTAATTGCTTTAATGAATAGGCTTCAGCTTGGAAGTTAATTAAGTTTTCTTTACTGTTTAATTTTACAAAAAAACTGCGTTTAGCACTGGATACCTTAAAAGAAAGGTTTAATGGTTGATCATTGCCATTCATAGGGTTGTCGATAGAAATACCAGCAGATAAAGGATTTTTTTCTTCAATTTTAAACGGCACACCGATCTTTTCAGTAATAGCTTGTTCAATAATATGCCACATAATACTCACCAATGTTTAAAAGGCTTTTCCCAAAACATAGGTGAAGTATAGCTATTTTTATTGAAACTGCTTGCCGGGGGGTTATTACTATTCGTCAACCGTAAGATATTTTAATTTATTAGGGATATCATCCCATTCTTTTGCATCTTCAGGAGGGGCTTTAACTTCGGTGATTCTTGGCCATACTTTGGCAAGTTCGGCATTTAACTGAATAAATTCTTTTTGATCTTCAGGGACGTCATCTTCATGATAAATGGCACCCACAGGGCATTCAACAGGGCATAAATCACAGTCAATACAATCATCTGGACTAATCACTAAAAAATTAGGCCCTTCAAAAAAAGCTTCTGCGGGACACACTGACACACAGTCGGTGTATTTACAGCGAATGCAGCTATCGGTAACAACAAAGGTCATATTTGACTCTAGAGAAGGTAAGTAATATTGGCGATCATACCTTTCTTTTCGTTAAATTCAATCCCTTGTTTCAACCAATACCAATTGAAATACACCGTTACACTTAAATAATTGATATACATATACAACGCCTTTTAATTATCACTAAGCGGTGAATTAATTAATTCAATTGGTATGAGCATAACTATCAGGTAAAATAGCGCCAGATTTTACCACTCCTCTTATTTTTGGACTTGAAACCATGTTACGCCTAACCGATATTAAAATACCGTTGAATCACCAACCTGATGCTATTGAGCAAGCAATACTTAAAAAATTGGCGATAACCAAAGAGGAATTAATAGAGTTCAGCGTATTTAAACGTGGTTATGACGCGCGTAAAAAAAATAATATTTTGCTTATCTATACATTGGATGTGAGCACAAATATAGATGAGCAATTACTAGAAAAATTCAGAAAAGACGCCCATGTTAAATTAACGCCAGATATGACCTATAACTTTGTAGCGAGTGCGCCAGAGAAGATAAAGCAACGTCCAGTGGTTATTGGTATGGGGCCTTGTGGTTTATTTGTCGGTTTACTATTAGCGCAAATGGGTTTTAAACCCCTTGTTTTAGAACGGGGCAAAGAAGTACGCGAGCGAACTAAAGACACGTTTGGCTTCTGGCGAAAAAAAATATTAAATACTGAGTCAAATGTTCAATTTGGCGAGGGCGGCGCGGGCACTTTTTCTGATGGTAAACTTTATAGCCAAGTCAAAGATCCTAAACATTATAGCCGTAAAGTGCTGCACGAATTTGTTGAAGCAGGTGCACCAGAAGAAATATTGTTTGTTAGTAAACCGCATATTGGTACGTTTAAGTTAGTGACCATGGTCGAAAAAATGCGTGCAAAAATTTTTGAACTGGGTGGTGAAGTTCGCTTTGAACAAAGAGTTGAACAAATACACTTTGAAAATGACGAGACAGTCTCATTTGATGAAGGTGTGTTAGCCGACTTTACAGCCAAACAAGTTACGGGTTTAACACTGGCTAGTGGCGAACATATTGAAACAGCTCATATTGCCTTGGCGATAGGGCATAGTGCTCGCGACACCTTTAAAATGCTTCATGAGCAAGGTGTTTATATAAAAGCTAAGCCATTTTCTGTCGGTTTTCGTATCGAGCATGAGCAGTCAGTTATTGATGAAGCGCGTTTTGGTCAAAATGCGGGCAATGAAATTTTAGGTGCAGCCGATTATAAGTTGGTTCATCATTGTAGTAATGGCCGCTCTGTTTATAGTTTTTGTATGTGTCCCGGCGGTACTGTAGTCGCCGCAGCCTCAGAAGAAGGGCATTTAGTCACTAATGGTATGAGCCAATATTCGCGACATGAGCGTAATGCAAATAGCGCTATTGTTGTGGGTATTGAGCCAGAAGATTTTACCCAAGGTAAATTTGGCGCGAAAGATCATTCTGTTTTGGCTGGCGTTGAGTTTCAACGTCGACTAGAAGAACAAGCCTTTAATATGGGGGGCGGTACCTATGACGCCCCAGTTCAATTGGTTGGTGACTTTTTAGCGGGAAGAAAAAGTGGTGAGCATGGCAGTGTTACCCCCTCGTATAAACCTGGCGTAACCTATTGTGACTTAAGTGGTGCTTTGCCTGATTATGCTGTTACCGCCCTTCGCGAAGCGTTACCGGCATTCGAAAGAAAAATTAAAGGTTTTTCTATGGATGAAGCGACATTAACCGCCGTAGAAACACGTACCTCATCGCCTATTCAAATAACACGTGATAGAAAAACATTAGAAAGCCTAAACGCTAAAGGCTTATACCCAGCAGGTGAAGGCGCGGGTTATGCCGGAGGTATATTATCGGCAGGTATTGACGGTATAAAGATCGCTGAAGCGATGGCGTTATCAATGTTAAAGAGTAACGGGTAGTCAAAACTTAAACCTACGAGCTAAGCTATAAGCTTAGCTCGGTAATGCCTGGTATGTTTTGTTGTTGCCACTTTGATTGTGGCAACTGTAGGCTTATTTGTTTCATCGATTTTAAAATTGATTTTAATGCTAATTGATCGGCAAACCATTTTGGCAATTTTCCACCACTATCAGCAATAAAAGTGTATTCAATGAGGAGTTGTTTCTGGTGCTCTTTATTTATTCTAGGGGTGAGTAACCAATGCCCCTGATAAAATTTTACCCGCACTACATCTGAATGTTCTATATCAACACTAAAATCATCTTCCAATTCTATTTCTACTGATAAGTTACTATTTTGCCAGTAATGTGAATGAAGTTGTGAATATCTAGGATCTAATGGCCAAATAGCCGCAAAATTAACCGTAAAGATATGCTCAGTTGCGGAAAAAACTTTAATTATTTTACTGCTACTTGCATTGGTTAACCATTTCGGTGTGTTATTGACATCTTGTATAAACAATAAAAAACCTGACAGGCTAGAATTGACAATTGCCGTTGCTTTTATTTCGGTCAATTTATCAATGGGTGACACTCTAGAGCTAACACTGAGGTTTTGAGATTGCTTCCATGTTTTCCACGGGTGTTCTGGTGTCAAAGAAGCGGCTTGTACAATGTAAGTATCGCTAATGACGAACATAATAATTAAAGCAACAATTGTCATCTTTATTACTTTTAATGCGTTTAATGTCAAAAAATAATCCAGTAAATTGATGTTTGTTTCAGTCGTAACCATGTTAAATAATAACGTATTTCTGCTACATTATTGGTTTTTTCTCTTGGTAAAGTGAAATATTCTGTTAAAACACTTGTGTATAAACAGCAAGGCTTTTACAATTCGCGCCTTATTTTAATACACTTCATGCGACGCCTAGTATGTGCCGCCACTGATAAGGAAAATTTCATGCCTGTAATAACTCTCCCTGACGGTTCACAACGCGCTTTCGAACAAGCGGTATCTGTAATGGATGTTGCCTTAGATATAGGCCCTGGTTTAGCTAAAGCTACCATTGCCGGTCGTATCGACGGAAATCTTGTTGATGCATGTGAATTAATTACTCAAGATGCCTCTTTGCAGCTTATCACTAATAAAGATAGTGAAGGTCTGGAGATCATTCGTCACTCATGTGCACATTTATTAGGGCATGCAATAAAGCAGTTATACCCAAATGTTAAAATGGCTATCGGTCCAACGATTGAAAATGGCTTTTATTATGACATTGATCTCGAAGAATCAATTTCCGAAGATGATCTAGTTAAGCTTGAAAAGCGTATGACTGAATTAGCACGTACCGGCTATGAAGTGGTTAAAAAAACAGGTTCTTGGCAAGATGCTTATGATGCTTTTACTGAACGTGGTGAAACTTATAAACTAGCTATTCTTGATGAAAACATTGAGAAAACAGATACACCAGCTTTATATCATCATCAAGAATACATTGATATGTGTCGTGGTCCTCATGTACCTAGCATGCGCCATTGCCATCATTTTAAATTAATGAAAGTCGCAGGTGCTTATTGGCGTGGTAATTCAGACAACAAAATGTTGCAACGTATTTACGGCACTGCATGGGCTGATAAAAAGCAACTTAAAGCGTATATAGTACGTTTAGCTGAAGCTGAAAAGCGCGATCACCGTAAAATTGGTAAAACATTAGATTTATTCCATTGGCAAGAAGAAGCGCCAGGCATGGTGTTTTGGCATAACGATGGTTGGACTATTTATACTGAGTTAGAAAAATTTGTTCGTGAAAAATTACACGAATATGATTACGACGAAGTTAAAGCGCCAATGATGATGGACAGAAGCCTTTGGGAAAAATCAGGACATTGGGATAAATATGCTGATGGTATGTTTACTACTACCTCAGAAAAGCGTGAATACGCGATAAAACCAATGAACTGCCCAGGTCATGTGCAAATATTTAACCAAGGTTTAAAGTCGTACCGCGATTTACCTTTGCGTATTGCTGAGTTTGGCTGTTGTCATCGTAATGAACCATCGGGTTCTTTACATGGTTTGATGCGCGTACGTGGTTTTACCCAAGATGATGCACATATATTCTGCATGGAGTCTCAAGTACAAGCCGAAGTGACTAAGTGTATCGAAATGGTATACGACGTTTACGGTTCATTTGGTTTTGAAGATATTGTTGTTAAATTGTCTACTCGTCCAGAAAATCGCATTGGTAGTGATGAAATTTGGGACAAAGCTGAAGCAGGTCTTGCGCAAGCATTAACTGACAGTAACATCAAATTTGAGTACTTACCTGGCGAAGGGGCTTTTTATGGTCCTAAAATTGAATTCACTTTAATGGATTGTTTAGGCCGTGGTTGGCAATGTGGCACAGTACAACTTGATTTTGCTTTGCCAGAGCGTTTAGGCGCAACTTATGTTGGTGAAGACAACGAAAGATATACTCCGGTAATGATTCATCGAGCTATTTTAGGATCTTTAGAGCGCTTTATTGGTATTTTAATCGAAGAGTTCTCAGGTAAATTTCCAACGTGGTTATCGCCAGTTCACGCAACAATTATGAATATTACCGACAAACAAGGTCAATATTGTGAAAAAGTTGTTAAAAAACTAAAAGAAAATGGCTTTAGAGCAAAACTAGACTTGAGAAATGAGAAGATAGGCTTTAAAATCCGCGAGCACACTTTAAAGAGAGTTCCTTATTTGTTAGTTATAGGTGACAAAGAAATGGAAGCAGGTGAAATTGCTGTTAGAACTCGAAGTGGTGAAGATTTAGGAAAAATGTCTGTTGATGACTTTATTACAAAATTAAGTAAAGAAGTTAACTCTCGTAGTTAGCGCTTAAATTACTTATAATAGAGTTTAAAACACGCATCAAAACATTTTATTAATCCCAGTACTTGCTAAGTTAATATAACTGCAGGTACTTGGTACAAAGTTCTTTGGAGGAACATGGCTATTAAAGGTGGACAACGAGGCGGGCAGAAAGAGCCAGCACATCGTTTAAATGAGTTAATCACAGGTATTACTGACAACGAAGTTCGTTTAATTAAGTTTGATGGAGAACCGGGTGGCATTGTTACGTTAGATGAAGCATTTGACCAAGCTGATGAAGCCGGTGTAGATCTTGTTGAAATAAGCCCAACTGCCAAACCACCCGTTTGTCGGGTCATGGATTACGGCAAGTTTATCTATGAAAAAGCTAAAGAACAGAAAGAACAACGCAAAAACCAGAAACAAATACAGGTTAAGGAAATTAAATTCCGTCCTGGTACAGATGAAGGCGATTATCAGGTGAAATTACGTAACCTGAAACGCTTTTTAGAAGGCGGCGACAAGGTCAAGGTTACATTACGTTTCCGTGGCCGTGAAATGGCCCACCAAGAGCTAGGTTTACAGCTTTTAACTCGTGTTAAAAACGATTTAGAAGAACTAACCGTGCTTGAGTTCTTTCCGCGTAGAGCAGAAGGACGTCAAATGGTGATGGTCTTAGCCCCTAAAAATAGATAATCCTTGGTTTGACAAGTAATTAAACTTTTGTTCTTTATTGAATAAAAGTTTAATTCACCAATTTTATCTTTACGCTGGTAGTACAGGCTTGCAAGTAAATTGATTGTTTACACTTTATTGTGTGAAAAGTCAGTTTCGCCCTCGCTACTTAATATTTGGCATATACCTTTTTTTTATTAGGAACGGTATAAATTTGAGAATTATTCACATGCCTAAAATGAAAACCAATAAAGGTGCTGCAAAGCGCTTTAAAAAAACAGCTAATGGCTACAAGTTCAAACAAGCTGGCTTACGTCATATTTTGACTAAACGCCGTACTAAAGTTAAGCGTCATCTTCGTGCTAAGCACATGATCGCCGCATCTGACATTAAGTCAGTTAAAAAACTATTACGTCACGGTTAATTAGGAGAAATAGAAAATGGCTAGAGTAAAACGTGGTGTACAAGCTCGTGCACGTCACAAAAAGGTTCTAAAGCAAGCTAAAGGTTATTACGGAGCACGTAGTCGTGTTTATCGTGTTGCTTATCAAGCAGTAACTAAAGCAGGTCAATACGCTTACCGCGATCGTCGTCAACGTAAACGTCAATTCCGTCAGCTTTGGATCGCTCGTATAAATGCAGCAGCTCGTCAAAATGGTTTATCTTACAGTAAATTCATTAATGGTCTTAAAAAGGCTTCTATTGAAATAGATCGTAAGATACTTGCTGACATTGCAGTATATGACAAAGCAGCATTCACATTCTTAGTTGAAAAAGCACAAGCTTCTTTAGCAGCATAAGAATTGAAAAGTTGTAATTGAGATAAGGACGCATTAGCGTCCTTTTCTTTTTTATAAAGTTAATTTTTAGCTAACAGTATTTTTGTATCTATTCAC
The DNA here is from genome assembly GCA_047633255.1 of Colwellia sp. GTDB lineage: Bacteria > Pseudomonadota > Gammaproteobacteria > Enterobacterales > Alteromonadaceae > Colwellia. The sequence goes on from JBLIEW010000056.1 coordinate 15,383, forward strand.
CTATCGTCACCCTCGAAGTATTTAAACCGAGGGTCTAGTGTTATAATTAACCAAGATTCCCGATGAATAGACTACGGGAATGACGTACCTCACAGAGGTAACTGAATAGATACTATTTTTTAAGTATTATTAGTTAAACATTAAATTTATTACTTATACAACAAGAGTTAAATTATGAACTTAGCCGATAAAGTTTTAGCTGTTAATAACGATCTTCCCATTCGCACTGATGCACCAGTACATAGCGGTAAAGTACGCTCTGTTTATTGGTTAACCGAAGCGGATAGCAAACGACTAATTGAAGAGAAAGGTTATGACGTCCCTCAAGACGCGCCTTTAGCTATTATGGTTATTAGCGATCGCATCTCTGCCTTCGATTGTATTTGGCAAGGTGAGGGCGGTATGAAAGGTGTACCAGGCAAAGGCGCTGCGCTTAATGCTATCTCTAACCATTGGTTTAAGTTGTTTAAAGAACAAGGTCTTGCAGATAGTCATATTTTAGATATTCCACATCCTTTTGTTTGGATTGTACAAAAAGCAAAACCTGTAATGATTGAAGCGATTTGTCGTCAATATATTACTGGCTCAATGTGGCGTTCATATGTCAAAGGTGAACGTGAGTTTTGTGGTATCGAAATCAGTGAAGGGTTAACGAAAGATTCCAAATTGACAGAGTTATTACAAACCCCATCAACAAAAGGGATATTGACAGATATTCCAGGCGTGCCGGCTGTTGACGATGTTAATATTACGCGTAAAAACATCGAAGATAATTTTGCAGCATTTAACTTTAAATCATTGGATGATATAACGCTTTATGAAAAATTATTAACACAAGGCTTTGATGTTATCTCAACTGAGCTAGCAAAAATTGATCAAATTTTTGTCGATACAAAATTTGAATTTGGCTATGTTAAAGATAAAGAAGGCAATGAAAAGTTAATTTATATGGATGAAGTGGGTACGCCTGATTCCTCTCGTATTTGGGATGGTGAACAATACAGTGCAGGTAAGGTTGTTGAAAACTCTAAAGAGGGCTTTCGTCAGTTATTATTAAATCATTTTCCTGATGCAGATATTCTATTAAATAAATCTCGCATGCCTGAACGTGAAGCCTTAGCACGTGATAATGTTTTGCCAGAAGCTGTATTAATGAATGTTTCTAAAACCTACATTGATATCGCAGAGAAAATTACCGGTGAAAAAATAGTGCTGAGTGATAATCCAAAAGCAGAAATTATCGATATTTTACGTGAGCAGTATCAATTAATTGATTAATTGATACTTTTTCTAAAGTAACAATGTCAAAACGCGATAATTAATCTTTAATTACCGCGTTTTTTTATGTCTTTTTTATGTGATTTACTCGCCTATTTCAAACTATTTATTTTTACCGCCGTTGTTTATTATTTCACGCGCCATAGCGTCAGCAATATATCCTGTTGGCTTATTTTGTGCTTCTGCTTTAGCAAAGACATCTAGTAAAGTATGGTAAATCTCTTCTACTTTTTTAATCGACTTTTCTTTACTGTATTCCTCTTCAAAAGAAACATTAATAATACCACCGGCATTAATAACATAATCAGGTGCATATAAAATACCATTATCAACAAGGGCTTGGTCATGGCGAGGCTCTGCCAGTTGGTTATTAGCACATCCGGCAATTATGGTCGCTTTCAAACGCTTGATAGTATCATCGTTAATGCTAGCACCCAGTGCACAAGGGGCGTACACATCAACATCTTGGTCAACTATTTCATCTAAACCGACAATGGTGGCATCCAGTTCAATGGCCGCTTTTTCAAGAATGGTTTGATTAATATCAGTAACAATTAATTTTGCGCCGGCTTCATGTAAATATTCACATAAGCCATAACCAACGCTACCTAACCCCTGTACAGCTACGCTCAGCCCAGTTAAGTTGTCGCGGTTAAGTTTATGTTTAACAGCTGCCTTTATGCCTAAATATGTTCCTAAGGCGGTAAAAGGACCTGGATCACCACTTTTGTTTATTGTTCCGGTTACAAAAGGAGTGACGGTATTAGCAATAGCAATATCGGCGGTGGTTATATTGACATCTTCGGCACTTAAATAACGGCCATTTAAGGCATTTAATGCTTCACCAAAAGCTTTAAACAAGGCGGTTGATTTAATCGTTTTAGCATTACCTATAATAACTGATTTACCACCACCCATCGTAAGACCGGCCATCGCATTTTTATAAGTCATGCCTTTTGATAAACGCAATGCATCAATGAGTGCTTCTTCATCACTGACATAATCCCATAATCTACAGCCACCTACAGCAGGACCTAACTTAGTGCTGTGTATCGCAATTATAGCTTTAAGTCCTGATGCCTCGTCACTGCAAAAAACCACTTGCTCGTGATTATCAAAATCTACTAAATCAAAAAAAGACATGCTGAATATTCTCCACTTTTTTACAAAGAGTTATAAAAATAATTAGGCGAACCTTATCATTTCGTTTTTGTGCAAACTAGTCGAGGTATGATAATTATGGACGAATGAGATAGATGAAAGTGTTCAGATATAAGTACAGGTAATTAATGAAAATAGGGGGGTAAATTTACATTATTAAAAATAAATACAGTAGAGAAAACTATTCTCTTTTCTTGCAACGAGTAACTTCAGTTATCCGTTGTGATACTTTTTGGTTGCTTTCATGATCATTGGGTTGATAAAGTTTAACTTGATTTCGACCATTGTTTTTAGAGTAATATAACGCATTATCTGCGTCAGTGATCATTTGGTTATAGTCTACAACGGCACTATTGTCAGTTAGCCCTATACTAATTGTCAGCGTTAAATCTTGCGCAATGGCAGAGAAATCATTTTTTTCTATCGTGGTACGAATGAGTTCACAAAAGAGCATTGCTTGTTCTTTATTTGCTGACATGAGTAAGGTGAATTCTTCACCGCCCCAGCGTGCCAATTTAACTTGCTGCGAACAGTGGGGTAATAATTCGGATAAAATAGTGGATAAACGTTTAATTACCTGATCGCCAACAATATGTGAATAGGTGTCGTTTACAGCTTTAAAGTGGTCAATATCAATAATGGCTAATGATAAAGAGGTTGAATGCTCTTTAGCTTCTTTAAAGTCATTATCACACCACTCATCAAACGCTCGTCTATTAGGTAGGCCTGTTAATTGATCATGTACAGCTTGATAAGCAAATAATGCTGTTTGTTTCTTTAAATCTAGCGTTTGCTTTGCAACCAAACGCTTTAACTTTTCTTCACTTTTTTGAATTAAAATAATTCTATAGCGATAAAAAAGATAAAATATAGAAAACAATAAAGCAATAATAAACAGTTTAAATAACGGGGTTTGCCACATATAAAAAGGGATGATAAAAGTTAACGTTGTCGCTTGATTTTGCCATTCACCGTTAGGGTATTTTGCGCGCATTTTAAAGGTATATTCACCGGGAGCTAGATTGGTAAATTCAGTATATGTTTGACTTTTTTTATTTATCCAGCGGGTATCAAAACCCATAAGTTGTGTTTGATATTGAATTTTTTCAGACATTAAAAAGCCTAACCCAGCATAATGAATTGTTATACGTGATGCGCCAGCTAACAAGTTAACATGGGTAAGTTCTTTTTTTTGTGGCTTAAGTGCTAAAGGGTAGTCTCTATTATCAACAATCAGTTGCTCAATAATGACAGGAATTTGTCTTTCTGCCATTCTCTGTAACCGTTGATGGGTCACTTGGCTGACACCTTTTGCGGTGGCAAACCAGATACTACCGTCATTATGAAGTGTTGCTGCAGGTGTTGAACCCCCATTGGCTTGTGAACTTAATAAGCCAACGCCTTCTGCGAATATTTCAACGTCAATTATTTCATCTGGGTTGGCGATAACTTTATTGATTTGCTCTCTAGTAACTTTAATAATCCCTCGATTACTGCTTAACCAAAAAGTGTCATTATTGTCTATAATGACTTGAAATAATTTATCTATGGGTAAGCCATTTTTCCGGCTGACCGATTTAATCTCATTGGTCGTTAAATCGATTTGTATCAGGCCTCGGTCAGTGGCTAACCAAATAACATCGTCTTCAACATTAAAGCCAAAAGCATATTCAGCGTCAAAGGCTTCCTTAATACGATAACTTTGTATAATGCCATCCTGATACGACACTACGCCTACACCAGTACCAATCCAAATTTTTCCATGGGAATCTTCTGTCAAGGCCATAATAAAATTATCAGGCAAGCCTGTTTGTATATTAAATTGGCTAATCAGGCCTTTGTCGGTCATTTTAACAAGCCCAGAGGAAGTGCCAATCCAGAGATTTTCTTTAGAATCAAATAATATTGATCGCACTTCATTACTTGGTAAACCCTGATTTTCATTGAGAAAAGGCACCATGGTATTATCGACCACTTTATAAACACCACTAGTGTAGGTACCTACTAAAACTTGGCCACCTTTTCCTTGTGCTAAACTTAAAATCGATTTTACTGATGTGGGATTCTCTGAAGTTAGCGTTGCAGGTAAAATTGAATAGACTTTTCTTCCTATTAATTTATTTAATCCTTTACTACTACCAATCCATAAGCTGCCATCACTATGGGCTAAAACGCTTCGTACATAACTTCCGGCTAAGCCTTGTTCCGAGGTTAGTGTGATAAAAGGAGCCTCTCTTAAGCGAAATAAACCACTGCTAGTACCCACCCAAATGCTCTCTTCTTTATCTTGATAAAGTGAGGATATACGGTTGTTAGGTAAGCCTTTGCTATCATCAAGTTTTTCTAAGCCACGATCACTTAAACGGAAAATGCCATGTTTTTGTGTACCAAGCCATATGTCCTTATTTTTATCTTCTAATATGCTGGAAATTGCTTCATGGGATAAATTTTGATGAAGCGGGATAAAACGGCCTTTATTTAAAATAAAAGCGCCTTGCTCGGTGCCCACAATAAGCTGATTGTGGCTGGTAAGAAGTAATGAATATACAGGTGTGTCAGGTAAACCAAAATTTTCATCGATATGGGTTACTCGCGTTTTGTTTTTGACTGAATATAAACCCTTATTGGTTGCTACCCATAGGGTCTCTTCTGCATCAAGTAGTAGTTTAAATGCTCTTAGATTAGCGATAATTGTTTCATCGTGTTTGGTTGTCATATCTCTATAGACAAGCCCTCTTCCTTCTAGCGCTAACCAAAGGTTTTTTTTACTATCGAAAATAGCATTATTTACCATAGTTGATGCATTAAATTGAGGTGTCCATTCTCTATTTTTTCGGATGGAAACTCCCCCTCTAGCGCCTGCAACTAAGAGTTCTCCGTTTGGCGTTGCGGTTAAACTTTTTATTGAGGAATCGGGTAAACCTGCTTTTGAGCCTCGGGTGAACAGTTTAAATTTTTTCCCATTAAAACGGGCAAGGCCTTCCCATGTGGCAATCCATATATAACCATCACTGGTTTGGGCCAAGGCATTAATCCCGTTATGTGGTAAGCCATCACGGGTGTCCCAAGTTTGGGTAAAGTACTCGGCTAAAGGTAGCGGGGCTTTTATTGATGCAAAACTACAAAAAGGTAATAAAATTATCATTGTAAAAAATAATTTTATTAGACGGGAAAGTTTAAAACAGGTCAGTTTCAAGGTAATACGGCTCGATTAAAAAGGGTCTTTCAGTATTTTATTAATCACCCATTTTCCACCATCTATTTGAACTAGTGAAATGCGTTTGACATCTTTTAAGCTGTTTTCTTGGAGATATCCATCAAAATATAAAGTGATTACTGCTTTCTTTTTAAATTGCTTTCTAATTTTTACACCACTGTCATCTGGTTTTATCTCAACTTTGTCATAAGACATATTGAATAGATGGCGCCCAATAGCCTGTGGGGATTGGTAGTGTAATAGTAGGCGGGCTAGTTTAGGATCACAAACTGAAGCCGCTTTTTGGACATTTTTTTCATTATACAGTGCATCAAAAAAAGCGACTGCCACTAATTCAGGATTATCGATGTTAGTTATTTCTTCTTCACCGCTACAAGCACTAACAAAAAAAAGGGTAAGTATAAGTAGCAAGTTTATTTTAGTCATAACGAAAACAATAACATTTTAATTCTATAAGGTTCGGCTAAGCATAACGTAAAGTGAGAGATAACAACACTTTTATACCTAATTGTAGGCAATAAAAAAGGTGCAGAAGCACCTTTTATTGACACAGAATAGTAAAGTGAAATTTATTGTACGAGTTCTTTATCTGAAAAAGTATCACTGAACAAAGGACTAGATAAATAGCGCTCTGCAGAGCTGGCTAATATAGCAACGATTACTTTACCTGAATTTTCAGGAAGTTCAGCAAGGCGTTTAGCTGCAACTATTGCAGCACCGGAAGAAATACCTGCAAGTATGCCTTCTTCTTTCATTAAACGATGCGCCATTGCCATGGAGTCATCATTTGATACTTTTTCTACGCCATCAATGATAGTTAGATCAAGGTTACCAGGTATAAAGCCAGCACCAATTCCTTGGATTTTATGTGGACCAGGTGTTAACTCTTCACCCGCTAATTTCTGACTAATGACTGGCGAGTCAGTTGGTTCAACCGCAATACTACTTATTGCTTTGCCTTGTGATTTTAAGTAACGGCTTGTACCCGTAATTGTGCCGCCTGTGCCAACACCGGCAACAAAAATATCTATTTTTCCGTCAGTATCACGCCAAATTTCAGGACCGGTTGTTTGCTCATGAATCGCCGGGTTGGCAGGGTTATCGAACTGTCCTAAAAGTACAAACTTTTCAGGATCAGAATCTTTAATTTCTTGTGCCTTTGCAATAGCACCATTCATTCCTTTAGAGCCGTCAGTTAACTCTACTTTGGCACCAAGCGCTGAAAGCAATTTACGACGTTCTAAACTCATGGTACTTGGCATAGTTAACGTGATGGCATATCCGCGGGCAGCAGCAACAAAAGCAAGAGCAATGCCGGTATTACCACTGGTTGGTTCAACGATTTCTTTGCCTTGCGTTAACAGGCCTTTTTCTTCCGCATCCCAAACCATGTTAGCGCCAATACGACACTTGATACTGAAACTTGGGTTTCTCGCTTCTATTTTTGCGTATACTGTTGCAGACGGAGTGCCATCACTATTTTTGCTAGCAATTACACGGTTAATTTTTACCAAAGGTGTATTACCAATGGAGGTTGAATTATCTTCAAATATGTTCGACATGGTGAAATCCTATGGGCTATTTTCAACTCACATGAGTATACTTGTAAGGTTAGTCTCTTATAGCAAAAATAGAAGTGATATTTTGATATAACTTATATGCATTTATGGAATAACAAAATACTTTTATAGTACCTTTCATAAAATCACGATCATAAAATTGTAGGAATTGAATATGAGCGCTTTTCAAGGCACCAGTAATTACATTGCCTCAAATGAGTTACAGTTAGCAGTTAATGCGGCTATTGCTCTAGAGCGACCTTTATTAATAAAAGGTGAGCCGGGCACAGGAAAAACCATGTTAGCAGAAGAGCTAGCGGCTAGTTTAGGTGTTGAACTTATTCCTTGGCATATAAAATCAACAACAAAAGCGCAACAAGGCTTATATGAATATGATGCCGTGTCACGCTTAAGAGATAGCCAATTAGGTGACGAAAAAGTAAAAGATATTGGCAACTATATAATTAAAGGTAAGCTGTGGCATGCGTTTACTAGCGATCATCGTCCGGTATTATTGATCGATGAAATTGATAAAGCCGATATAGAGTTCCCGAATGACTTGCTTTTAGAGCTAGATAAAATGGAGTTCTTCGTTTACGAGACACAGGAAAAAATAGTCGCTAAACAAAGGCCTATAATCATAATTACATCAAACAATGAAAAAGAATTACCAGACGCATTTTTACGTCGCTGCTTTTTTCATTATATTCGTTTTCCAGAAAAAGATGAGATGCAAGCCATTGTTGATGTTCACTTTCCTAAAATTAAACAAAAATTGTTAGATGAAGCACTGGCGTTATTTTTTGATTTACGTGACGTACCTGGCTTAAAGAAAAAACCGTCAACGTCAGAGTTAATTGATTGGTTAAAACTTTTGCTTGCTGAAGATATTTCTCCTGAAGTTTTACATGAAACACGTCAGAAAAGAGTTATTCCGCCATTACATGGCGCATTATTAAAAAATGAGCAAGATGTGCATTTGTTTGAAAAGCTTGCTTTTATGCACCGTGGCCAACGTTAAGGTTTATGGAGCAAAGCCATGTTAATTGATTTCTTTTGTAAGGTACGCGACTACAAAGTACCTTGTACACTGCGAGAATTGCTCGACTTAATTCGTGCCTTAGAAAAAGGCGTAGTGTTTGCTAGTATTGATGATTTTTATAGTGTGAGTCGTACTATATTAGTTAAAGATGAAGCCCATTTTGATAAGTTTGATCGTGCTTTTGCTGATTACTTTAAAGGCGTTGCTAGCCTTGAATTAGACTTATCAGAAATACCAGAAGATTGGCTTAAAAAGCATTTTGAAAAACAACTGAGCGCCGAAGAAAAAGAGAAAATAAAAGCTTTAGGCGGATTAGATAAGTTAATGGAAACATTGGCCGAACGTTTGAAAGAGCAGGAAAAACGCCATCAAGGGGGTAATAAGTGGATTGGTACTGGCGGCACATCACCGTTTGGTGCCTATGGTTATAATCCTGAAGGAATTCGAATAGGGCAAGAGGAGTCAAGGCATCGTCGCGCGACTAAAGTTTGGGATAAACGTCAATTTAAAAACTTAGACGCCAATGTTGAAATAGGCACACGTAATATTAAAGTTGCGTTGCGCAAGTTACGCCAATTTGCACGTACCGGCAGTAGTGAGGAATTAGCACTTGATGAGACTATTGCGGCTACCGCCCGTAATGCCGGTTATCTTGATATTAAAATGAAGCCTGAGCGACATAACGCTATCAAAGTTTTAATGTTTTTTGATATTGGTGGCTCTATGGATGATCACATTAAAGTATGTGAACAGCTGTTCTCAGCAATACATGGAGAATTTAAACATTTAGAGTTTTTTTATTTTCATAACTGTCTTTATGAAAGTGTTTGGCGAGATAATAACCGCAGACACAATGAAAAAATTGACCTATTACAAGTGCTGCATACTTATAGTCGTGATTATAAAATTATTTTTGTCGGCGATGCAACAATGGGACCTTACGAGATCACCTATCCTGGTGGTAGTGTTGAACATTGGAATGAAGAAGCGGGTAATGTGTGGATGAAAAGACTAACCGATCATTTTGATAAGGTTATTTGGCTTAATCCCCAAAACGAAGAGCAGTGGCCTTACTATTCTTCTATTAATATAATGAAAGGGCTGGTTGACAATAAGATGTATCCACTGACCTTGGCAGGGTTAGGGCAGGGTATTAAAGCATTGATTTAAAAAAACAATCAATAAACAATCAATAACCAAAAGTCAAAAACGTGTTAGCTTTTACTAAAACATTGGTCACTTGTGGCCAATGTTTTTATCTAAAAAAAGCCGAGTATTGAATCGCTAATTGAAGAGTTCTATTAAGGAGCCCATGCATAGCTGATTTTTGTAAAGAAAGTTCTCTCTGCGCGGGTTAACTTCGTTAAATCATCATCTTGAAAACTATTATCAGAGTATCCTAAGAAAAATACAGTTTGCGGATTAAGTTTATAAGCATAAATTAATTGGCTTGCTAAATTCTCAGTTTCCGTTGAGCTAATAACGTTGTTGTTATCTGGATTTCTGTCGACATTGTTGTAAACTAAACTCAGTTTCAGGTAACTTTGAATAGTAAATTGGTAAGACAAACGTAACTCAGAAATGTGGGCAATATAAACATTACTGTTGCTACCATAGTTATTCTTAGCATCAAGTTTGCTATAAGTTTGGTAAAAATCAAATTCTAAATGATCGGTAATAAAAATAGCAATATTACCCTCTAATTGAATCAAGTCTCCTAAACGATCATTAACATAATCAATTTTGTCCCCCACCGTTAACTCTAGTGATAAATCAGTACGGGTATTTGGCTTAATGCTAGCATATAACTCTATTTGGTCTTCATTAAAGGAAGACGTATTTCCGTCAATATCAGCTATGGTATCAACATAGCGAATACCTACTTTTTCACCATGAACTACATTGAGTTCATAATAAGATTGCATTGGGCCATCAATAGTAAATCGGGTCGTTAATATTCGTTCAATTAGCTCATTATGAATGTTGTGAATAATTTTCCATTCCCCTGCAACGCTAGCCTCCTGCCATTGGCTGCCTTGCGCGGAATAAATAGACCTTTTAATAAAAACTTTATCGGTCTTAATATCCGCTTTAGGCATAAAACCTAAATCGGCTCTAAACTCAAAGCCAATACTTTGATGGTCTAAATCAACCTGCCAGTACTCAGAGTTATGATTAAAGTTAAGTTTAAAAGCCCGATCACTAAAACTATCATTGTTGGGTTTAGAGCTATGAGTGACTATTTTTGGATACAATGTTTCTGAATTTAATACCTGCCCTTTAATCGCGCTAGACTCAGACAGACGGTAGCGAGCGTCAAGCCCAACGACATAATTATGGTAATTATCTGCGGTGCGTAATGTTGCTATGCTCCCTACTGTTAAATCGCTATTGTAATCATACCTATAACGTAAGACACCTGCGTGACTTTCTTTTGCTAAAGTCATTAAAGTCGAACGTAAGTTTCCGGGTAATAAAATATTTGTTTCAGCGTCATTGGTTATAAAGGCACCATAACTGTGTTTGTTAATACGACCCGTTAATTTAGCGCCATAATCAGGATCGGCAATATTTCGCGTGTAGACTAAGTCAAAATCACTACTGAAATAATCACTATTATCTAAGAAAAAAGCGCGTTTTTCTTCATAAAGTAACGAAAAGTTAGTATTGACACTAAGTTGACCACTATCACTTTCTACCGTTGAAAAGTCAGGGTTTAATGTCGCATTTAACAAGTTGCTTGCGTTGATGCTCCAACGTAAATCTAACCCTTCTTCTACATCGTTTTCAGTAGCCCAATCACCGTTTGGATCATTGTTGTTTGCGTAAATATCTCGTGTTTGATTTTTGCTAGCTGTGAGTGTTGGTGTTAGCCGTAAATTTTGGTTTACCTCTGCATTCTCAAAGCCGATAGCTTCAGGGTACTGACACAACCAACAAGGGTTATCTCGTTCAAGGGGAATATGAGAAATGCGTAAACTGGTATCTCTAGGATAAATCCGTACTAATTCTATCGCCCATTTTTTTTTCTGGCCATTGGCTTTGAAGTTTAAAATATTATAGGGAATGGCCATTTCAACTTGGTAACCTTGTTCAGTTTTTTTACCAAAGGAATACCAAAGACCATCCCATGAGGTATTATTTTGTCCCGTTATTTCATTATACGTAGCATCATTTTGTACACCATAAGGATTGACAAAAAAGGAATAGTTTAAGCGTCTATTATTATGGGTATCTAGCTTTATACCGACAGTGTCTTGCAACCACGTTTTGTCGCGATCCGTTAAGAAGCCTTGAATTTTTTTTGGATCAGGGTCATAGGCTATAAAGGCAATATAAAGAAATTTCCCATTCTCAATTAGCTTGGCAGTCGTCTTTACCGGGCTAGGTAAGTTATTCCAAGGGCTATTAACTACATCTAATTCTATCGATAATGCGTTAGACCATTGAGCATCATCTAATTCGCCATCAATGATGATGGTGTTTTTTTCAAAAGGAATTTGAAGTGATTCCAGCTTAATATTTTTTACTATTTTTTTTTGCTGACTAGAGGGTTGCGCTATTGTAGGACTTATTGAAAAAACAGCAAATAAGAATAAAATCAATCTATTAAGGCTTAAGTTCAGCATGTGTTATCCATAGATTTATTCTTGTTAGAGTGATAAAAACTGGCGGTATTTTTTATTCTATATTATAGCTTTATAATATTAGCGATAAATATATTTAATAAATACAAATTGTTACAAAATTTCAGCCTTAACACAATATATACTTTTTGTAATTGCTATTTTGTCGTATTATTTAAGTACTTTAGGCCTTATTCTGCACCATTTTCTAAACCTTGTTTTCGATTGCCAACAAATTTGTATTGATAAAACCCATTAAAGAAACAATGCCAACAGCCGTCAATTGTTCACATTCTGATAAAGCTTAGTAATGAAATCAAAGAATAGTCGATCAGTTGATAATTAATCTGTTTTAATGCAAGTTTTCATTGATATTGAGTTGCAGTCTTTAGCTAACCGTTTACTATTGTAGGCATATTTTCTATGGGTTTTTCACATGCCATTATCGCTTATTGATATCATTGCTTTATGTACTTTTTTTCTGTCTTGGTCGGGGTATACTTGGTTTGCTCGTAATAAAGCCAAAACGACTGATTGTTTGGCTCGAAGTTTACACCAACATAGAATGCATTGGATGTATGAAATCATTACACGAGAGGTTAGGGTTGGTGAGGCGGCACTATTATCTAATTTAGAGCGAAATATCGCTTTTTTTGCTTCCAGTACATTATTAATATTAGCGGGTATATTGACGCTATTTGCAAAAATAGATACTTTAGAAACCGTTATATTCTCAATGCCTTATGCTGATCATGTGAGTCATTTTGCTATTCAGATTAAGTTAAGCTTATTAGCTTTTATTTTTGTTCTTTCTTTTTTTCAATTTACTTGGTCTATGCGTCAGTATGGCTTTGTTAATGTTATGCTCGGCGCTGCACCCGTAGATAAGTCTGGTTTGAATAACAACCTTAAAGCTTATGCTAAACAAATGGCGACAGTACAAGATCAAGCCGCACATTCTTATAATTATGGGCTTCGTTCATATTATTTTGCTTTAGCGGCTATTTGCTGGTTGTTCCATCCTTTTTTGTTTATTTCAGTCAGTATTTGGGTGGTTTACACCTTATATACCCGTGAGTTTCATTCAAAATCTGTTAAAGCTATTACTGCGGGACAGCATTATTTACGATTAGAACGCGAGGCCAAAGACAAATCTACTGCTAAGGTTAATGAGTGAGTCAGTTTTCAAAAAATTATCGGCAGTACTCGGTACAAGATTTCGACCAGTATGATTGTCTCAAGTTGTCAAAAAGATTTTATCTTGTACTGTTGTTTGTATTACGTGGTTATCTGGTTTGGTTGCTATCGGTAACTAATATGCGCGACAGAGTCAGTATTATTTCGTGGGTATACCCTGAAACCTCCTTGTTTTATTTAAGCTTAATATCGGGTACGGTTGGTTTATTTATTGTATTAATTATCAGTTTACGACGACCTGAAGCCGCTAACTGGATCCAAATAAGTTGGCTACATAGTCGAAAAATTTTAATAGCTGCATTGTTGTTTGATTTGTTAACTCATGGAGTAGGCTTCTTTTATTGGCAATTAATTTCATTAGAATGGCTGGTCATGCAGACTATATTAACGATTACCTTAATTGTTTTATGCTATAAAAGTGAGCGGTTTAAAATAAATTTAGCCGAGTTTCCCCAGAAAATACCAGAAAAATAATTCTAGTTCTTTTTCTAAATATAAATATAAATGTTTAAGGTTCCCAATAGTGAATGTAAATACTAATCAAGACAATGGCGAAAAAGATAAACGATTAATTATTCTTGATACGGAAACAACGGGTCTTAATCCCAGAGACGGGCATAGAATTGTTGAAATTGGTTGTGTTGAAATGATTAATCGTCAACTAACGGGGCGAAACTATCATGTGTACATCAAACCACTGGATCCCCGTGGTCAAGTATTACAAATGGATCAAGAAGTAATCAATATTCATGGGTTAACTAATGCGTTTTTAGATGATAAACCTACGTTTCCACAAATCGCTAATGACTTTATTGATTTTATTCGTGGTGCTGAATTAGTGATTCATAATTCTAAGTTTGATGTTGGCTTTATGAATCATGAGTTTTCATTATTAAACTTTGGAAATCGCGCTACGAACAAATTGCCAATGACTGAAGATATTTGTACTATTACCGATACATTGAAAACTTCAAAAGACGAATTTGGCTCACCAAAAACATTAGATTATTTAGCGCGTTTTTATAAAGTAGATAAACTAGTAGATCGTACTTATCACGGCGCTTTGATTGATGCACAGCTGCTTGCTTTTGTTTATATTGAAATGACACGTAAGCAGTCAACGTTTAACTTATCTGTGGGTAATAATAGTAGCGAAGATGCTAATGCAATTAAACGTTTAAGTAATGATCGAGTAAAGCTAAAGGTTATTGCTGCTTCTGCCGATGAAGTAGAAGCACATAAAGATAGATTATTAGTTGTTAAGCAAAAAGGCGGAGAGCCACTTTGGAAATAAATAAGTTTTTTATATTTTGTTTTATTACGCTTATGAGTCTAGTTAATACAGAAACCTTTGCAACTGAAGCTATTGTACAAGAAAAAGAAACGTTCACTGAACAAGTGAATTCAATAAAGCAAAGTAACCTAAAGTATTATCAAGGCGATAATAAAATTAATCAAATTCCTTATTTTGATAATCGTTTTCGTATAGACGCTGAGCTCGATGAAATTACTTTGTTATTTTATCGAAGTCGCGGTAGCCTGCCTATCATTTTAGTACGCCCAGATGGTAGTAAACTTAGAGCCGACAACATCGATAATGATAAAGTGCAATGGCATGATGACAGCACCTTTGATCTGATCAAAATTGAAAAACCTATGCCCGGGCCATGGCAAGCTATTGGTAATATTTTACCCGAAAGTCAAATTATGGTGATGTCGGATGTTAAAATGAAAGTAGACCCTTTACCTGAAGTGTTGCTGTCAGGTGAGACCTTAAAAGTGGTTGGTAAACTCTATAACGGCGATGAGCCTATCAATACTCCTCACTTTCGCAATGTAGTTACATTGGATGTTCATTTTTATAGCACTAATAATGCAGATTATGAAAACTTTGGCGCTGATGGAATTAAATTAACATCATTTCGAGATGATGGACGTGATTTAGATGAGTATGCTGGAGATGGTCTCTTTACCGGTGAATTTAACTTAGACTTTGCTGCAGGTGAATGGCAACCAGTATTTTTGATTAAGTTACCTATGGCTAGTCGTGAGTTAAGACAAAAACCCATTGTGTTACATAAATCTCCAATCACTATTGCGGTTGAAACGTCTGAAAATGAAAATAGCCCACACAGTATGATATTATCAATTGCCCCTACCTATGTTGATCCTAACTCTTTATTTTTCCAAGGTAAGATTACTTTTCCAGATAAACAAATTAAGTCATTCTCTATTATCGATGATCAGCAAGGTGAGACACGAATCAAAGAGTTTAAAAATACCGAGTCGGGTATCTACCGCATTAATGTAAATGCTTTTGGTAAAACAATATCAGGGCGCGAATTTCGTTTAACGGTTCCTGAGTTTAGTTTTAATGTTAAAGCCAATGATAATGAATTTTTGATGACTACAACGGATGAAAATGGTGTTGAAAAAACAGTTAGCATTGATAGATCAGAAAAGTTATTAGCAGATCGAGCTGCAAAATTAGCACAAGCAAAATTAGCACAACAAAAAGCGGAAGAAGAAAAAGAGATGCAAACCATTATTATGATAGCAGCCGGAAACTGTGTAATCATCGTTATTGCTTTAGTACTCTTTTTTGTAATGCGTAAGAAGAAAAAATAAAGCACAAGGTTAACTATACCCGTTATCAATCAATATGCACTGACATCCTGCACTTTGAATGGCAATGGG
>JBLIEW010000057.1:0-30371 GCA_047633255.1 Colwellia sp.
TAACTGGTCAAATTTAGCGATTGATAATGATAGCTCAAGAGCCATTTTAGCTGAAATAGATCATTTAAGATCAGTGAATGTTGCGTTGTTGAAAACTTTAAAATGACCTGTTGAAGCAACAATTGGTGTTAAGTATTTTGTTTAAAACAATCAATAGGCAGTGAGAGTATATACCCGTTCCACTTGAAGATGCAGTTTCAGAGCGAAGCTAGGAAATCAGATCAAGGGTCATCTCCTGCGTTATTGATTTCGACAATAGAATAACTATTCTCTTCAATCAATGCCTTGTAGCTAACCCTTTCTCGTCTTGCTGAAATATGCATCTTCAAATGGAGCGGGTATAGTTGTAAATAATCTATAAAATATAATGCTATATCCTTTCTTAATGTCGCATTATGATCCCGGATATCAGAAAAAAACGGCTTCAGTAAAATATTATTTTTATAATAAATAATTAGATCAATGTAATACGATAAATCATTCTTCGAATAATACTACGTTTGATTTTTTTGGGGATAACTGACTCACTTTTTTTCTACCATCATTATTACGCGTTGCAGTGATTTCTAGTAACTGTTCTACAGTTTTTGTGCCAAATAAGTCTACTCGATATTGCAGGGCGCTATTTGGATGAACTAAAGTAAATCGACCCATCACAATTAGTTGTGATGATGGTGCCTTTGGAGCGCGGTGGGAGGTTACGGGTGATAGAATCATTCCTTGTAGAGCAAGTTTGCCACTGTTGTCTTTTAATACGACTTTACTATGAATCATTTTGATAATTTCAGGACGGTGCGTTGTAAATTCTATGGCAGAAAGTTTACCATCTTTATCATCGTCAACTCCTTCAAATGCAGATACTGGTAATGACAGCACCATGAAAACGCCATCGTCAATAATGTTCAATGTGCCATGCTGGGCTACCATCATATGCGCATATGAATTCTGCGAAAACAATATGTTTAATAACATTAAAAAAGTTGAGAGAGATAATGTTTTTCTAAATGTCATGTGGAGAATCCTTAGTGCGGTAATAATAGTAGGTTTGCTTAAGTTTTAAGTCATCAATTTTTATTGTTAATAAGCGTAGCTCTCTTATTAACAATGCTCTTACGTAAATATTTCAAGTCATAATTTTCTTAGAGAATAATTCTTTTATATTATTGATCAAAAGGAATTAAGGTGGTGGTGGCATTCCACCAGTCACTTCAACTTCACCTTTTACACAACGCTGAAAGTACGGATAACTGTCGGTAGCAAAATAATGATAAATGCCTTCAGGAAACTCAGGGGTAACACCTACACGACCATTACATTCATCTAAATCGCCTGAGCTTGCAATATACTCCCAATCTTGAGCAAAAGTACCTAATGGGTAAATATCTATAGCGGGGCGAGAAGTGCTGACATCACTGTTCAATTGATAACTGCCTGTTACCAACTTAAGTGATGATGTGGAGTCACTGGCAATGCTATAACCATAACGTGCGTAGATGGGAAAGCCATCGGCAGCCCAGCCAATAATTGTCATAGTCGTGTTACCACCACCTTGTTTCGTTATAAAACCCTCAGGCATCCCGTGATAATGATATGAACCACCGGGTTGAACATGTGCATTGTTGCTGTCGGTGCCAAAATTAAAGCTTGTTTGACCTAGTGCTTCGATACTCCAACTACCACTGTTATCTATTAAACTGCAGTTATTACCTGAGTCGTCACAACTTCCTGCTGTACCTGCATCAATTTTGACACCATTAAGTACGTAGCCCGTAACGCCGCGAGGGCCGCCTAAGGTTGTTGAAGTTGTCGATTCTACAGGGGATAACGTTAGGTCCGCTGAAATCGTTTGAGATGAAATAGTATTGGGATTACCACTATTTGGAAACTCCCCAACGTCATGGTCGGGAATGCCATTAGCACTTAATACGCGCTCGCTATCGGTGCAGCTCCATTGTGCCATGCTGTCATCAAGCACATAAATTGAATCATTGTATTCGTTATAATTGTAGTCACATAATATGCCAGCTGTAGAGCTTTCAGGCACCTGTGAGACAACTATTTCAACATTATCAACCTCACTATTTAATAGACTGTCATTTACCGTTAAGTTAACAACATAACTACCAATAACATCAACGACAAAAGTAGGTGCTACATCGGTTTCATTCGATAATGTGGCAATACTGCCACTAGGTATTGTGGATAAGCTCCAAGAATAACCAAGTGTATCGCCTTCAGCATCACTACTTAGCTCGCCAGAAAGTGTAACAGTACTATTGTTGAATACGGCTTGATTACTACCAGCGTTCGCTATTGGATCTGTATTTTCTCCCGTGTCACTACTGTCGTCATTTGTGCTGTCTCCACAGGCGGTCAAGGAGCATGCTAATAACAGGCTGGATAAAGCTAAGGTTGAATTGTTCCAAAAAGCAAATTTCTGTTTCAAAGTTAAGTTTCCTTTAGAATTTTTTACAATAATAGAGTTAGCTTAAAACATTAATGTGCAGGAAATATGCAGGAAATGTGTAAAAAATGTTGAATCGTTAAGTGTTATTATTTAAAGAAGAGTAGTGAGTAGAGGTGAAATAACAAGCATTGTCTTTAATTAAAAAACAATGCTTTTATGTGGTTTAATCAATTTGTTGGGTGAAATTTGTCTATGGGTGTACTGGCCATTTAAGCACTGGTATTAATAATCGATTCGCCATCTTCAATATCAAACTTTTCAAAAACTAGAGCCAATATTGATTGTTTGTCTTCGTCAGTAAGTTCGTTACTGTTACTCTCTGCTAACTTCTCTTCCATAAGCTCGGCTAAGTAATCAACCATAGACGTTATTTCTTCAGTGCTTTGTTGCGGTGGAGGAGGAGGTGGAGGTCTGCTACCTTTTTCAGATACATTAGCTAGGTCACCAAGGCTTTTTGCATCAAATCCAGAGCTGGATACTGCTTTCTCAAGTGCCAAGCCGGGTTGAATACCTGCTTCAGCAAATGCTTCTACAATATTAAGTGCGTCTGCCTCAGTAAGGTTGTCTACATCATATTGTGATAAGGTTTCTGAAATTAAACTCTGTTGTTCCGCACTTAAACCTTGCTCTGTACTTGAGCTTGTTTTTAGTGAAGTTGGCATTGACATACTATTATTCATTGAACTAATCATGACTGTTTTCCTTAACGTCTTTCTCTTTGAGGTGGCTTATGGTTAACAAATTCGTCGTTACTTAAAACACCATTATTATCAGCATCTATCAGATCAAAAATTGTTTGATGATCACCATGAGGAATTTCCTGCGATGAGAATTCGTCAAAATCAATATCACCATCTTCATTAGTGTCTAAGGACTCAAAGCTAGGCCTTTGTGGAGGTCCATTTTTACTACGATCATCGTTTTGTGCATGAACGATACTTGACGTTGAGATTATTAATGTAATGGCTAAAATTAGCTTGGAATAATGACTCATAAAAACTCCTGTTGTTGTGTAGGTTTATTGTGAATCTAAAACCAATAGGACAAATAAATTAATCCATTTGGTATTATTTAAAAACAAGAATAACAACAAAAGTTGCAAACAATGTGCAAATATAAAGGAAGATGGATCCTATTAATTTTTTATAAAAATCAACTACAGCACTAAACGATAACCAGTGCCATACACCGATTGTACCCAGTCTTTGCCGTCACTAATGTCACTAAGTTTTTTACGCAATTTTTTTATATGGCTATCAATGGTGCGATTGTTAACAATACGGTGATCGGAATACATATTTTGCATTAACTGCTCTCGGGTGAAAATACGTTCGGGTTTGTCGGCTAATGGTTTAAGTAACTGAAATTCGACAGCGGTTAATGAGACTTCTTGATGGTGAAAACTTACCGTAAAACGATGCTCATCAAGTATTAGCCTATCGGAAGCGTTTTCGAGTGTTTGTGTACTTCTTTCTGTTCGCCTCAATACCGCTTTAACTCTTGCGACGACTTCGCGAGGGCTAAATGGTTTGCAAATATAATCATCAGCGCCTAATTCTAAACCAAGTAAACGGTCTATCTCTTCAACTTTTGCGGTAACCATCAAGATGGGAACATTAGAAAATTGTCTAATTTCTTTGCACAAATCTATACCGTTTTTACCGGGTAACATAATGTCGAGTAAAATAGCTTTAGGTTGATGTTTTTTAACCCAAGTGATCACTTCATCACCGTGATAAATTATGTGAGGAGTATATTCTGTCAGCTGGAAATAATCCGCTAATAAACTAGCAAGTTTAACTTCATCTTCTACTATTAAAATCGAATTTGACATAAGACTCTCTATGCTAAAGGCAAGGTAATGATAACAGCTAATCCGCCTAAACTGGACTTTTGTGCAGTAATCGCGCCTTGATGGGCTATGACTATATGACGACAAATAGATAAACCTAAACCGGAACCGCCGGTTGTTCGGTTTCTAGAATCTTCTACACGATATAGGTGTTCAAATAAATGGGCTAAATGCGACTCTTCAACACCGACACCATCGTCTTCAAAGGTTATACTCACGATGTTTTTGTTTTTTTTAGTCGACTTGTCGATTAACGCATCAACCGTTATCGATATGTTAAGATGAGTTGCTGACGAATACTTAATGCAATTATTAATGATGTTTTCAAATAGCTGAACTAACCTGTTTTTATCAGCGTAAATATTGGCTTGTTGCGCATTAAAATCAAGGGTTAGTTTAATACCAGCATCAGCTAAATAGCCATGATATTTTTCTGACTCGCTTTGTATTAATATCACTAAATCTTCGTGTTGTTTACGGTAGCCCATGCCCCCAACATCAGTGCTTGTGAGTAGGTTTAAGTCGTCAATTAAACGTTGCAGGTGTTTTACTTCATCATTCGCCGATGCAATATTACTTAGTGTGAGCGGTCTCACTTTATCAAGCATCGCTTCTAGTTCGCCACGTAAAATAGCGACTGGCGTTCGTAGCTCATGAGATATATTGGCCAACCAACGCTTTCTTGCTGAATCGTTTTCTGCCAGGGTTAAGGCCAGTTCGTTATAATCTCGGCTTAATTCACTCAGTTCATCTTGACGATTTAGCTCAATAGACTGATTATAATCGCCCTGTGTTAATTTATGCATACCTTGTGTTATCAGTTTGATTGGTTCAACTATATGTCGAGCAAGGGGAAATGTTACCAATGCCACAAGGCTCATCACCAATAGAGAAATTAACCATAGATAGTGTTGTTGCTGTTCAACAAAATCAACTGCGTATCCTTGTGTAAGCCTATTTCGTTTAGATACAGCGAAAAAACCTACAATAACATCATTAACTTTAATGGCGGTTTTTGTATATTCCAATGCTTGAGTATAATTGCCTGCAATAAGATTTTCGTCAGTGTTAAGCAGTGCATATTGCCCTTCACCTTTGCGAGGAGGCGGAGGTCCTCTGCTAAAATCTTCAGGATGTGGAGGAGGTCTATTTTGTCTTAAAGGGGGTGGCATAGTGTTGGATTTATCAAGTTGTCTGTGCCCAGGTGGTCTTTGCTTTCGCCTTTCTGTGGGCTCGAAATCACTGCCTTCAAGTTGCTTTGAAATTAAGTGACGTAGTCTACTATGCTGTCCATCCATTGAACGCCAACTGCTATTAATTTGGTATTCTTCAGAAAGCTTAGTTACAACCGGTTTGAGTGTTTCAATTTCTTTAGAAGCAACATATTCAACCATGCCTTTACCGATACTCCACTGCATCAGTAATACCAAAATGGTGACTAAAACTAGGCTAAAGCCAAATAAAAATAAAAAGAGTTTATTTTGAATTTTCATCTGAAATTTCATAATCCTAAGTTTAATGACACGAATTTAATAACCAGCATAACAAAATGATAACAAAACAATGTGCAAAAAATATGCATGAATAGAAAATAGCATAGAGTAATGACTTCTCTGGAGTACAGAATATTTTTGTAAGTCAAAAAATCAAGTTTACCCCTGACTTAAATTGTCATTAATGTATTGTTCCTTATTTCTTACACATTTTTTGCGAATTTCCAAGATACCCTGTGATTAATCAATTTAGAAAGATTGGTTTTGTTAATAACCACTCTTTAGTAATAATAGGATTTTTATATGTTTAATCACTTGTCTAAGAATAAAACTAATAAGACAGTAAAACAATTTGCTTTAATCACAATCGTTAGTTTAACTTTCGTGATATCGGGATGCGATAGTGATACCGATAGCACCGAAGAAGGAATAGTGACAGAAATATCCGCTGAAACATCCACTGAAACAACAGCTGTTGAAATTACCGATACTGATTTTGAAGCAACTGACTGGACGGATGTGACTCATAGTAAAAGTGCAGATCCTGACTTTGATGAAGTTTTTGATAATAGCCAAGTTAAACGTTTTGATTTTGTTATGACGTCTGAACGTTGGCAAAGTATGCTAGATGATATGATTGGATTATATGGTGAATTTGGCCAAAGGTCATCAGGTCAAGGATTAAGCGATGTTGATGAAAATCCAATCTTTGTACCGACAGATGTATATTATAACGGTAAGCAATGGTATCGAGTGGGTATTCGTTTTAAAGGCAATTCATCGCTGCAAACTAGTTGGGAACAAGGAATACTGAAGCTATCATTTAAAATGGATTTTGATGAGTTTGAAGATGATTATCCGCAAATAGATAACCAGCGTTTTTATGGCTTTAAAAAATTCAGTTTGAAAAATAACTTTGATGATCAAGCGCTCTTGCGTGAGAAAGTTGCCGCTGATGTGTTTAAAAATGCAGGTATAGCAGTATCAAATACAGCTTTTTATACCGTATATATTGACCATGGCAACGGGCCTGAATACTTCGGTCTTTATACCTTAGTAGAAGAGATCGGCGATACCGTTATAGAAACACAGTTTGTTAATGATGATGGTAATTTATATAAACCAGAAGAGGGTGGCGCAAACTTTGTTGAAGGTAGCTTTAGTGAAGAAAATTTCGAAAAGAAAACTAATGAAGATGATGAGGATTGGTCAGATATCATCGCGTTATTTAATGCCTTACATGATGACACAAGAACCAGTGCCCCTGCTACTTGGAGAGAAAATTTAGAAGCTATTTTTGATGTTGATGGTTTTTTAAAATATTTAGCCGTCAATGGCATCGTACAAAACTGGGACACTTATGGCCTAATGGCGCATAATTATTACCTTTATAATAACCCTGAGACTTCAAAGCTTACATGGATCCCTTGGGATAATAATGAAGCATTACAAGATGGAAAAATGGGAGGAGCATTAGACCTAGACTTTTCTAACCTTGAATCAAACAGTTGGCCGTTAATTGCCAAATTGTATGCTGATGACGTTTATAAAACACGTTATAACGATTATTTGTTGGAAGCTATTAATGGTGCATTCGATACAAATAGTATGCAAGCAACTTACGATGACTATTCTGCATTGATAGAGCCGTATGCAACAACAGAATTGTCAGGATATTCTTTTTTGAATAGTGCTGATGATTTTTATCGAGCGCTTGAACAACTTAACGAACATGCAGAAAGTCGCGCACAAGCTGTCGACACTTATTTAGATAATCAGTAACGTAGATATTGTGATGTTTTAGTTAACAGTAATGTTAACTAAAACATTTTAGCGTGTGGTTATTATGATCTTTTAATCATAGGCATTAAATTTATTAAACTTAATGATTGCCGTTAATTCATGACCATATTCTGCGCCTTTTTCAGAATATCGATCTAACTTTTTAACTAACTCAAAAGGATCATCTGTTTGTAATTTTAATTGTCTAAACTCTTTAAAAGCACGACCACGTGCAAGTGTTCTGTAATAATCAGCTACAGACGCTTCTATCGATGAATATTTTTTTACCCAAATGGTTTTATCACCACGCTTTTGTAAAGCAGCAATTCTAGGTTCATCTTTATCAAACGACCAAACACCAAAAATATTATTAGCTTCATTAAAAAAGCGGGAGGTTGCCCAAGAACTTTCCATTGCGGCTTGTGCTATTGCGATGCTTTTTGGGTGAGGTTTAAGTGCCATTAATAATTCTTCATTGCTAGTGGCTTTATATTCAACTTTAAGTTTTTCTATTTTATCGCTATTTTTTCCTGACTTAATTGACTCTGAAACTTCTTGATATCGGATCATAAGTTTTGCATATACTGTATCAATAGCGGGAATAATCAGTTTTTTAAAACGCGCTTTTTTCTCTTGTACAGTCATTTTAGGAAGAACATCATCTTCTGCTGAAAAGAAATAAACTACAGCAGAAATGGATAGTACAGAAATAAGTACTATCAATATTTTTAATTGAATAGAGGTCAATTTCACTTGGAGCCTTTATATGTCGGGAGTTGAATGTAAATATCCTAACATATAAAGTTATTTTTCTTTAATTGTTATGTGCTTGAAATAAAGCTTACAAAAAATTATTTGATTATTTTTTGTAAGGTGAATGCACCACGAATATCACCAATATTAAATCCTGTGGCCTGATCGTTAGGATATAATAATGTTACTTTCTTGGTGATTTCGTCACCTACATTTCCGCCATGACATTGTACACAAACACCTGCAGTCGGAATTGGCTTCATATAACGGTACACTGATTTATCACCTTGTGTCACCGTTTCAGCGTATTCCATAGTTTTTAGGTCTTCTCCTGCGGCTTTACGTTTTTCAAATTGATGTAAGACACTAGACTCCCATTCATCGGGTGCATTATTTTCGTTTCTAACTTTCAGTGACGTTCGCGCTATGTTCCAACCTGATAAAGAGGAATTCTGTTTGGCAATAGGTCCTGCTTCTGTATTACATACCTCTAATGCTTTTATTGGCCCTTCTGATTTCATCGACGTTTTTAATACGTGTTTTAAATCACTGCCAAAAGCTTTTACCAAAGAACGCGCTTCCTTAATATTTTCATTTGGAATCATTTCTTCTGCATTTACTAGAAAGGGTGATATAGATAGAGTGCTAGCTAACACCAGATTAATGCTCATTGATTTTATATATTTCATCGTCTTCTCCATAGTTATTGTTATCATGTTTTATTTTGAGTTCAAATTATTAAAAATAATTAAGTAACTGTTTATAATAATCATTATTACTAGAAAGTTGCTTATGAGACCCTTGAGCAACTATTTTTCCTTGTTCCATCACAATTATTTTATCCATTTTTTCTAGCATCAAAGGTTTATGCGTGATGACCAGTAAACTTTGTTTTTTCTGCTTTACATGCTCTAAAATATTAACCATCACTTCTTCTTCATTACGACGGTCTAATCCTTTTGTGGGCTCATCTAAAATAAGAACACTGGCAGAACGAAGTAATAACTGCGCTATTTGCAAGCGTTGTGCTTGCCCGCCGGATAATCCTATTCCGGTAGAGCCTAGCCAAGTATCAAAGCCTGCTGGTAAACTCTCTATAAAGGAGGTTAAGTTGACTAATTGACAGACATGGCGCATTTCTTCTTCTGTTACGTCATGTTTTGCTAAACGCAAGTTATCAGAAATACTGGCATCAAATAAATATCCCTGTTGACTCATTAAAGCAATATGCTCTCGTAAAGATTCTTGGTTTAGTAAGCTTAAGTCAATATCTTTAATCGTTATCCTACCGTTACTCAGATCATCTTTTATTGGCTTAGTTGAGTTGGCAGATACTGATAAATCGTGGGTTGGTGAAAGTGCTAAGCCTGTTGGCCAAAAGCCCATCAGTAAATTAACTAAGGTTGACTTTCCTGCACCACTTGCGCCAATAATCGCAACTTTTTCACCCGCTTTTAGTGATAAATTAATATCAACTAAACTAGGTGATTGTTGCTCTGGATAACTAAAAGTGAAGTTTTCAAAATTAATGTTTCCCTGTTGAACTGACTGGGTACCTACTTCGGTAGGTTTTTCTTTATCAATAATAGCGAATAGCCTAGTTGCACTGGCTAAACTTTGTGGTAACAACTGCAATGCTAAAGGCATACTGCTTACTGTTTCAAAGCTTACCAATACCAATAAAATAACCGCCACTAAAGACTTGCTGTCAACGTCGCCTGCTGACAATTGGGGTAACAATACAAAAAAGCACACTAGCGCTGATAAATGAATAAGTATGAACGTTATAGCACTTAGACCGGCATTAATTTTTACTAAGCGATAACGCACATCATAATATTGCTTAGTCATACTGGCTATTGAGCGCTGATAACTGATGCTAACCTGATAAACCAATAGCGTTTTAATTGCGCCAATACCATTGATTAACTCTTCCGTTAGATGGCTCTCTAAGTGAGATTTTTCCTTGGATAGCGTTGTTGATGCAAAATAACTGATCACCGGAAAAATAATCGCCACAACGAGCAACGCACTTAGCATCACCCAAGCAATAGCGGGAGAGAAAATAGCTAATGCATAACAAACGATGGGTACTGATATTAGGGCAACTACCATCGGTAACAGTACGCGCAAATAGAAGTTATCAAGATTATCAATATCTTGTTGTAATCTTGCGAGCAGATCGCCTGAGCGTAAATTAATCCGATAATAGGGTAATAAAGGTTCAAGTTGCTGGTAGAAGTAATGACGTAAGTCAGCCAATGCGTGAAACGTTGCTCTGTGCGTTAACATACGTTCAGCATAACGACCGGCTGTGCGCACAATAGCTAAAAATCGAATAATGGCCGCAGGCGTAAAGTAATTTACTGTTATGCCTGATGTTCCGGCAATAGCCATTAATGTAATAAACCAACCAGAAACTGCCAATAAACTGATGTTGGCTAACACCGTAATGACTGACAATAACGCGCCAAGCAACATCAAAGGTAACTGGGGCTTAAGTAAGCGGATTAAGCGGAAAAACACCTTCATAAATTTACCTCCATATACTTATTCATAGTGAAACCATTCCTGCGTAATAGCCATCATGGTTTAACAATGATTGGTGTGTGCCCGATTCAATGACTTTTCCTTGCTCAAGTACAATGATGTTTTTAGCGTCAATAACGGTATGTAAACGGTGGGCAATAACAATCACGATATGATTTTTAGCATAGGCATTTATTGAAGAAGTAATTATTTTTTCAGTTTGCTGATCCAGATGACTTGTTGGCTCATCCAGAATAAGCACATCGGGCTGATGATAAAAGACTCGTGCTAGTGCCAAGCGCTGGGCTTGTCCACCAGAAATTCCTGCACCGGCTTCGCCAATTGTACTCTTAATACCTTGCTCAAGGGTTTGTACAAAGCTTGCTAACCCCGCTTTTTCAAGCGCTTCAAGCACCAATTCATCTTGATAATCGTCTGACATGGCGACATTAAACGCTAAGGAGCCATAAAAAACTTGTGCCTGTTGTGAGATCCATCCGCAATGTTTTAACCATTGATCACGGTTAGCAGAGGTTAACGGTTTATCGTTTATCATCACCTGGCCAGCGTTTGGTTGAACAAAGCCTAATACCATGTCTGTTAAGGTTGATTTTCCCGAACCACTGTCACCAATGACGGCATATAAACCGTGAGATGAAAACTCAATAGTAACGTTTGTTAATGCATTGCTCCGTTCGGGGTAGGCAAACTCTGCTTGCACAAGGTTGATAGTGAAAGGCGCTATAAAGGTGTCTTGTTGGTTAGCTTGTATCTGTGGTTCATTAAGTACTTCAATCAGATCTTCTGCTGCTGAAACACCGGCCATTTTTGCATGATACTGGGTGCCAAGTTGTCTAAAAGGTAAATAAAATTCAGGGGCGAGTAATAAAACCCATAAGGCAAAAATATAATCAACATCGCCATAATATAATCGAAAGCCTAAAATAACGGCGACTAATGCGATTGAAATAGAAGCTAAAAACTCTAAGACAAATGAAGAGAGAAAAGCAATTTTTAAAATGCCCATAGTTTCATCGCCATAATCATCACTGATTTTTTTGACGGCGGCTATTTCTCTACGGGAGGCATTGAATATTTTAAGCTGTGTTAATCCTTGGATAATATCCAAAAAATGACTGCTCATTCGCTGTAATTTAGCCCAATGCTCTTCGTTTAAACGTTGTGCTTTATGACCGATAAGTATCATGAAAAACGGTACCATAGGCGCGGTAAATAATAGAATTAATCCTGATTGCCAATCAATGGGAAATACGGCAATAAGTATTGCTAACGGTATAACTGCGCAGTAGGCAATGACAGGAAGATAGCCAGCAAAATAATCTTCTAATGAATCAACACCTTGATGCAGTAAATGCGCTACTTTAGCACTCCCCTTAGTTTGCGTGTAAGCAGGGCCAAGCTGAAATAAGCGATTAAGCAGTCGTGAGCGAATATTTGTTTTAATATCCATGGCACCACGACGGCTATAACATTCACTAAAGTAGCCCAATGCCGCACGACAAAGAATAACAGCCACTAATGCCATACTTATCATAGTGATGTCGGTAAAAATAACCCCGTCACTAATATTAGTAAGAACACTATTACTTAAGGTATTACTTGAGGTATTACTTGAGGCATGACTTAAGGCGTCACTACTTGAACCATTATTCAAACCCGCTTCATTACTAGCAAATATGACTAAATTAATAAGGTAAGCCAGTATTGCGGTTTGTACGATCATTAATAGTCCATTTAATGATCCCAACGCAATAGCCCGGCTTAACCTACCGTGGGCATATTTTTTTTGAGACTTGAGCCAGTGATTAAGCTGCTTCTTTTGCTGTTTAGTTTTCTCTGTCATAGTAATCCACTTAATACTGGCCCATTATTTTTCAATGCTGCGCATTCGTTTTACTTTATGGTTGATCGTCGCTATCTTGATCTTTAGCAACATTGTCTACATGCTGTTCCATTTCGTACCACATCACATTAATTATGCCCAAAGACACTGCGAGTAATACACCTAAAATCCAACTGAAATACCACATAATATTTTCCTCTATTCTTTTTTAATATTGCTGAGCTCAACTTTGCTTAGTTATGCTCAGCTTTATTTAACCTTGTTTGGTCATGTTTAGTCGCGTTATACCAACCAAATTAATAGGCTGTGTGATTGTTTTGCTCAATTTCAGCCACAGTAACGGTACGCCACATTTTTTTGTAACACCAAAGGGTATAACCAAGAATAATGGGTACAAAAAAGGTGACTACAGCAAGCATTAAACCTAACGTTCCTTCACTAGAAACAGTATCCCACATTAATAAGCTGTGATTTGGAATACTACTTGATGGCATAACAAATGGGAACATAGCAATACCAGCGGTTAAAATTACACTGACAATGGTAAAAGAGCTTCCGATAAAAGCGGCTACTTTTACTGAGGTGCTTTTGTTTTTTATACTTAACAAAAGCGCAACCAAAAATGGTGTAATTAACCCAATAGCAGGCACTAGCCATAATATTGGATTCTCTTGGTAATTAGTTAGCCAAGCACCAGAACCTGTGGTTACTTCCTTAATTGTCGGTTGTGCTTGTCCCATGGTGTCAATAGTACTTACAACCAAATAGCCATCAATACTTTGCCAAACCATTACACCAGCAAGCGCAAAAGCAAGTGATAACACGACTGCCACCACACGACCAATATTAGCTGAACGTTTCGCCACATCAGCATCTGTGCGCATTACCAACCACGTTGAACCATGCATCAACATCATAGCGACACTCACTACACCTGTTAAAAGAGTAAAAGGGGTAAACAAAGCGAAAAATGATCCGGTATAGGTTACGCGCATTAATGAATCAAACCCAAATGGCACGCCTTGTAATAAATTACCGAAAGCAACACCAAACACTAGGGGAGGTACCATAGAGCCAACAAATAATGCTTTATCCCAGTTAGTACGCCATTTTAACGAGTCTATTTTACTACGATAATCAAAAGCAAGCGGACGTAAAAATAAACTAAATAGCGTTAACATCATCGCAAAATAAAAGCCGCTAAATGCCGTGGCATACACTAAAGGCCATGCGGCGAATAGAGAAGCGCCTGCGGTAATAAACCAAACTTGGTTGCCATCCCAATGTGGACCGACAGTATTAATAACAACGCGGCTTTCAACATCTTTTTTGGCAACAAACGGTAACAAACCCCCTACGCCCATATCCATACCATCAGTGACTGCAAAACCGATAAATAGAAAACCGATTAAGCACCACCATAAAAATTTTAATGTTTCGTAATCAAACATGTATCTCTCCTTAAGAATTCTGGCTGCGAAGACCAGATGTTAACTCTGGTGCTTGTTCAAAATGATAACGTCCGGTATGTAATGAACTAGGACCTAAACGAGCAAACTTAATCATCAAGTACATTTCAATCACAAACAAAATGCTATAAACAATGATGAAGGCAACAAGAGAAAATAACACATCGCTTGCCGCTAAACTTGAGGTAGATAAAAACGTTGGCAATATTTCACTAATAGCCCAAGGCTGACGACCAAACTCAGCAACAAACCAACCGGTTTCGATAGCTATCCATGGTAATGGAAGTGCAATAAATAATGATTTTAACAACCAACGTTTTTGTTCAATTTGACGTCGAGCGTTAAAATAAAAGGCTAAACAAAATAACACCAACATAATCATGCCAGAAGCCACCATCATTCTAAATGCCCAAAAAACAGGGGCAACAGGGGGGGTTGAATCTTTAACCGCCATCTGTATTTGTGCTTCGGTCGCATCAACTACATTATCGGTGTAGCGTTTAAGTAGTAATCCGTAACCAAGATCTTGTTTCGTTTCATTAAATTTAGCAAGATTCTCAGGCGTGTCTTCGCCATTACGTAATTTAACTAAGTACTTATATGCAATCATGCCGTTGCGAATACGCGGTTCATGTGCTTTTTGTAAATCGCGTAAACCCATCACTTCGCCATCTAAAGAACGCGTGGCAATAAGGCCCAACGCATAGGGAATTTTCACTGCATAATGAGTTTCCATTGCTTCATCATCGGGTAGGCCTATTAAGGTAAATGCTGCAGGCGCTGGTTCGGTATGATATTCCGCTTCAATAGCCGCAAGTTTTACTCTTTGTACTTCACCCACTTCATAGCCTGATTCATCACCTAGTAGAATAACGGAAAATATTGCTGCTAAACCAAAACCGGCGGCAACTGAAAAAGAACGTTTAGCAAAAGCGACATCTCTGCCTTTAAGTAAGTAATAGCTGCTAATACTTAACACAAACATTGCACCGGCAACATAACCGCCTGCTACGGTATGAATGAATTTAACTTGCGCAACTGGATTAAAAATAATTTCGCTAAAGCTTACCAACTCCATTCGCATTGTCATGTAGTTGAATTCACTTCCAACTGGGTTTTGCATCCATCCATTAGCAATTAATATCCATAGCGCAGAAAAGTTTGTACCCAACGCCATAAGAAATGTGCCCATTAAATGCTGTCGTTTACTTAATCTTTCCCAACCTAAGAAAAACATCCCTACAAAGGTAGATTCAAGAAAAAAGGCCATTAAACCTTCAATTGCTAACGGTGCGCCAAACACATCACCCACATAGTGGGAGTAGTATGACCAATTAGTACCAAATTCAAACTCCATGGTAAGGCCCGTAGCTACACCAATGGCAAAATTAATACCAAATAGCTTTCCCCAAAACTTTGTCATGTCCCGATAAATCTCACGACCTGTCATCACATAAACGGATTCCATAATGACCAGGATCCATGTTAAACCGATGGTTAAGGGAACAAACAAGAAATGGAATAGTGCGGTAACAGCAAACTGCCACCGCGATAATTCAACTAACGCTTCACTGATCATTTTAATTACTCTCCTTGTACTACTTATTTGTAGCACATAGTTACTGATTTTTGCTTTTATGTTTTAAAAGAAGTTTTTTACGAAAAAATTAATTACCTACAACCTATGAAATATCAAATCCAATTCCTTTTGCTTTAGTTAATACATACTGACGTCCAAATTTTGGGGTTTGACTTAAAGCCCACAGATTAATACTTCTATTTCCTGTTCGGCAAAAGACTAATACTGGGCTTCTTGCTTTATTTAATAACTCTGTAAATTCTTTAACCGTATTCGCAGGATAATTTCCTGAGATAATCGGCAAATAATAATAATCAATGTTAATAGTGGCAGCATATTGTGATAACTCTTCTGATAGCGGCTGACTATTTTTTTCAGCGCTTTCTTCGTTATCAGGACGATTATTAATAATCGATTGAATGCCAAATTCTCTCAAGCTATTCATATCGTTAATATTAATTTGATCCGCTATATAAACATCGTCATCAAGTTGTTGTATTTTCATCCTTCACCTCAAATCAATAAAATTTTTAAACTAAATCAATGCTTGATTTAATTAATATAAAAACACTCATGACGAGTAAAAATAGTGCAAATATTTTTTTTAACTTTTGTTGGGATAGCCCCGTTGATATTCTTTGGCCTAAAATGCTACTTATAGAGCCAACTAAAGCAACTACGGCAATCACTTGCCAATCAAAAATCAAGGCTTGCTGTTCTGCTATTGAATAATATTTAATGAAACCTGCTAATGATTGCAGCGTTATAATAACTAAGCTAGTGGCTACCGCACTTGTCATATTGATGCCGGTGAAAGCTAACAAGGCAGGGACAATAAGAAAGCCTCCGCCAACTCCTACTAGGCCGCTGATACAGCCAACAATTCCGCCAATAATGATTAATTTAAAAGAAAAACTAAAAGCTATTGGTGGCTGAGACACATTAGTTTTATTTTTTAACATCGAAAATGCAGCTAGCATCATAATGACGGCAAAAAATGTTATTTGTTGAACTCCCGATAAGTAAACGGAAAACCCGGCAGCAACATAACTCCCCAACATACTGGGCAAACCAAACTGCCAAACCACAGGCCAATGGATCATTTTATTTTGTTGATATTTAACCGCGCCGGTAAATGCTATTAATCCTACAATGGCAAGTGAACTGGCAATAGCGAGTTTTTCTTCCTGGCCAACAATATAAATTAATGCAGGAACGGTTAAAATAGCGCCACCAGAGCCAAGTAATCCTAGGCTAAGTCCTATAAGTACCGCTACAAAAGCAATAAGAATGAGTTCTGTCATGATTAACTACTTAAAAGCATTAATAGGTAACGTTAAATAATGCAGCCCATTATCAGCGGCTTTTGGAAAGTGACCTGCTCTGATATTCACTTGAACTGAAGGTAATATCAGTTTAGGCATAGCCAATCCTGCATCTCTTTTGTTTCTAAAAGCGACATATTTTTTTACTGAAACACCGGTGTTAATGTGAATGTTTTGAGACTTTTGTTCAGCAACCGTACTTTGCCAGGCGTAAAAATCTCTACCTTGTGCTTTATAATCGTGACCCATAAAAATAATAGTGTTATCTGGCAATGAAAATATTTTCTGAATCGAGTGATACATTTTTTTAGCATCGCCGCCAGGAAAGTCACAACGTGCTGTGCCATAATCAGGCATAAATAAGGTGTCACCTACAAAGGCATTTTCATCAACAATAAAGCTTATGCAAGCGGGTGTGTGCCCTGGCGTATGCAAAATATCAATGGTAAAACGACCTAATTCGAGTACATCGCCTTCATTTAACAATTGATCAAACTGACGTCCATCAGCGATGAATTCATCTTCAAAATTAAAGACAGCGCCAAAATTAAAGATTGATTTAAATGTTTTCTGGACATCAATAATATGTTTGCCAATGGCTATTTTTCCACCTAGCTTACTTTGAAGGTAAGGTGCGGCAGTTAAATGATCAGCATGCGCATGCGTTTCTAATATCCAACGACATTGCCATTTCTTATCGGTTATATAGTCGATCATATCATCGGCTAATTCATTTGAAGTTGTACCTGTAGACAGTTCAAAACCTAAAACAGAATCAATAATCGCACACTCTTTTGCTACGGTATCCGCTATTAAGTATGTTGCTGTATTGGTTATTTCATCAAAAAAACATTTTATTGCTAATTTAGCCATTTCAGTCTCTATTAGGTTGCTGTAGATCATTATTTTAAGCTGATGATGGGCTTAATATCAGAAGAGCCGCATCAGCTTTTGGTGGAAGGACAATTGCTTTATTGTCCTTTACTCAACCTTCATGTGTTTCTACATCATGTCTATCTTATATTTGTAAAGGTGCGAACCATTTAAATCAATTAGATTAACCAAATCAATAACTTAAGTGGTATTTCGCTAGTATTAACTAAATTAGTATTTATTAATTTAGTTAATACTAATATTTATGCCACTATAACTTATTTTATATAAAATTTAAATGAGTAAAATTGATGTTGTTAATCGCAAAAAACGATTTAGATAACAAATATTATGGTCAAATTATCTAACTCATCTAAAGTTTTATTTATCATTTTAATCACGAGTACAATTGCAAACGGTCTAACAAACGGTTGTATAAATACTTTATCTAACCACAACACAACCATTAGCTACTACCTAGTATTAGCAAAAAGCACGCCACAAATAATATATATATAACCAACTGAAAAATAAGACAATAAAAACAAAAATCGATAAAAAATTAAAATAAGCTTTTAATTAAGACATAAATGACATTAAATAACGTGAATAAATGTCATTTTTGACAAAATTACGGTTTTAAAGGTGAAATGCAATTGGTACATCAAACTATTCAAGCAATTATCGAATCTGTTGAGAAACCAGCAATATTCATCACACATGATTACTCAATTGAAGCGGTTAACCAGGCTTATCGTGATACCTACACGACGAAAGTAATACTGGGGAAAAGTAAGTGCTACGGGGTATCACATAATTTCAACAAACCTTGTGACCAAAAAGGCGAAGCTTGTCCACTTTCATCATGTAGAGAAACAGGTAAAAACAGCTCTGCGCTGCACATTCATAAAACAGGCTCAGGAGATACGTATTGCAATATTCTGATGAAACCTGTCAAAGATAACAACGGCCTGACGATTGGCTTTTTAGAGATACTCGAAAAAGTTGATTTTGCTAGTAGTGTTAGTAGCGATAGGAAATTAATAGGTAAAAGTAAGCCATTTCAAGAGCTCTTAAAAATGATCACTCGCAGTGCAAATAGTAATATCAGCATATTATTACAAGGTGAGACAGGAACAGGTAAAGAGCTTGCCGCATTATCAATACATCAAGCAAGTAAACGAGCTAATAAGCCTTTTATAGAGGTTGAGTGCACCGGACTCAATGAATCATTATTTGAATCAGAATTATTCGGTCACGAGAAAGGAGCGTTTACGGGAGCAACTACAAGTAAAAATGGTTTAGTTTGTATGTCAAATAGTGGCACTTTATTTTTAGATGAAATAGGCGATGTTCCACTTAATTTACAAGTAAAATTATTACGATTACTTGAAACTGGCCATTATCGACGAGTAGGAAGTGTTGAAAAAAAAACGGCCAATTTTAGATTGATTTGTGCTAGCCACAAAAATTTAGAACAAATGGTTGAAAGAGGTGAGTTTCGAGAAGATTTATATTACCGAATTGCCGCGTTTCCAATCATCTTACCAACACTAAGGGCACGAAAGTCTGATATTTCAATATTAGCTGAGCACCTATTATTAAAAAGTGAATTTTCATCGAAGAAGTTTACTATTGAAGCGTTAACTGCATTGTCTCAATATCATTATCCGGGTAATGTCAGAGAGCTTAAAAATATCGTTCAACGAAGTGCTTTATTAAGTGATGATGATTTAATAAACGTTGAACATCTTCCCGACAGTGTTATTACTTTAAACGAGATAAACAATAACTCGACCAACCTAACATCAAACGAAAAAGAGCATATAACCAAGCTACTTAATCAATATGGTAATCAACCAAAAATTATCGCTAAAAATCTAGAAATAAGTGTTAGAACCTTATATAGAAAGTTGCAAAAACATCAGTTAAATATTAAAAACTTTACTTAAATCTTGTGACCAAGGCGAGAAATGCTACTTTATTCTGAATACAGTACTACTTTATTGCGGCCATGATTTTTAGCTGAATAAAGGGCAATATCAGCTTGTTTGTACAGATCATCGTACTGAGATTTTTTCATATTGCCTAAAGCGACACCGATACTTACTGTGACGGTTGATTCAAAAGATCTTGCCATACCTTCAATACAACTCCTGATTCTTTCTGCAAATAAACACGCAGACTCTTCAGTGCTATTCATACTCAATATAACAAATTCTTCTCCACCTATGCGGGCAAATAAATCATTCTTGCGACAAAGTCTTTGGATAGTCTCAGCAATAGCGACTAGGATCTCATCACCAGCATCGTGCCCAAAATTGTCATTAATATTTTTAAAGTGATCAATATCAAGCAGTAAAAATGCCATTTGAACGTCTTTACCTTTAAATTCATTAATCTTATGATCAAGAAAACGACGGTTGCCAATACCCGTTAAATGATCGGTTTCAGAGGCACTTTTTAATGTTTTGTTAGTTGCTGCATATTCTCATGCATCGCGATCACCTAATACCATTGCCATCCTCAGAAAAAACGTCACTTATCGTTAAGCAGCTAATCTCCTTAACTCGTAGACCTGCGTAATAACTCAGTGCAATTGCAATACAATTTCGTTCTGCGTGCTTGCCTGAATTTTTTGTAACTGACATAACAGCTTTCAATTGAGCTTTAGTTAAAACTTGTGCTTGCTTCATAATGACCTAATAAATATAACAAAATGTTGTAATAAGTATAAAGTCTGCACCTTTTTCAGAGTTACCGAAAAGACATATTTAATGAACCTATAGAACTCAATAACTTAGCCAATAATATAACTTAATCTACATTTCATTATATTTTTTAGTTGCCAGTAACTACTGATAAATACAGTAAACAAAGGAACTGACACAATGAAGATTAAAGAGTTAGCCCAAGCAGCTTACGACAGCCAGTTAGAAAAAATGCAAGAGCAATGGAACTTGCCAATTGATAGACAATTGCATGGCGAGGTAACAACAACTGAATATGATGACACGCAAAGAAGTCGACTTACTATGAGACACATACGACAACTACGTAAAATGAAAGACATTGAGCGAGTAGAACAAAAAGCACACGCTGAACTTATTGCTGTTATGTATTCATATGTTGAGCCAAAACCTAAACCTCCCGAAACTGCCGCGGGTGAATAGTACACCAACCGACTTAGTCTACTGAGTCGGCTTAAACCGCGCAGCCAGATTTTTAATATTGCTCTATAGGTTCAAACAGGAACACTTGGTCAGATCTGAGATCTGAAACTTATTAGTACCTGTCGTTTGCTTTATGTCCAATTAAAAATACAAAGCTACCGAGAGTTATATATCCTAATATAACTTCAATCATGACAATTATTCTTCCCCATGAAGTTAAAGGGGAGATATCTCCATAACCTAATGTAGTAAATGTAACAACGCTGTAATAAAAAGAAGTAATAAAAGAATCATCCAGACCAGTGAATGAAGATGGTGGCGAAAGGTAGAATATTGTTCCGAATATGAAAGAAGTTATAAAGCCAGTAACAGCTAAAGCTCCATATGATGTCCAACTCTTAGTAAATAATATTGAGCAAAAAAGAAATGTTTTCTCTACTAATGTTTTATTTGCATAACCTGCACCTAGTTCAAATAAAGTGTATTGATACCAATCAACATATCGTTTGAATGCTATTTTGTCAGGGTTCACTAATGCAGATGTATCACAATCAAGAAAAGAAGTGTGAATATATCTTCTAAATACATTATCCAAATTAATGTCGTTGTTCATGCTCCCGAAAACTTTGTCAAATACGCTGCCTGCAAGATAACGGTATTGAACTTTATTAATGCGCATTGTTCTATCTACATTATCTGTAGAAAAAATAATATGGGCAAATTGACAGCCATAGAAGTTTGTAAATCTTAGTTTAGTTTTTCCTGCAAATTTACATGAGCTAAATTTACAGCACTTTATATTTGCTACATCAAAGTTCAAAGCTGTCAGCCAGCAGTCTGTGAAATTACAGTCGTATAACATTGAATAAGAAAAGTCGACATCATGCAAATAAGTGTTTCTAAAGCTAATGTTGCTTAAGTTAATGCCAGATAAATCTAGTTTGTTATTATTGAATGATAACTTTATAGCACGATTAAATGTAGCCAAATCATGTCGCTCTCCTTTAAATTCAAATGAAAAATTTTCTATGTTTATAAACCTCTTGGTTCCAACTCCTTGAATTTTTTTATGCTCATGAATTTTATGGTCGTTGATAAAAATTAGTAATTGCTCTTTGCAAGCTTTTCCTATTTCAGTTAACCATCTATGAGTTCTATCAAATTGGATTATTTCATCATCGATTGTGTTGTTGAAATAGGTAGTAAGTAATGAGCTTCGGTGATTAAACCAATATTCAACTAAGTTATCATTATCTAAGTAACCATGCTGCTTAACTGCTTCGATTACACGTTTCGGTACTTGGTAATAATTGAACTTTTTTCGTTTGGCAGTAACACCAAACCAACTATAGACCTTACTTTTAATGTCAAAAAGCTTAGTAAAAAAGTTCGGGGTTTTATAGTTAGTTCTATAAGCCAATGGCATATTTATTTTATCCAGTTATTAAAATTCGATGTCATCAATGTAACGTATAGCAGGTTTAGCTTTTACAGCTATGTGGGATTTATATTTATGCTTGTATACGCGGTATTGGTCTTCTATGATTTTAGGTACATCTTTACTAAAGCCGTTAGCCCAATCAGCAACGTGCTCCGCACGAATTAAATCGTGTAGTAACTGCTTTGGTTGTTCGCCGGTTTTTAATAAGGACATCATTTCACTACTGATATCATTTAGACCTTTATAAGCATACGCATCATTATCGCCAACATTATCTGCTGGCGCATCAATAATAAACTCAGCTAAATCACCTAATTCATCTTCAAGCTCTGTTTTGTCTACAGGGGTCGTGTCACCCTCTATTTGATACTTGAACAAAGTTGCCTTATCTACAGGAGCTGGCTTGTTGTAGAAGTCACCTAATTCGTTCCAAGCATTACCATCAAACACTAATGTCATTGGGGTACGGTAGGCCGTTATTATTGCATCATTACAAAAGTGAATAGTAAATTTAACTAAACGTGCGCGTACCTGCTCGCAGTGAACTCGTTTAACAGATAAGTGAATCTTCTCTTTAAGTTTACGCCTTAGCTCGTGCTCTTGATAATCAAGTACTCTCTCGTCAACTTCCCCCCATTCAACAGTTTCAAATAATTCAGTTGCACGATTTAGCTGGGCAGACTCTAACGCGCATTCTAATTGCTCTATCTCTTGCTCAAGCCTTTGCATTTTAAGTGGTATAGACTTTGTTGCTACACCAGACTCAGCTAAATCCATTAAGTTTTCAATTTTTCCTTGCTTATCAATTAAATTCTCTTGTATGCCTTTAATAGCGATATCAAAGTCTCGGCTTTTGTTAGCAGGTCTAAAAACATGATTAGCCATAAGCCTTAAAACAGTATCATCTAGCCATGCACTATTGAATGTCCAATTACGGCAGTTTGCTTTTGTGTTGGTGCATTTATAGCGGAACTTATTGTACTTGCCTTTTTCTTTGTTTTCGTTTGTTGTATGGCTTGTCATTGCGGAGCCACAATGTCCACATTTGATAATTTTATTACCTAAAAACAGATAAACCTTATCGCTATGTTCAGTTTTAACATTGCGACTTTCTCTACCTACCCTTAATTTAAAAAAGGTTTCTTCACTGCAAAGCGGAGGGTAATAATCTTTTAACAGATATTCATCGCCGTTTAGTTTAACTGGCTTTTCACCTAACAAAGCTTTTGTAGTAAAAAATTGGGTAGTTCGATTAAGTGACCATGCGACCGTTTCGCCTTTTCGCTGTTTTACATTTGATATAGGCGCAGGATGATTTTCATTTAAGTAGCGCGTAATATAGTGTGAGCCATGACCTTTAAGTGCTAACTTAATCATCTCTTGTGCAATGGGAAAGTAAAAAGGGTGTGGCCTAACAGAAGGTATATCACCCTCTTCTTTTTTTGAACAATCTGTCCACCACCTGTTATTGCCTATAGCATTAATTGCAAATGCATTACCATCAGGCGCACGTTCTCCAGCCAAGTGGCGTTTTATTATTTTTTTTACGCTTTTTGTTGTTCTAAATGATTTTAATTCAGACTCTTCATTGGCACGTGACAGTACCATAATCGGATAAATTAGTTCAGCTGGATTATTATTGATGATTTCTTTGTTGTATCTACGCTTATCAATACCTGTGACGACTGTTAATCCTCTACGGATAAGTTGCATAAAGAGGTCTTGTGATTCAGTTATTTCTTGCCTTGATAACCTATCGAGGTTTTCAACAACAAGCCATGAGTCGTTTGGGATTTTCCCATCATCAACGGCACTTATAAACACCCCAAGCTCACCTTTCTTGTGGTTTGCTCCCTTAAATGCACTGATGCCACTATCAATAATTTCAACAAGCTCTAAATCGTAATCGTCAGCAATCTCACGTGCTATATCAAGCTGACGTTCAAGTGTTGAGCCATGAGATTGTTTATCACTCGACCAGCGAATGTAGCTGTAGCATTTCTTTTTATCTGAGGGCATAAACCAGTGGGCATTATTAAAGTCATTAGTTGATTTTAATGCTCTCATAATTAGCCTATTTGAACAACGGTCTAATTAAGCGTTGTCGAATAATGCAATTGACTGGTGCTTTGTGTGGATGGTTTTGTAGCATAACTTGGCTTATTGGATATGGGTGATAAGCACAAGTTACTTTCGGATAGGTGGTTTGAGCAACCGATTAGATATATTTACAACGTATTACAATGTTTAACTAATCGAAATATAGTGAACTTATTGGGATTAAGGAAAAGTCAACAGAATGAAATGCATAGCTTAATATTAGTTGTTATTCTAGTCATTATTAGAGACAATCCGTAATAAGGAATAATAATAATTTTGCCGACAAATGGCTTTAGGTGTTTTTATGGAAGAATCAACTCCAGACAGTACTATACATTTTTATAATATATTTGAAATAGAGTCTGAATCAAATGCTGTTCGTCAAATAGAATTGCATGATGCGAGCTCTAATGACGTCTTAGTCTTTGTTAAAAAACTTGCTAACAATGCTAAATATGGTCAATCTCAGCGCCAAGCTACATTTATTGAAAATTCTGAAGTGAAAAAGCTTCTAGTTAATGCTGTTGCTGAAGATAATCAAGATGAAATCGTTAAAATTGCAGAGCACTTACTTGAGTGTGAAGTCGAGTACAATAGTAAAAAAGGTAGCTTTAATACAATTAGAAAAGGTTCTTTATTGGTTTCTAATTTTGAAAGTAACAACCAAAATTCTATCTTGATTGCTAAAATAGATATTGAAAATTTCTTTGAAACAGAGCAGCTAAAATTATTGAAAGGCCTGCCTCAAGACAAAGGGATGTATAAAACCTGCTTGATAAATATTTCAAAAAAGACATTAGATACAGAAATTTCGCTCTCAGATACAAATACAACAATATCTAAGTTTTGGTGGCATGATTTCCTTGATTGTGATTTCGTTCGAGATGCTCAAAAAAACACGGACTTAGCCTTTAGTCGTTTAAGTTCAGCTTTAACTCATGTAAATAAGGTTTCACCAGTAGATCATGCTTTTTTGAAAGGTAACCTTACGTCATACTTTACAACTGCAAGCCACTTCGATGTTGATGAAATGATTGAGCGAGTTGTAGGTAGTTACGAGCCTGAAAATAAAGATGTTAATACTATTAAAATAAAAGAGAATTTAAAAAAGACTTGTTCTAGTGGTAAGTTTGATACTAATTTTGAAATAGACATAACTCCAATTAAAGGTAAGCTGAAAAGAACAATAAAAATTGATGAAGATATTGAATTAAAGATAAAAAGCGGCGATGTATCAAAAATTTACCACTTCGAGCATCAGCGAACAAATTACGTCGCAATCAAAGCTAAATCAGGTTATGCAAACTTCAGGAAGCTAGATATTAAAAATGATTGAGTTAAATGAAACTCTATCTGATATAGGGCTCGAGATAAGTTTTAACAAGTATTTTAATAAAGCGCAGCTTGTTAATGAAACAGCTATTTATATTGATTACGTTTCGATGCTTGAAGGAGAAACTATTTCTCTTTATGAAAACAATGAATGGTGTCAAGACTTTGAAGTAAGCTTACTAGAAGCGCTTACTTATGTCGAAGATAACCTACTTGATATCGCTGATGATAATACGTCATATACCCTTAAAGTAGATCGAGAAAAGCCAACGACAGGTAAGCTCTATTTTTATTCTTACTCTAACTTTGCAGCTGCCTTGAGTGATAACTTAAAGTCGGCTTTGCATGAGATTGATAGAGCCACTCAAGCATACGAAGAGTTATATGTTTTCGATGTAGCTAAGAGTCTTTCGTTTAAGCCTGTTATCGAAAACTGTTATAATTCCGAGAATATATTTCACAGATATAATTTCGATATAAAACTTCGGATAACACCAGAACACCTATATAAGTGGGGTGAAGAATTTGAGGATATATGTCCATCGAATATATTTTTTGCTGTTTCTACTTATATGTCACTTGTTATTTTTAGTAACAAGTCTAAAAAAGAGGAAAATGTTTATCACTTCTTTTTTGATGGTCTAACCTCTATTGCTCTAGATGTTAATTTTACTGTTGATACCCCTAAAATACAGAGTGATATTCATGATTTGTTTAGGTGGGTTTTTGAAGATACAGGAGCAGTAGCCAAAATTTCTATAATTAGAAATATATTTACTACAAATGGGTTTACTTCGCTAGAGCAAGCTTTTACAAAAGAAACTATTTATGCCATAGAGTCTAATCATCAGCTTTATCAGGAAGATAATGTAAAGCAATATTTTGAGATTAAAAACAAAGTAGTCGACTTTATTTTTGGAATAAGTAATAAGATGTCTGACTCTTATGATTCTTATTATAACTCAAATAAAATAAATTTAGTCGCAATATTGTCGTATATAGTCACTTTGCTGGTAATCAGAGGGATGTCAAAAAGCAACTTTGATTCAGCAGTTAATCTATTCTGTTATC
This sequence comes from Colwellia sp., assembly GCA_047633255.1. GTDB lineage: Bacteria > Pseudomonadota > Gammaproteobacteria > Enterobacterales > Alteromonadaceae > Colwellia. The sequence goes on from JBLIEW010000057.1 coordinate 27,104, forward strand.
TATCTTTGGCATTTTTTATTGTCGCATTTATTTATACTAAGCTTGTGCAGAGTGAATTAGATAAAAAAGTTAAGTATTATCAAAAGCAAAAAGACGAACTGTATAGTAGATATAAAAATATGCTGTGTGAAGTTGAGTTGACTCAGTTATTTAGTAGTCCAAGCTATGATGATGCAAAATGCAGGAGTGAAGAGGCTAAATTTCATTATGTGGTCTATGCAATCCTTACTGTTTTTATAATTATAGATATTGTTATTATTGGAATTAAACTTGGGACTCCTTGATGAGTCATTACCACGCAAACAATACTCCCTTGTGTAGCTTTGAATAAACTCACCTTAATGATGGTTGTGCCGCTTAATATAATTTAAGGCGTATGGTTTTCGTGATTTTAATGTGGTGTTAAATTGTTATATGCAAGAAATTAAATTTATACATTGAGAAAAATCATAAGTAGAAAGTAATTCATGAATTTTTGCATGCATTCTCTTGTTACTTTGATTTTGATTTAGAACTGACAGAGCTTAAATAATGATAATTAGAACAGCGCTTTTAGATAGAAAAAGATACCAGCTTGCACCTGATGTTATAAATAATAACAAAAACTTGTTTACAGTGATTATTGGTATAAATGGAGCAGGTAAAAGTAGGTTACTATCAAAAATTTCCGATACTATCATAAGGGTTCAACCCAACAATTTTGGTGTTGATGATGAATTACCTAAAGCGCTAGCTAAGCAAATCGATGCTTATGATAAAGGGCAGTATTTTTCAATCTATTCCAGAGCAAATGCTAGGTACTCTTATTTGGGGAGCGAAAATAGGTCAGGGATTGATAAGTCTTTTAACACTAAGTTAATAAGCGTCACTACCAGTCCGTTCGATAAATTTCCTGTCATTAGTAAAAGAACCTCTACTTTCAAATATCATGATGATGATAGGTATCACTATATAGGGTTGCGAGTTTCTGAAAACTCTTACAATAAATCTAATTTTTTGAACTTGTTAACTCGGTCTTTTTTAAAGAACGGTGTGAATACAAAGCAGAAGCAAGTACTAGACTTGTTAGGATATTCACTGCCTGTAACGTTGTCATTTAAAGATAAAGTATGTGTTTATTCTTGGGATGTCCTTAAGTTTAAAGAGGGAAATTTAAGTAAAGAAGATAAAAGAGCAAAGTTCCTTTCTTTCTTGTCAAAAAACTCACCTACCTTGTATGCGAATATTGCCAGTAAAGGGGCTGAACTTGTTGATGAGGTAAGTGACGCTTATTTTAAAGAGCACTCCTATATATCAAAATCTTGTAGTGTAGGTGTGGATTTTGAAACAAATAAGAACCTAAGGCTATTGTTGGATGTAGGTGTCATTCAGGTTGACGATATAATTATGGGGAGAAAGGAGCGAAAAGTTTCTATTGGTGATGCTAGTTCTGGTGAAACATGCATACTCTTGACTATTTTGAATATTGCCGGCGTCATAAAAAATAATAGTGTCATTTGTATTGATGAACCAGAAATTAGTCTTCACCCAGAGTGGCAAAAGAACTTTATGTCGTTATTAATCTCTACTTTTGAGAATTTTAAAGGTTGTCATTTCATTATATCAACTCATTCTCCTACTGTTATATCTGAGCTATCCGAAGAGAATTGTTATATTTTAGCTATGAATGAAAAAGGTGGTGAATTTCAGTCATCAGAGAATTTTAAAAATAAATCTGCAGACTATCAATTAGCTGAATTATTTGATGCTCCAGGTTCTAATAATGAGTACTTGAATAGGGTTGTTGTATCATTACTGACTTCGCTAAGTAAAAATGGAAAGTTAAACAAGGAAGAAAGAAAAGAAGCTAAGAAATTAGTTTTGCTTTCTCAAAAACTAGAAGAAGATGATGATGTTAAGAGTCTTATAGGTATTCTTGAGTTAGGATTGGAGAAGACTAAAAAGTGATAGTTTCCCCAGTAACTTATAGTCAGGAAGAAGAGCTTCAGATTATAAATAAGAAGAGTGATGCCAACTTCAAGTCAACAAGCTGGAGTGATGCAGATTTAGATGACATTAAACAAACCATTAAAACGCATTATCATCGCGTACAAAATAGCGTATGCCCATATTGTCAACAGAAACTCAATACTGTTCACGGTCGTAATTGGGATATAGAGCATATTGTTCCTCGTTCTCACGAAAAGAATTTCATGTTTGAGCCTCTTAACCTTTGTATGTCATGTCTTGACTGCAATAAAGAGAAAAGTAATAAAAAAATCACATCTAGTGGTGCCAAAAAAAAGTACCCGACTGACACAAGTTTATATTTTATTGTTCACCCTCATTTTGATGATTATGACGAACATATTTTAAAGGTCAAAGTAGGTTTTTTTTATGTGCCTAAGAAAGCTAAAGGAAGAAAAACTATAGAAGTTTGTGGTTTAAATCGATTTTACAAATTTGCGGGGTTTAATGAAGATGTAAATAACGATAATCGTATAGCTACTTTGGCCGATTTATTATTAAAGACAAGTGATAGAGAGTATAAAAATGAGCTTAGAACAGAAATAGCCGCACTTGCGATTCAAGGTGCTGCTCAGTAGCTATCTGCCCTGATGTTTTATATTTGCGGAGAGAAAAAAAGGGGGGTAATAATGAAATCCCTTTCTCCGATAATAATTATTCATCCTCCCTATGCAATGCTGTATAATCCCACGCATTAAACAACTGTCTTAGCTAACACCCTGAGTTCGCAATAAAGGCAGTTAAATCACCATTTATGACGCTTTAACCGATTGGTTTGAGCCAGTTAGAGCAGCAGAGCAATATATGACCGTAGAACAATTCGACCCAAGCACAAGTAATTCAGCACAAAGCCAAACAACTACTTTAGACATTCCATCTAAAATGATTGAAGAGCAACACCAAGCCGTTGTTACTTCACATCCAGAAGTAGAACGCGCTGCAAAGGTAGGCTTCGTGAGTCTCGGCTGTCCCAAAAATTTAGTAGATTCTGAGCGTATTCTGACTCAACTTCGCACTGAAGGTTATGATGTAACTAATAGTTATGACGATGCTGAATTAGTGATTGTAAACACCTGTGGTTTCATTGATTCAGCCGTACAAGAATCTTTAGATACTATCGGCGAAGCATTAGCTGCCAATGGTAAAGTGTTGGTTACTGGTTGTTTAGGTGTTAAGAAAGATGAAATCATTGAACTTCATCCTAATGTGCTTGGTGTTACTGGCCCGCATGCTTACGATGAAGTATTAACCCAAGTGCATC
>JBLIEW010000058.1:0-28986 GCA_047633255.1 Colwellia sp.
ATAAAACATACTAAAACACCAAAAAACCCAATCATTAATTTCGTAAATAACAAAACAAACTTAAATAATAAAAATACAATTAATTTCATAATTATCAATCCTTTGCGAAATAAAAAACACCAAGCAATTTGGAAAAACAGTGTAATCTGTCTTGAAAATCACCAGTTTCACTAGTAAAATTTGATCTGTGACAATGTTGTTACCATAATTTTTAAAAAGTTCTTTGGAGGACATATATGTCTACTATACAAAATAAAGCAAAAAAGATTTGTTTATCGTTAGTTATTGGTGGTTTGTTTGCAGGAAATGTTATGGCCGCTGGCCCTTCACCCGTTGACCTTAGAAGCTCGGCTTCTTTTGCAGTGCTAAGTAAAACGGGAATTACCGACATTTATCGCTCAGCAATTGTTGGCGATGTGGGTACTAGCCCAATCACTGGCGCAGCATTGTTACTTAGCTGTGATGAAGTATCAGGAGAAATATATACCGTTGATGCTGCTGGCCCACTTCCTTGTGCTATATCTGCGCCTAATGTTCTAGACATGGCTGTGGGTGATATGGGATTCGCTTATGATGACGCTGCAGGAAGAGTAACACCAGACTTTAGTGAACTTGGCGCTGGTGATATTGGCGGATTGACTATGCAACCTGGCCTTTATAAGTGGTCTTCAGATGTGAATATCACCACAGATGTTACCCTAACTGGTGGTCCAACTGATGTCTGGATTATGCAAATCGCTGGTAAACTGAACCAGGCCAGCGCCACAAAAATCACTTTAGCTGGCGGCGCTTTAGCTAAAAATATTTTTTGGCAAGTTGCTGGTTCTGTTGCACTTGGAACAAACTCTCATTTTGAAGGTGTTGTACTAAGTAAAACGTTAATCGCTGTAAATACAGGAACCTCTGTTAACGGTAGATTATTAGCTCAAACAGCAGTTACTTTACAAATGAATGCCATTACAGAGCCTGCTGAATAATAAAAAAGAATAATAATCCTTTTTTTTTGATTACTAAATAAAATATCAAAGGGATTATGACACGTTAAGGATCATATTATTATGCCAAGCCTAGTAAGGCTATTGTGTTCGATATACCTTAACGTGTTTTATGCTATTTATTGGGATAACGATAAAGGACATTATGCTCTGCTATAAAATTTAAATTGACGACTCAAATACCGTAAAAGTAATCACTACAGTAAAATTTAGACAAAAAAAATGCATCTATAAAAATAGATGCATAAAAACATGAAACACTAAGGGATAACATTACTATTAAGTAAGAGTCACGCTTTCCCATTAAGTTCAATTTATTTATAAAATAAAGAGAACGCTTGGTTTCTTGTTTACTTTACTTATACCCGCTCCACCTTAAGATGCAGGTTTCAGCCAGTCGAGAAAGGTTTAGGTACAAGGCATGGATTGAAGAGAATAGTTGTTCTATTATCGAAATCCATAACGCAGGAGATGACCCTTTCTCGGCTGACCCGTAGGGAACTAAGCTTACAAGGCTTGTAAATTAGCATATTCAACTACCAACCACTTACTGCCAACTTCTTCAAAATTTACTTGAATTCGAGATTGTGCACCACTGCCTTCATAATTTAAAACCACCCCTTCACCAAACTTAGCATGAGCAACTTGTTGGCCTAACTTAAATCCTGTGTTGGCAAATGTTTCTAAGGTAAATGTATTTGAAAATTTACCAACACTTTTGGGTCTAGAAACTTGGCTTTGCATACGAATTTCTTCAACACAATTTTCAGGTAATTCTCGTAAAAAACGACTCGCTTTATGACATTTTTCTTGCCCGTAGATACGTCGGCTTTCGGCATGTAACAAGTATAGCTTCTTCATTGCCCTGGTCATGCCGACATAACATAATCGCCTTTCTTCTTCTAAACGACCTATTTCTTCTACTGATTGTTGGCTTGGAAACATGCCTTCTTCAAGGCCGGCAATAAAGACTAAGGGAAACTCTAAGCCCTTAGCTGAGTGCATTGTCATTAACTGCACCGCAGATTCAAACTCTTCTGCTTGCGACTCACCCGACTCTAATGCAGCATGGGTTAAAAATGCGGTTAACGGTGTTAGATCTTCTACTAATTCAGGATCACTTACAAAGGTTTGACAAGCGGTGACCAACTCATTCAAGTTTTCAATACGCTGCTCGGCACGCTCTCCTTTTTCAGCTTTATACATGGCTTTTAAGCCCGAGTGCTGAATAACAAAATTGGCTTGTTGATCTAAATCTAAATCAGTTGAATCGTCTTCTAATTGGTCTATTAAATTAATAAAAGTAGCAATCGTTTTAGCACTGCGGCCTTTTAATTGTTGTGTGCTAAGTAATTGCTGACAGGCTTGCCATAAGGTCACTTGTAAACTTCTAGCGGCATCACGTACTAACGCCACTGTTTGATTACCAATACCACGTGTTGGCGTATTAATAACACGTTCAAACGCAGCATCGTCATCGCGATTATTGATAATACGTAAATAGGCTAACGCGTCTTTGATTTCTTGTCGCTCGAAGAAGCGCTGCCCGCCGTAAATACGATACGGTAACTGCCCTTGTAATAAAGCTTCTTCCATTAAGCGTGATTGTGCATTAGAGCGATAGAGAATAGCCACATCATCGAGTTTACCGCCGTCATCACGCCATTGCTTAATACGTCCTGCGATAAAACGCGCTTCGTCTATTTCATTAAAAGCGGTGTAAATTGAGATTTTCTCTCCGGCTTTATCATCGGTCCATAACTCTTTACCCAACCGATTATTGTTGTTGCTAATCAACTGATTGGCTGCCGTTAAAATATTAGCCGTTGAGCGATAGTTTTGTTCTAACCGAATTGTTTTTGCCTCATCATATTCAGTGGTAAAACGTTCTATGTTTTCAATACGAGCGCCACGCCAACCGTAAATAGATTGGTCGTCATCACCCACAATCATCACCTTAGCCCGTGTTTTTCCTAATAGAGTTAACCAGGCATATTGAATCGCATTGGTATCTTGAAATTCATCCACTAATATATGGCTAAACCGTTGTTGATAATGTGCCAATAATTCAGGGTTATGAAGCCAAAGTTCATGAGCACGCAGTAATAGTTCGGCAAAATCAACTAAACCGGCACGATCACAAGTCTCTTGATAAGCTTTGTAAACCTTAACAAACAACTCTTCACTTGGGTCAAACTGGGCATCAATGTGTTGTGGACGTAACCCTTCATCTTTTTTGCCATTGATATACCAAACAAACTGCTTGGCCGGCCATTTTTTTTCATCTAACGCTAAAGACCGAATAATACGTTTAATTAAACGTAACTGATCATCACTATCAAGTACTTGAAAAGCCTGTGGCAATTTTGCTTCTTGGAAATGCATACGTAATAAACGGTGCGCTAAACCATGGAAAGTGCCAATCCACATACCATGAGTGTTACCACTAGTAACTTCTTCAACTCTGGCCCGCATTTCAGCAGCCGCTTTATTAGTGAAGGTTACCGCTAAAATAGAATGAGATGCGGCTTGCTCAACTTGCATTAACCAGGCAATACGTTGCACTAATACGCGTGTTTTTCCTGATCCAGCGCCGGCTAACACCAACATATTTTGTTGCGGCGCACCCACAACTTCACGTTGCTTGTCGTTTAAAGAGTCGAGTAATTCTGAAACATCCATCGCGGAAAACCTTATTGAACTATAATTGAAGCTGAGATAATGATTAAAACCTTGTTAGTATAGCACTGGCTATATGTACAGCAAGTCGAATATTTGCTAATTTTTAACGAGGTGTTTTTACTTAAGAATTTTTAACTAGGTGTTTTTAAAAAGTAATAGTTGCTCAAGTTGGATAAGTTTATTCAACTCAATATGGGGAAGCACTTTAATAGGCTGACCGATATCATAACAAGAAAGCCATGCCGCCTGGCAACCTGCTCGTAATGCGCCTTGAATATCTGCACGACCACAATCACCCACATGCAGTAACTGTGACGGTTTAATAGCCAGTTGCTGGCAGGCTACCGTAAACATATCGCCTTCAGGTTTTTGTTTTAGCAAACGGCCGTCAACTTGCCAACCCGCATGATAAACGTGTTGGAAGTATTGTGAAAGTCCTAACGCTTTGGTATCAACATTACCGTTACTGATAGCGATCAAGGGGTATTTTTCACTTAAATTGGCAAGAAATTTTTTACTTTGTTCGGGTACGGTAAAATCGCTACGTAGCTCAATAAAGTAATCTAATGCCGCTTGTGCTTGCTGTTTAGCAATAACATCGGTAAAACCAAGCGAGATAAAACCTAACTGATAACTCACTAATCGTACTTTTACTACGTCATGGGCTAAGTCAGATTGCTTTAAAAGGGCTTGGCGGCGAAAAGGAGACCAAAAGTGCGCATCTAAGAGTTTATGCTGATCGGACATACTCTTCTGTAAAATTGGCAAGCAAGCAAAGTAGGCGATCATTTTTTCACCGATTATCTGCATTACCGGTTTATTACTGTATAAGGTGTCATCTAAATCAAAACTAATGGCTTTGATTTCAGTTAATCGACGATAGAATTTCATTATTTACCTGTAAATTATTCCGTTCATACTGAGCGCGAGGAACGAGCAGTCGAAGTACGACCCTTCGACAAGCTCAGGGCAAACGGACTGGCCAGAGCTTATCGAAGAGTTATATTAAATTGCTAAATGTTGCTTTAATAACTTAGCCACTAAACGCTTAAATTGGCTAAGTAATAAGGTATCCATTCGCGGATCAAAATGATGAGCATCATCACTACTAATGGCTATAAATCCTAAATCACAGTTATCATGTACTAGTTTCACTAATACCACTGAACCAGTGCAATGTTGAGAAAATATGAGTTGTTGTTCACTTTGCTGTAGACGACCAAAGTAATAATCATTGTCCGATAAGCGGTTTTGCATCACACCTAGACAATCGTTCTTTGATAAACTGTCATGTGCCATATCAACATCGTTAATCAGATACACTTTAAAAGCAGATAAAGAGAGTAATTCTTTAGTGGTTTGCGTTAAACAATCTAGTAATTCACTCGCTGATTTACAATCTAATAATCGTAAATATAAGTCGCTGTAAAGCATAAATAAATTTTCATTATGATTAGCAACTGACATCAACTGAGTAATTTCGTCTTCTAAATTGTGTACTTTTTGTCTCAACTGCTGTTGTTGTCTTTCAACTAAAGACACCGTACCCCGTTGATTATCAGTTAATCTTAACCCGGTCATCAATTCATTATTGCGATTAAAGAACTCTGGATTATCTTGTAGGTAAGCGTTCACTAACTCATCAGTTAATGGAAGATCATCAATACTTGTCACTGTGTGTTCATTTTTCATAAAATCTTCTTTGCATTTAGTTATTATTCAGCTGATAGAAATTTCGTTCAAACTATAGAAAAAAGCGCGTAGTTTATGAACATAAATGAGTACTTTCAACAATGAGTAGGCAAAATAGCAATAAGGTAGAGGCTATATAGACAGCTGTCCATCAAACACATGTACCGCAGGACCGGACATTTTTACCGGATGTCCTGGACCTTTCCAATAAATTCTTAATTTTCCACCAGGTAATTCAACGGTGACTTGTCGGTTCAATTTGTTTTGCATTTGACCAATAACTACCGCGGCACAAGCGCCACTTCCACAAGCCAATGTTTCAGCTGCGCCACGCTCATAAACACGTAATTTAATTTGATTTGGCGCGACAATTTCCATAAAGCCAACATTAGCCTGCTCAGGAAAGCGTTCATGTAAAGACAGCTCTTTACCTAAAGTTGCAACAGGCGCTGCAAGTACATCATCAACGGTTACCACACAGTGAGGGTTTCCAAACGAAACCGCACCACAAAGTACTGTTTCTGATTCACTACGTAAAATATACGTTCCTTCAGCTTTTTGTGCGATAAAAGGAATTTTAGCCGGTTCAAATTGTGGTACTGGCATTGTTACCGAAATATTACCGTCTCGCTCAATAAATAAAGTTAATTTACCTGACGCCGTAGTGACTTTAATTTTATTTTTATTACATAAACCTTTCATACGGACAAAACGAGCAAAACAACGGGCGCCGTTACCACATTGATTTACCTCACTGCCATCCGCATTAAAAATTCGATAATGAAAGTCTAAATCTGGATCGTAGGGCGGCTCAACAATTAATAATTGATCAAAACCAACACCAAAATTTCTGTCAGCGAGTTTAGCAATTTGTTCATTAGACAAGTAAACATTTTGCGTTACATTATCTAGTACTAAAAAATCGTTACCTAAGCCATGCATTTTAGAAAAATTTACCAACATTATTTCGACTTCTTTATAGTATCTGTAGTGGTATCTGTATTTTTTTCTTGAGGCGATTTTATCATGATACTTTGCTCTGTTCCTGGCTCAACCACTTGATATAAATCACCTTGGGAGCCACAGGCAGAGAGAAAAACACTTAATAAAAAGCAGATGAAAAAAAAAGAAAAATGTTTAATTGAATGCATGATTACCAGTTTTTGCTATGAAAGTTGTCTAAATCAAGCTTTGTACTTAACTTAGTTGTTATATTTATCTCGGTTGATTGGTATTATACTCACATGCTGATCCCCCAAACAACTAAAGAAAGCCAATGAACGATAGCCAATACAATTTAATCGCTGAAGATCTATTACTTGCCGTTGAAGAAGCAATTGAAGAATGTGGTGTTGATATAGATTACGAAGGCGTTGGTGGCTTATTAACGCTAACGTTTAAAAACAACACTAAAGTCATCATAAATAAGCAAGCGCCTTTACATGAGATTTGGGTAGCAACTAAATTTAATGGCCATCATTTTTCATTTTCCGATGATATTTGGACAGATAAACGTGGCGGTGGTGAATTTTGGCAGTTTTTATCTACAGCAGTAAGTAAACAAGCTGAGACTGAAATAACCCTAATAGCACAATAGCATAAACTTTTGAGAATAAGACCTATGACTACAGTACGAATAGCAACACGTGAAAGCGCCCTAGCATTATGGCAAGCAGAATACGTAAAAGCACAATTAGAACACTTTCATCAAGACATTAATGTTGTACTTGTGCCTATGACCACCAAAGGCGATATCTGGTTAGATACCCCATTGGCAAAAATAGGCGGTAAAGGTCTTTTTGTTAAAGAACTGGAAGTTGCCATGCTCGAGGACCGAGCTGACATTGCTGTTCATTCAATGAAAGATTTACCTGTAGACTTCCCTCCCGGTTTAGATTTAGAGGTGATTTGCCCTCGTGAAGATCCCCGTGATGCTTTTGTTTCAAACACTTATGCTAGTCTTAGCGACTTACCTCAAGGTGCTATTGTGGGCACCTCAAGCTTACGTCGCCAATGCCAATTAAAAGCTAAACGACCTGATCTTGATATTCGAGACCTACGCGGTAACGTCAATACCCGTTTGAGAAAATTAGATGAAGGGCAATATGACGCGATTATTTTAGCTGCGGCTGGTTTAATTCGTTTAAAAATGAGCGAACGTATCGCTCAATATATTGAACCTGAAGAAATGCTACCGGCTAATGGTCAAGGCGCTGTTGGTATTGAATGTCGTATTAATGACGAGAATATTAAAGCCTTATTAGCGCCGCTCGAATGTAATACCACTCGTATTCGTGTATTAACAGAACGAGCAATGAACAAAGCATTAGAGGGCGGTTGTCAGGTGCCTATTGCTAGCTATAGTGTTATTTCAGCTGATGGCAAAGAAGTTCATCTTCGTGGCTTAGTTGGCGCGGTAGATGGCAGTGAAATAATTGAAAGCGAAATTACAGGCCCTATTGAGCAAGGTGAAGTGTTAGGTCATACCCTAGCACAAGAATTACTGAGCCGCGGTGCTGATAGAATCTTACAACAGGTTTATGCCACAGCCAATGCTGACGACCAATAACGTCAATCCGCTTAACGTTTTAGTCGTAAGGCCAACAAAAAAAGCGCAAGCATTAACCTTGTCACTTAAAAAACAAGGTATCGCCTGCGTTAGTCAGCCGCTATTTGATTATCAGCCGTTAGCGGATTATCAGCAAAGTAAAAAATTACTGACTACTGCCAATATTATAATTTTTGTTAGTGCGGCCGCCGTTGAATTTGCCCATGCTAACGTTGCTGCAACACACTGGCAATATCAACATATTATTGCCGTAGGTAAAGCGACAAAAGCGGCGCTACAAGCATTAGCGCTTAAGAATATAGAATGCCCAGCTCAAGAAAATAGCGAAGGTGTATTAGCCTTAAATCTACTAAATAAAGATCTAACCGATAAAACGATTACCATAGTCCGTGGTAATGGGGGCAGAGAACACTTAGCAACAGAGTTAATCAGGCGTAACGCAACAATACATTATCTTGAAAGTTATCAAAGAGTATGGCGAACATTTCCTAAAGATATAGACAAGCAATGGTATCATCAACAAATTAATTGTATTGTCGTTACCAGTAACGCATTATTAGACAAGCTTGTACAATTGACACAGGCCACTAACGTAGCCGTAGAACATAACACAAGTAAGCACTGGCGAAATCACTGTATTTGGTTAGTCGCAAGTAAACGTATTGCAGAGCAAGCTGAACAGTTTGGCTTAACTAATATAATACAAAGTAACGGCGCTAATGAGCAAGCTATTAGCACCGCGTTACAAGCAATCATTGAGAAAAAGAGTTAAGCAATAAAATTCGACTCTATTCACCATACGTTATCTTCGTGGTATCTTACTAGAAGAGTTGTACGTGAATGACTAAGATTCTGGATTAAAAACTACCGGAACAACTCGCTTTATAGCGTTAGTTGAATAGTGACTAAAATTCAATAATGGAATGAAAAATGACTGATAAAAAAACGCCATTAGCTACTGAACCAACCCAAAGTACTGACACCAAAGCGCCTGTCACCAAAACAGCTAAAGCAACAGACCCAAAAGTTTCAACAAAAGTAGTTGATAGTGACAAAAATAAGGTGTCAAAATTGGCACTTATCGCTATTGTGATCGCCTTAGGCAGCACTGCCGGTCACTATTTTTGGCAGCAGCAACAGAGCCAATTATTAACACTGAAACTCTCCGAACAGATTGATAATAAAAATACAGCTACATTTAATCAATATCAAGCCCAAATGAAACAGGCACTGATTGATCAACAAAAAACATTTGCCAAACAGCTACAACAAGTAACGACTCAAGTTAACGATAGTAACCAAGCTGAAATGGCTAAACTTAACACAGCCGTCAGTCAACTAGAGCGTAAAGCTAAACAAAGTCGACCCAGTGATTGGTTATTACATGAAGCGGAATACCTCATCCGTATTGCGGCAAGAACCTTATGGTTAGAACATGACACCACCGCAGCCATTGGTTTACTTAAAAATGCCGATGCCCGCTTAGCCGATCTGAACGACCCTGCTTTTTTACCTGTTCGTGAATTAGTTTATTTGGATATAAAGTCACTTGAATTGATGCCGACCTTGCAAACTGACAAGATTGTTTTAACGTTAATGGCAATGAACAAACAAGTCGCCATGCTGCCATTGGCTATGGTGGATGTGGGCGCTGAAACAGATACCAATCATGAATTGTCTAATGATCTTAATGATTGGCAAGCCAACTTAACCAAAACATGGGAAAAGTTCCTTGATGACTTTATTCGTGTCCGTCAAAGAACTGGATTAATCGAGCCACTGATATCACCAGAGCAACAGCAGCATTTAAAGCAAAACTTAAATTTAAAAATTCAATTGGCCTTATGGGCAGCTAGTGAACGTAAAGGTGATATTTATCAAAAAACTTTAACCGATATTAAACAATGGCTTACTGAATTTTTTGATCTGAAAGAAGTTACCAACCAGCACTTTCTAACTTCATTAACTACCTTGCAAACACAACGTGTTAGTTATGATTACCCAAGTGAATTATCCTCTTTAAATGCCATCAGAACAGCGCTTAAAAATCAGACGGTTAATCCTGTAACTTTACCGACAAAACCTAAAACGCCGCCGACAGAAATAATCGATAAAGCAGAAAAAATAGCTATAGAGAAGCTGTCTGATACAGTAAAAACTGAGCCTGAAAAATCACCTTCGTTACCTAAAACGCAAGATGATGCTGAAACAACATCTGCAGAAAAGCAATCTGATGCAGTAAAAACTGAGCCTGAAAAAATATCTCCTTTACCTGAAAATCGGGATGTTCAGCCTAACGTTGAGGGCAAAACATGATCCGTTTTATTGCCATCATCATAATATTTTTTGCGGTTTTAGCGCTTAGCCCATTATTGATTGATGAAAAAGGCTACATCCTCATTGCCATGGGTGAGACTATTATTGAGTTAACCATACTGTCAGCAATGATAATGTTCACACTATTTTCTATCAGTGCTTTTATTATTTTTAAAGCCCTGCGTGGTAGCTTAAATATAAGCTTTAAAGCATGGAATACGTTGGCATTTGCTAGCAGAAGACGTGGCATTGCCAATTTCAACAAAGGCCTTGCTGCTTATATGTTAGAGGATTATCAAGGCGCAGAGCAGCTCTTTGCTAAAAGCGCAGAGCCTGCCAAACGCCAACAAAGTGCTTATTTACTTGCCGCTGCGGCCTCAGCAAAACAGCAACTTGATACCAACACCAATCACTATTTAGACTTATTAGAGCAAGAGACGGCAAAATCAACCGTTGCCGATTTAGCCAGTGTTATTGTTAAAGTAAAGCTGTTGATGAATCAAGATTCAAACGATGCGTATGTAAAAGCACGACGATTAATTGATGAAAATCATAAGCAAATTGGACACGATGCTAGGCTATTAGTTCTGGAAGTTGATTTATGCTTAATTGAAAAACGTTTTGAATCAGCGGTTGATTATTTAAGTATTGTCCGCAAAGAAAAATCGATTAGTGATGAAACCTTACAGGTATGGGAAGCAAAAGCCTATTACGGTGCGTTTAATCATATTGTCACTAAACAAGACCAAACAAGCTTACTTGCTTATTGGAAGTCAATTGGACGTAAAGTAAAACAACGTGAAACTGTTTTATTTGCTTATTGTCAGGTTCTCGCTGAACAAAATATCAATGAACCTTTAATTAAGCTTATTACACCCCTATTGAAAAAAGAGCCCAATGCTCGATTGCTTAAGCATTTGCGTTCATTACCTATTAAGCACAGTGAACCGTTAATAGCCTTAGTGCAAAAACACCTTCACAGTAATAGCCAAAATCCTCTATGGCTAAGTTGCTTAGGGCATTTAGCCATAATGAGTGAGCAATGGTCAATGGCAGAAAAAGCTTTTGGCAGCTTAATTAAACTTGAAGGACAACAATACGATAAACAAGATTTACACGCTTTTGCTAAAGCCCTAACAGAAGAGGGTCAGCACCAGGCCGCAAATGAAGTATGGGTTAAAGTACACAACCTATACCAAGAAAGAAATGACTTCAAAGGGTGTTAAGACGTCTGTGAATAGATATCAGGCGTCCATAATTGCATAAACATTGTTTGATCAGTTAGTCCCCTAAAACCATACTGTTCATACAAACCATGGGCATCTTTAGTCGCTACCGATTTGGGTACATCCTTAGCCCAATACGATCGTGAAAGATACTCATGGATAGCATCAATATCCATGTCATCTTTATTATCGGTGATTTTAAAGATCATTCTTTTCCAACCACCTAATGTTAAATAATTATTATTTAAATAAAAGAAAAGGCATCAGCATACATATGCTCTAGTGATGCACCATGCTCAACAAAGTCACTACGAATAGCACCCACCATTTCAAAGCGGCCGGCAAGATAAATATCATATGCCTCTAGGCTAACAATATCATGCATAACAGCTTGATGGACTAAACCTGTTTTCCCTTGCCACTTATCGTCAGCATTCTCATCAATGTTTTCAATAACAGGAATAAAATTAGCATGCGGTAGTTTAGCAATTATCGCTGCAGTTTCTTCAAGTTCATAGGCGGCGGCCAACTCACGCAAGCCCCAATACACCATAATATGACGTTGTGATTTTTCCTCTGCTAAGTACTCAAACATTGACTTGATATAAGAAAAGCCGGTACCACCTGCTAACAATAGTAATGGACGCTCACTTTCCGTTCGCAGCTGAGCAATACCTGCAGGTATTTCAATAGTAACCGAGGTGTCATCTGCTTGTGCAGATTTGATACGTTCTATCACCTGCATAGGGTAGCTATCGGAAACAAAAGCGCCGACTTGTAATTCAATCAAATCACTATTAGGTGAGCTAGCAATAGAAAATGGTCGTTTGTCTTCTTCACTCATCACAAAGTTTAAATACTGCCCGGCAATAAAATCTACTTTTTCAGCGGGTTTTAATAGTACCTTAAACACATGAGACGTAAGTGAGGTTAAGGACACTATTTGACAACTAATTTTTTTCATTAACATATCTCTTTAATTTAATTATCTACAGGAATGATAGCTAAATCATCCCAGATATCATCTATCTGTTGCTTTATTTCAGCAGACATTTCAATGGGGACGCCCCATTCTCTGGTTGTTTCACCAGGCCATTTATTCGTCGCGTCCATTCCCATTTTAGAGCCTAAACCTGACACGGGTGAGGCAAAGTCTAAATAATCTATTGGGGTATTTTCAATTAACACTGTATCTCGGCTTGGATCCATTCGGGTGGTCATTGCCCAAATGACATCTTCCCAATTTCGGGCATCAACATCATCATCACAAACAATAACAAATTTAGTGTACATAAACTGCCTAAGGAATGACCAAACTCCCATCATTACCCGTTTAGCGTGACCTGGATATTGCTTCTTAATGGTGACAACCGCTAAACGATACGAACAACCTTCTGGCGGTAAATAAAAGTCTTGAATTTCAGGAAACTGCTTTTGTAAAATAGGAACAAACACTTCATTTAATGCTACCCCTAAAATAGCAGGTTCATCTGGTGGTCTTCCTGTGTAGGTACTATGGTAAATAGGATCTTTACGCATTGTGATATGGGTAACAGTAAAAACAGGAAAGTCATCAACTTCATTATAATAACCGGTATGGTCACCATAAGGGCCCTCTGGAGCTGTTTCTTCGGGATCTAAGTAACCTTCTAATATTATTTCTGCTGTAGCGGGTACTTGTAAGTCATTACTGATTGATTTTGTTACTTCCGTTTTCGAACCGCGTAATAAACCGGCAAAAGCGTACTCTGACAAAGTATCAGGCACGGGTGTTACTGCACCTAAAATTGTTGCCGGATCTGCCCCCAAAGCCACAGACACTGGATATTTTTCACCTGGATATTTTTGCTTAAATTCTTGAAAATCTAAGGCACCACCCCGATGAGATAACCAACGCATAATGAGTTTATTTTTAGACAATACCTGCTGACGATAAATACCTAAATTCTGACGTTCTTTATCAGGACCTTTAGTAATTGTTAAACCCCAGGTAATTAAGGGAGCAACATCACCAGGCCAACAAGTTTGAATAGGTAACTTGGTTAAATCGACATCATCACCACTCAACACAATCTGCTGACAAAGTGCTTTTTTGATCACTTTAACCGGCATATTGAGTACTTGTTTATAGACCGGAATCATACTTAGCGCATCACGAAGACCTTTGGGTGGCTCTGGCTCTTTAAGCATGGCCAATAGCTTACCTACATCACGTAAAGCGGCAACGTTTTCTTGCCCCATAGCAAGCGCAACTCTATAGGGTGTGCCAAATAAGTTAGTGAGTACCGGCATATTATGAGGCTGACCCTGCTCATCTACCGCATTTTCAAATAATAATGCTGGTCCTTTAGCGCGTAGCGTACGATCGCTAATTTCGGTCATGGCAAGATGAGTGGAAATAGGAGCTGTAATACGTTTTAATTGCCCTATTTTTTCAAGCTGACTAATAAAATCTCTTAAATCGTTATATTTCATAGATGCCGTTAATTTTTACCAAGCGTTTTATAAACAAAAAAACCAGCCGGTATGACTGGTTTTATCTATCTAGGATTAAAGGTTACTTGCGTTTCATTGAATCAAAAAATTCATTATTGGTTTTAGACATAGCTAATTTATCAATAAGGAATTCAATCGCGCCTATTTCATCCATTTCATGAACAATTTTACGTAAAATCCACATTTTTTGTAATTCAGCAGGCTTAGTAATTAATTCTTCACGGCGTGTACCACTACGATTAATATTAATGGCTGGGAATACACGTTTTTCTGAAATTTTACGAGACAGGTGTAATTCCATATTACCTGTACCTTTAAATTCTTCGTAGATAACTTCGTCCATTTTAGAACCGGTTTCTACCAACGCCGTAGCAATAATAGTTAAACTACCGCCTTCTTCAATATTACGAGCCGCGCCAAAGAATCGCTTAGGGCGATGTAAGGCATTAGCGTCAACACCACCTGTTAAGATTTTACCTGAAGACGGCACCACGGTATTATAAGCACGCGCTAAACGAGTCACTGAGTCGAGTAAAATGACAACATCTTTTTTATGCTCAACTAAACGCTTTGCTTTCTCAATAACCATTTCTGCTACTTGTACATGGCGAGAAGCCGGTTCATCAAACGTAGAAGCAACCACTTCGCCTTTAACTAAGCGCTGCATTTCAGTTACTTCTTCCGGACGTTCATCAATAAGCAAGACCATTAATTCTGCGTCAGGATGATTGTGAGCAATACTTTGAGCGATATTTTGTAATAATAACGTTTTACCGGCTTTTGGTGGTGCTACGATCAAACCACGTTGACCTTTACCAATTGGCGATGCCAAATCTAATATACGCGCGGTAATGTCTTCGGTAGAGCCATTTCCTCGCTCCATAGTAAAGCGATCGGTAGGATGTATAGGCGTTAAGTTTTCAAATAAAATCTTATTACGCGTATTTTCAGGACGATCAAAATTCACTTCCGTTACTTTTAACAAGGCAAAGTAACGCTCACCTTTTTTCGGTGAACGAATTTTACCTTGGATAGTATCACCCGTTCTCATACTAAAGCGGCGAATTTGGCTTGGTGATACATAAATATCATCTGGGCCAGCTAAATAGGAAGAGTCGGCTGAGCGTAAAAAGCCAAAACCATCTTGTAAAATTTCTAAAACGCCGCCACCAAAAATATCATTATCGTTTTCGGCATGCTTTTTTAAAATAGCAAATATTATGTCTTGTTTGCGTGTTCTAGCAAGGTTTTCTAGCTTCATAGTTTCAGCTAGCTCAACCAATTCATTAATGGTTTTTTCTTTCAGTTCGGTAAGATTCATAGGGGGTTTCTTAAACTATTTTAAGTGGTATGTCCTGGCGATAGCCGATGACAGTTTATTTTAAATGTGTGCTTATAATCTTTTTATCTCATAAAAAAGCTAAAAAAGTAGCAAACAAAGATAAAAGAATAGGGGTATAGAAATGTTATTTTGTACTCAGGAACTAAATCTAGCATTAAAAGTTAACTAGGTAAAGTGACTAGTTGACCTGTATACAAATATTTTAACTATTTTTTAAAGTATATGCGAGTATAAATAAAAAAACCTGAAATAATTTCAGGTTTTTTTTTGCTATTCATCAACGACAAATTAAAGGTTTTTATCTAAAAAATCTTTTAATTGCGTTTTTGATAAGGCGCCCACTTTAGTATCAGCGATTTCGCCATCTTTAAACAACAACAACGTTGGAATTCCGCGTACACCATACTTAGGTGGAGTAGCTGAATTTTGGTCAATATTTAATTTACCAACAGTAACCTTACCTTCATACTCTACCGCGATATCATCAAGAACTGGCGCTATCATTTTACAAGGGCCACACCATTCTGCCCAAAAATCAACCAATACTAAACCCGAGGCTTTTAAAACATCAGCTTCAAAACTGTCATCAGTTAACTGAACAATCTTATCGTTCATCTTATTCTCCATTTATTACAGCAGTTGCGCCGTACTATTTAATTATCATATTATACATTTATGAGGCTATGTTACCTATTTTTCAAGTTTGTTTTATTTTATATTCACTTAACGCCGCTAAAGTTAGTTATTAACTAACTATGGTGTTAAGCTACCGCCATGAAAAAAACACACTTAACAGAAACAAAATTCGCTGACTTAAATCTTGCCCCGCAAGTCGTAACCGGATTAGAAGCCATGGGCTTCCATCATTGTACGTCCATTCAGGAACAGTCTTTACCTATATTGCTTCAAGGCACTGACATTGCAGGCCAAGCTCAAACAGGCGAAGGTAAAACCATCGCATTTTTAGCCGGGACTTTTCACCGGTTATTGCAAGTTGAAGCACCTACTCATAATCAACCTCGTGCATTAATAATGGCACCAACACGTGAACTTGCTATTCAAATTCACCGTGATGCTATTGAAATGGCAAAAAGTACCGGATTACGTCTTGGTATTGTCTATGGCGGCGAAGGTTATGAAAGTCAACGTTTAGAGTTAGAGCAAGGGGTCGATATTTTAATTGGCACCTGTGGCCGACTATTAGACTATTTAAAACAAGGCATTTATAACTTAAGCAATATTGAAGTTATCGTACTTGATGAAGCCGATAGAATGTTCGATTTAGGCTTTATTAAAGATATTCGCTATATGTTTAATAAAATGCCTCCTGCGACACAGCGTTTAAGTATGCTGTTCTCAGCAACATTATCATTTAGAGTTAAAGAACTTGCTTTCGAGCATATGAATGATCCAACCAGTGTAGAAATTGCACCTGAACAAAAAACCAATACGCGTATTAGTGAAGAATTATTTTATCCTTCTAATGAAGATAAGATGGCTTTATTACAAACGTTAATAGAAGAAGACTGGCCTGAAAAAGCCATTATTTTCGCCAATACTAAGCATGTTTGTGAAAAACTTTTTGACCACCTTGTCATTGATAAATTAAGAGCCGGTTTATTAACAGGCGATGTTCCACAGAAAAAGCGTCTTAAAATATTAGAGCAATTTACTGACGGTACTTTGGATATATTAGTAGCAACTGATGTAGCCGCTCGTGGTTTACATATTCCATCAGTTACGCATGTTTTTAATTATGATTTACCAGATGACTGTGAAGATTATGTTCACCGTATTGGTCGTACCGGCCGCGCTGGTGAAAGTGGCCATGCGATTAGTCTAGCTTGTGAGCAATATGTATTTAACTTACCTGCAATTGAAGAGTACATTGATCACGCATTGCCAGTAACGAAATACTTGCATGAAGCCTTGCTTGATGATTTGCCTAAACCGAGTCCTCGTCCGCGCCGCCATAAACCTGGTGGTAATCGACAAGGTAACCGTGGTAACTTTAAACAAAGCGGCAACGGTAACTCACGCCCTCGACGTTAGTCTCTTTGTTTGTAAATAACTATGCAAAAAAAAATACCACAGTTTAAAGCAGAATGTAAAAATTCGCATTATGCTGTGGTTGATTTAGGCTCAAATAGCTTTCATTTACAAATTACTAAACGTGTTAACAACCAAATTAAAATTGTCGCAAAAATCAAACAAAAAGTACGTTTGGCTGCCGGTTTAAATCACAACAATGAATTAAACCAAGATGCGATTAACCGTGGTCTTGCTTGTTTAACATTGTTTGCTAAACACCTCATAGAAATTCCTGTAAGCAATATACGTATTGTCGCTACCGCGGCGTTAAGAATAGCGGTAAATCGCGACGACTTTCTAACCGCAGCCAATCAAATTTTACCGTTAAAAATTAAATTACTAAGTGGTATTCAAGAAGCCAACACCATATACAGTGGCGTTGCCCACACTTGCCAAGATACTGTTGAGAAAAAGCGGTTTGTTATTGATATTGGCGGTGCAAGTACTGAATTAATTATCGGCCAAGGCTTTGATGCGAAACAGGCTATTAGTTTAAATTTAGGCTGTGTTAGTTTTAAAGAAAAGTTTTTTGCTGACAATCGATTAACGGATAACAACTTTGCCATGGCTATTAGTGCCGCAAGTAAAATCATTACCCCAATATCGGTAAATTTTATTAACCTAGGTTGGCAATCTGTTTCAGGTAGCTCCGGCTCTATGCAAGCATTGGCTGAAATTCTCCATGATAGACAACAACCCATTATAATTACGCCAAATTTTTTGCAAGAAATTAAACTGGCACTGATCCACTGTAAAACCATTGATAATATAACACTACCCGGATTAAGAGACGACAGAGCACCCGTGCTCGCTAGTGGTTTGAGCATTCTAATAGCTTTATTTAACGTTTTTAACATTACCGAATTGACACTTTCTACTGGAGCGCTTCGAGAAGGGTTACTCTATGAGATGCTTCCTCCTCGAAACCTGTAACTCTATTTATCTTCTTTCAACCACCTAGCAACTTGTTTAGCAAAATACGTTAATATACCGTCAGCACCCGCGCGCTTAAACGCCAATAAACCTTCCATTACACAAGGTTTTTCAGCTAACCAACCATTTTGAATAGCTGCCATATGCATGGCATATTCACCACTCACTTGATAGGCATAGGTCGGCACTTGAAAGGTATCTTTAACACGGCGTACTATATCTAGATAAGGCATTCCCGGTTTAATCATCACCATATCCGCCCCTTCACTAATATCCTGTGCAACTTCATGCAAGGCTTCGTTACTATTAGCGGGATCCATTTGATAAGTGTGCTTATCACCCCCTTTTAAGTTACTCGCTGACCCGACAGCATCACGAAATGGACCGTAGTAATTAGACGCATATTTAGCTGAATAGGCTAATATTTTAGTATTCACAAAACCCTGTGCTTCTAACCCTTGACGAATAGCGCCAACGCGACCATCCATCATATCTGATGGGGCAATAATATCAGCACCCGCTTGCGCATGTGATAGCGCCTGCTTCACTAATATCTCGGTAGTGATATCGTTTAATACATAGCCCGTAGTACCGGCTTTATTGTCATCACTTTCACTTAAAATACCGTCTTGACCATGAATAGTGAATGGATCAAGCGCCACATCAGTAATAACCGCTAACTGTGGAAATTTTGCTTTTAAGGCCCGTACAGTGCGTTGAGCTAGTCCCTCTGGATTATAAGCTTCTTCAGCCATTAACGATTTTTTATCGCTGGGTGTCACCGGAAAAATAGCAATTGCAGGAATACATAAGTCCACTAATTCTTGTGCTTCTTCTAATAGTAAATCAATGCTTTTTCTTTCTACCCCTGGCATTGAAGAAATAGCTTCACATTGATTTTCCCCCTCTAAAACGAATACTGGATAGATTAAATCGTTTACTGTTAATTGATTTTCTGCCATTAAACGACGGGTATAATCATCTTTGCGCATTCGGCGCATACGTCGTGCTGGATATTGACCAAAAGTTGACTGGCTAATGTGATTATTCATAATTTTTTCCTGAAAATTGATGCTGAGAATTGATGTTAATTATCAATATGATCTTTATATACTCTAGCCTCATTACGCCCATTATTTTTTGCTTCATAAAGTGCTTTATCTGCTCGAGTAAATATCTGTTCGGGTTTTATATTATCTTGCTGTATATAAGTAAAAACACCACTACTAATGGTTAATGATATTTCAATGCTTTTATGAGTACATACCCGATGCTCAATAATTTTTCTTAAGGCTTCAGCCAAAGCTATTGCCCCGTTTTCATCGGTATCAGGTAATATGATACAAAATTCTTCGCCGCCATAGCGAAAAGCCATATCAGTACTACGTTTTAAGCTTTCTTTGAGATGGTTGCTAAGCCAGACTAAACATTGATCGCCCGCTAAATGGCCATAACTATCATTAACGGTTTTAAAATGGTCAATATCAATAATGATCAAACTTAATGGCGTTAAATTGCGTTTACTACGGCGATATTCAGCAATAATTTTCTGATCATAATATCGACGATTGAATAACCCCGTTAATTCATCTAAGGTATTTTTTTGCTCTAACTCACGATTAGCTTCTTCTAGCTCTTGTAAGGCAATATGCAACTCTAAAGTACGCTCTTGAACTCTCTCTTCGAGTAAGTCCTGTCCTTCTTTTTGTTGTTCTGATAATAGCTGATAAGAATTTTTTGCAAATAAAATGTCTTTTTTTGCTTGGAGTAATTGATCTTTTAAATATTTTTTTTCTATTAAATATTTTCGATAAAATGTGTAAGCGATAATTAACATTACCAACAAACAAATAACAAAACCTATTACTAATCCTTGAAAAAGTAGTGTATTACATTGAAGGGTTGAGTCAATCACAGCTAGCTTCTTTATAAGTTAAAAACTCTATGGGCATTGATACCAGTTTGACAAGCTATGTCATCGGGGTCAATAGCTATTATGTCTGCTATTTTTTGAACTACATAGGGTAAGTAGCTTGGTTCATTACGACTACTTTTAGGACGTGGCCTAATGGTTCTGGGGGTTAAATAGGGGGCATCCGTTTCAATTAATAATCGATTAGATGGAATTAATTTAATGATGTCCTGTAGATCTTTTCCTCTACGCTCATCACAAAGCCAACCAGTAATACCTATATACATGTCCGCTGCTATACACTGTTCTAATTCGACTTTATTACCTGTAAAGCAGTGAGCAACCATAGCAGGAATTTGATCAGTAAAAGGCTTTAGTTCTTCAAACCAAGGGGAGAAAGCATCCCGCTGATGGAGAAATAAAGGCATCGTAAGCTCTGCCGCTAAGCTAATTTGTTCTTTAAATATTTTTAGTTGTTGTGCTGGTGCTGAAAAGTTACGATTAAAATCTAAACCACATTCACCTATCGCTTTAACCTGAGGTTGTTTTGCCAATTGAGCTAATTGGGCTAGATAATCATCACTCACACCATCAGCATCGTGTGGATGAACACCTGCAGTGGAAAATAATGTATTAGGGAATTTTTGCTGGTAATATTGGCATAATTCTAAAGCCTGCTGGCTTTCAACAACACTTGTACCGGTAATCAGTAGTTTGTCAACACCTTGATTTTTAGCACGTAAAATAACATCGTCTCGATCTTTATCAAAACGCTTGTTTGTTAAGTTAACCCCAATATCAATTAGCATTGTATTATAATTACTATTTAAGTCGCTTCACTTTAATGCTTCTATGGCTACCGTCTTTGTATAAATAGATAGCCCCCATAGCGGCTTTATCTAAACGCACTTTATTACCGACTTTAAATTTAGCTCTAGTGGTATCTGTTTGCTGCCATTTTTGGCCATTTTCAAAATCAAGAACCCACTGGCCTCTTAATAATTGTTTTACCTTGCTCACAGTAGCAAAAATACTACTCGGTCCTTGCTCTTTTTTAGTTTTCTTTACGTGTTCTTTAGCAAAATCATCAACCTGCTTTTGTTTCGTTAATTTTTTATCTGTGAGTGATGGCGCAACAGCGGTTGTTGCCATAACAGATGGAGTAGCACTATTGGTGACTAGTTTATCAAAACAAGCTAAACGCTCATCGCTACTGGGGATAGTTGAGCAACCCATTAAATTCAATAATAACTCACCAGTATTTTTTGCATAACTACCCGACGATATTAGGGCCAAAAGTACGCTAGCTAAGAGTAAAACAACATTTTTCACTACACAGATCCCTCTTCTTCATCTTCTTTATGGTAAAAAGACGCGATAATAATACCAATTTCAAACAACAGTAACATAGGGATGGCTAACATAGACTGCGAAATAATATCGGGAGGAGTTAGTAACATACCAATAACAAAAGCCCCCACAGCCATATAAGGACGTTTTTTTCTTAAGTCGTTTGGACTCGTTACACCCGTCCAGCACAATAAGATAACCGCGATAGGAATTTCAAACGCCGCACCAAAAGCAAAAAACAATTTCAAAACAAAATCTAAATAGCTACTAATATCGGTAGCAATCACCACACCTTCGGGGGCGACCGAAGTAAAAAAAGCAAAAACGACAGGAAAAACGATAAAGTAGGCAAAAGCGATACCACTATAAAACAATAAAGTAGACCCCAACATCAAGGGCGCAATTAATCGCTTTTCATTACGATATAAACCAGGTGCAACAAATGACCATATTTGATATAAAATGTAAGGCATCGCAATAAAAACAGATAAGACGATGGTTAGTTTAAATGGTGCAAAAAAAGGAGATGCGACATCCGTTGCAATCATTTGTGAACCCGCAGGCATAGTTTGCAATAAAGGTTGTGCTAAGTATTGATAAATATCTTGAGCAAAATAGGCTAAACAACTAAAAACTAGCAAAATACCTAGTACCGCGTGTAATAAACGCGTTCTGAGCTCAATTAAGTGATCAAAAAGTGTGACACTTTTTTCTGAGGATTGTGAATGTTCTACTGATGAATTCATTTGTCCTGCTTAACTGTGTGCTCAATATTCGGTGTGCTTTTTTGAGAGTTATCTGATGACTCAACACTCTGAAGATCACTTGTTTTAATAGTATTTTCCACTTCACTACTAGTCGTTTTATCTACAGTGGGATGGTTGGCTAACGAATTTGAAATGAATGAGTCCATCGCGCTTTTATTGACCTCTTTAAATGGTTCATTAACCATAGCGGCCGCTTCTTTCAGAGACTTAACCGATTCAGCAACTTCTGGGCTTAAGTTAGTCATATCCCCCTGCTCTGCTTTTTTAAGATTTGCATGCAGTTCATGGATTCTTAGCTCTTCTGAAAGCTCAGACTTTACCGAATCACTAAATTTTCGTACACCCGTAACCCAACCTTTAAGGGTTCGAATGGCTACAGGTAGGCGTTCAGGGCCAAGTACCACTAGACCCATAATACCAATAAGCGCTAATTCCCAAAAGCCAATATCAAACATTAATTACGCCTGACTATTATCTTTTTGACTTTCTTTAGATTTGCTAGTTTCATGTGCAGTAGTGTTACTGTTATCACCTAACGTATCTGAGCTTTTTTCAACTTTATTAGCTGAATCTTTGTCATCCGAATCTTTGCCATCACCTATTGCACTTTTAAAGCCTTTTATTGCTGAACCTAAATCACCACCTAAGTTGCGTAACTTCTTAGTACCAAACAATAAAACCACAATAACGGCAATAATTAACAATTGCCAAATACTGATACCACCCATAACAAACTCCTATAATCTAATTGCAACTATTATATACTCAAATAGAGTCAGTAAACGAGTAAAAGCATACACTCATTAGTAAAATAATGCGTCAAAACAAAGTTTAAAATAGGTGTCATCACTAAAAAACAAATTAATCGTAATTTTTACCTTTTTCTGATGCGGATTTATCCACAAGCTTTTCCGGTCTACTGATATAATAACCTTGTCCAAAATCACAACCTACCGAATGAAGCTTTTGCATGACTTCTTCACTTTCAATACCTTCAGCAACTAAGCGATAACCAAATTGCTCCCCTAGTTCATGTAAGGCTTTAACCAGTGAAAGATTTTTATCGTTGTGTTTTAACGACCTAATAAAGGCACGATCTAATTTAATAAACTCAAATGGAAAACTATGTAAGAACTTAAAAGAAGAGACACCTGAGGCATAATCATCTAGCGCTAATTTCACACCTAACTGTTTTAGTTTACGTAAGCTTTTTAATGCGAATTCCGGATGTTGATAAAAAGCAGACTCATTAAACTCTATAATTAATTTCTGCGGATCAAATGCTTGCTGTTTAATTAAAGTCATTAGTTTATCTAACTGGTTTACTTGTGTTAAGTGTCTACCAGAAAGATTAATCGCAATAAAGGCATGCTGATAATCAACATCCTCATTCCATAACAATAACTGTCGAGAAATCTCTTCAACAACCCAGCCCTCAATAGCTAAAATCATGCCCGTTTCTTCAGCAAGATATAAAAATTCGCTTGGTGTTAATAACCCTTTAGTTGGATGGTTCCAACGTAAAAAAGCTTCGAAGCCAATAGCTTTAGAACTATTTAAATCAGATATTTTTTGATAATAAAGTGAGAATTGTTGCTTTTCAATCGCTATGCGTAATTCTTGCTCTAGTGTCATTGTTGCAAGAATTTTTTCTCGCATGCTCTCATCAAAAAAAACATAACGACCCCGCCCTAAGTTTTTCGCTTGATACATGGCAGCGTCTGCATCTCGTAATATTTCATCCGCATTGATATAGTGATGACTACACAATGCAATCCCTATACTTGCACTTGAATACAAGGTATTACTTTTAATAATGTAAGGCTGCTCTATCGCATTAATTATTCGGCTCGCCACTTCTTCAGTGTCATGTGGCTTAAGCGCATCTAATAAAACAACAAATTCATCGCCGCCTAAACGGGCTAAAACATCATTATCTCGAACACACGCCTGTAAACGTTCAGCAATTTCAACCAGAAGTAAATCCCCCACATGATGCCCTAAAGTATCATTAATCAGTTTAAATCGGTCAAGATCAATAAAAAGTACAGAAAACGGTTGCTTAGGATGACGTTTAAGATGACGAATAGCATAGCTAAGACGGTCTAAAAACATGGCACGATTAGGTAGTTTTGTCAGTGCATCATGATGAGCGTCAAAATATAGCTGTTGCTCTGCTTTATGTTTTTCAGCCATCTGCATGCGCAAGTTCAAATTTGCAGTTTGCAATTCTTGAGTACGCTCAGCGACCAAGGTTTCTAGCTCAATACGGTGCTCGTGCTTTAATACTTCACGTTGTTCCTTTTCTTGATTAAGTTGCCTATTAACTAATTGCAACTCATGCAACAATAAATTAATTTCAGTCAATTCTTCTGACTCACATACCTGTTTATTTACCCTTAGTTCCATTCAGGTTCCCATATTTTCAAGTCATACTTTAAAGCCAAAGTTCAGTGCTTTAAGTATAATATTTATTAGTATTATTTTTGAGCAGTCAGTGTAACAAAATTTTGCACTTAGGCGAGTAATAAAGAAGGTAATACCTTTTTTATTACATGATTTCAAACTGCGGGTACAAAAAAACCGACATAAGCCGGTCTTATATAATACGGAACTAAATTAATGCTATAGCACCATAGTGTTCTTAAGCTTATTCAACGCATTTTTTTCTAATTGTCGAACACGCTCAGCTGAGATTTGGTATTTATTGGCTAACTCTTGCAAGGTTGTTTTATCTTCACTCAACCAACGAGTTTTAATAATATCCTGACTGCGATCATCTAGCGCAACGAGTGCTGTAGATAAACGGTTATTAGCATGACTTTCCCAGTTAGCATTTTCTACGTCGATGGCTAAGTCTGATTGTTTATCTTCTAGGTACTGTGCTGGTGAAAAATTGCCTGCACTCGCATTATCGTCATCATCGGAAGAAAGCTCAAAAGCTTGGTCATGACTACTCATGCGATTTTCCATTTCTAAAACATCTTTGGTACTAACACCTAGCGTTTCAGCAACAGTATTGACTTCAGCATTACTAAACCAACCCAAACGCTTTTTATTCTTACGTAGATTAAAAAACAATTTACGTTGTGCTTTGGTAGTGGCAACTTTTACGATGCGCCAGTTTTTTAGTACATATTCATGTATTTCTGCTTTGATCCAATGTACCGCAAATGAAACCAAACGTACGCCCACTTCAGGGTTAAAACGTTTAACTGCTTTCATTAAGCCGACATTACCTTCTTGCACTAAGTCAGCTTGTGCTAACCCATAACCGGAATATCCTTTGGCAATATGAATAACAAAACGTAAGTGCGACATAATCAGCTGTTGTGCAGCTTGTAAATCATTATCATGGTAGAGACTATTAGCAAGATCGTTCTCTTGTTTAGCGGTAAGCATGGGGATGCTATACGATGATTGCATGTACGCTTCAATACTACCGCTTTGTGGTAAAATAAGTTGCATTGTATTACTCATATATAAAACCTCTTTCTTAAACTTTTTACTTGTTTTTCGCTCGCCATTTTAACATAAAATGGGTGTGTTAACTACCTACACAATATAAGGAGCGCCAAGTGCCGACAAACATTAGCTTAATAGAAAGACCAAAACAAGATCATCTTTCAATTATTTAGTGAAATATTTGTTAATATTTGTTAATAGCGTGTTTTTAATGTCTTAATATTTAATCTGCATTAGGTTCAATCGTTCTAATATGTTTGCGTACCGAAATATAGCTACCCATTAAACTAAGTAGGACCGCAAAAGCAATAAGCATTAACGCCTCACTAAATGCTAACCCTTGCAATTGAAAATCACTTTGATATAAATCAGTAAGTTTACCAATAGCACTGCTTAAGTAATGCGCTAATAAACTCACCGCTAACCAAGAGAGTAGACCGCCAAAAATACCGTACCAAATGCCACTATAAAGAAATGGCCGTTGAATAAAGCTATCCGTTGCGCCAACCAGTTTCATAATAGCAATCGCATCTTGCTGACTTAAA
Organism: Colwellia sp.; assembly: GCA_047633255.1. GTDB lineage: Bacteria > Pseudomonadota > Gammaproteobacteria > Enterobacterales > Alteromonadaceae > Colwellia. The sequence continues at coordinate 26,382 of JBLIEW010000058.1, forward strand.
ATGGCAAGTCGTATGGTATTACCGACAATAAGTACCACCGAGACACATAACAACAACGCCACACCACTGACAATATCTTTGATTAAGTTTGCCATTGCCTCTAAACGTGTCAGCCATTCCAAATCAAGTTTACCTTGATCGACTTCTCGTTCTTGCGTTAACTTTGCTAATAATTCGTTAGCGGCATCAGACTGACTAGAGCGCTTAGTCGGTGTAACCAATACAGTGGCTGGCAAGGGGTTTGTTTCTAAGTATTCAAGTGATCGACCAAAGCCTGATAATATTTTAAACTCTTTTAGTGCTTTTTTTGCTGAAATATATTGTACGTCACTCACTTCAGGATACAATTTAAGTCGTTTTACTAAGTTTTGAGCGCTTTTATCATTAATTGATAACTTCAAAAACAAAGTGATTTGCGAGGCGCTGTCCCATTGTTCACTAACCTGTTGAGCGTTTTTAACGAATAAATGTAGCGTGGCAGGTAAGGCTAAACTAATACCTAAAACAAAAACAGTCATCACAGAAGTAAAAGGCGTACGCCATAAATCACCTAAGCTACCGACTGCTTGTTGAATATGTCTAATCGGTAAAGTTAATAGTCGCCTTAACAAGCTATCACGTTGGCTTAATTTACTCGAATGTAGATTACTCATTCATGCTTCCTTGCGCTGCGATACTTGATGCTGCTATACCATCGGCACTCAACCCATCAATAATGCCGTCATTGATCATGGTACCTTCTTTTAGTGTTAACGTTCGATACCGCATGCGAGCAATTAAACCTAAATCATGGGTCGCAATCAACACGGTAACGCCTGCTGCATTAAATTCTTCGAATAAACGAATAATATCTAAAGATAGTTTTGGATCTAGATTTCCGGTTGGCTCATCGGCAAGTAAAATAGGGGGTTTGTTAACAATAGCACGAGCAATACCTACTCGTTGCTGCTCGCCGCCAGAAAGCATGTGTGGAAAACATTTTAACTTAGCGCTTAAGTGCACTTTATCTAAAGCCGTTTCTACACGTTTTTTAATTTCTTTGTGGCTCACGCCTTCAATAATTAGCGGTAAAGCAACGTTATCAAATACGGTGCGATCTTTTAGTAGGTTATGGCTTTGAAATATCATTCCTATACCACGACGTACATAAGGAATTTTGTTATATTTTATTTTAGCAAGCTCAGTATTATTCACTAAAATACTACCTGAGCTTGGTTTTTCCATCATAGAAATAAGCTTTAACAAGGTGCTTTTACCTGCACCTGAATGACCAGTTAAAAATGCCATTTCACCCGCTTCAACGGTAAAATTCACTTGCTTTAGGGCGAGAAAACCACCAGGATAAGTTTTATTAACATTTTTAAAGCTGATCATAATTATTATTTATTTCAGTAACTTTAGTGTAAGTCTATTACTCTTTGGTAAACAAAGCATCAATAAAATCATCACTATTAAATGGACGTAAATCATCAATACCTTCACCAACACCTAAATAACGAATAGGAATATTGTGTTTATCGGCAACCGCAAAAACAACACCGCCTTTAGCAGTACCATCTAGCTTAGTTAAGGTTAAACCCGTTAAACCAACTGCTTCATCAAACAACTTAGTTTGGCTTAACGCATTCTGACCGGTGCCAGCATCAAGCGTTAGCATTACCTCGTGAGGCGCATTCACGTCAAGTTTTTTCATTACGCGAACAACTTTTTTCAACTCTTCCATTAAATGTGCTTTATTTTGTAAGCGCCCAGCGGTGTCAGCAATTAAGATATCTATTTTGCGAGCTTTAGCGGCACTTATCGCATCAAAAATAACAGAGGCGCTATCAGCACCGGTATGCTGAGCAATAACAGGAATATCATTGCGATCTCCCCATACTTGCAACTGTTCTACTGCAGCTGCCCTAAAAGTATCACCCGCGGCTAGCATGACTGATTTCCCTTCTGCTTGAAATTGCTTTGCCAGCTTACCAATAGTGGTGGTTTTACCCACACCATTAACACCCACCATAAGCATAACAAAAGGCCCATCACTCTCGGGAATCTCAAGCGGTTGACAAACATTTTCAATAATTTTTTTCAGCTCAACCTTTAATAAGTCATATAAGGCTTCTGCATCTTTTAACTGCTTACGACTAGCACTTTTCGTTAGTGAGTCGATAATTTTCATCGTTGTCTCAACACCAACATCTGCTAGTAATAAATGTGTTTCTAGCTCTTCAAATAGCTCGTCATCAATTTGTTTTCCGCGAAACAAATCAAATAAACCGCCACCTAAATTTTTCCGAGTTTTAGTCAAGCCTTGCTTTAAGCGAGCAAAAAAACCGAGTTTAGTTGGCTTGGCTGGCTGATTTACTTCTGGCACAGGATCATTGACTTCAGGTGTCGGCTGCTCTTCGAACACTTCGGTTTCAGCTTTAGGCGCTTCTTGTTCCTCAGGCTGCTCTTCTAGCACTTCGGTTTCAACTTCAAACGCGTGTTGTTCTTCAGGCTGATCTATCGGAGTAGATAGTTCTACTTCTAGTTCTATCTCTTCAGCAGTGACTGGTTCAGCAGTGACTGGTTCAGCAGTGACTGGTTCAGCAGTGACTGGTTCAGCAGTGAC
>JBLIEW010000059.1:0-27444 GCA_047633255.1 Colwellia sp.
GCACAACATTGGCATTTTCATCCACTAAGTTGAAAACACTATTATTTGAATGTAAGTCTATTCCACCATATAGTTTCATAACTCGCTCCTCATTACAGTGATCATTAAGTTTAGCCTATAGAGACGAAAAACGAACCGCTTACACGGATGAGATTTCTATATGATTATCAGGATTGTTGTCGCCTCAATTAATTTTATAAATAAACAGGGTGCGGTAAGCTAAAGCAAGTGGATTATCAAAGGTATTCAAGTCAATTTAAAGAAGCAATATTAACTAAGCTCAGTCAAAGTGGCTTGTCAGTTCGAAAGTTTGCAGAGCAAGAAGGCATTAACCTTTCAACCCTGTATAGTTGGCAAAAGAATTTTAATACCTCAGGTTTAAACGTGTCAAAAGTAAGTTCATCAGATAAGTGGTCAAGTGAGGAAAAGTTCTCAGTTGTACTGGAAACAGCCACACTATCGGAAGTTGAGTTAAATGAGTATTGCCGAGTTAAGGGCTTGTGTTCTGAGCAAGTGAAAGCATGGAAACAGGCTTGCATTGGGGTTAATACAACAGAAAAACCGACAAAAAGAGCAAAGGTAACGCCTGAGCAAAAGTCAGACAAAAAACGCATTAAGGAATTAGAGCGCGAGCTGCGCAGAAAAGACAAAGCTTTAGCAGAAACCGCTGCTTTGCTTGTATTAGGAAAAAAGTTCGATGCCTATTGGAAGGACAAAGAGGACAGCTAATTTCGCTGACCGATAGGCAAAATCATGCACAGTTGGTCAGCAATGCCGTAGCATCAGGTGCGAGGCAAGATAAGGCCGGTGAAGTGATTGGATTCTCAACAAGAACCTTGCAGCGTTGGCGAATAGACGGTGAGATTGGCGCAGATAAAAGGCCAACAGCAATTAGGCCAGAGCCTGGGAATAAACTGAGTAAAGCTGAAATACAAGCCGTGATTGATGTTTGTAACAGCGAAGAGTTTGCCTCATTACCGCCAAGCCAAATTGTACCGATACTCGCCGATAGAGGTGAATATATCGCTTCGGAGTCGAGTTTTTACCGTGTATTGCATGCTCAAAACATGCTGCACCACCGAGGCAAAGCGAAGCTGAGAAATATCCATAAAAAGCCAACAAGTTATACCGCTAAAAAGAAGAATGAAGTATGGAGTTGGGATATCAGCTACATGCCTACAGCGGTGATAGGTCAACACTATTACCTGTACATGATAGAAGACATTTACAGCCGTAAAGTAGTTGGTTGGGAAGTTCACACTAACGAAACAGGTGAGCAAGCGGCAGCGCTATTAGAGCGTAGCGTTTGGGCAGAGAAATGCTTGAAGAAAGACTTAGTGTTGCACTCTGATAATGGAGCGCCCATGAAGAGCTTGACGATGCGAGCTAAGATGTACGATTTAGGTGTTGTTACCTCACGTAGTCGGCCAAGAGTAAGTAACGATAATCCGTACTCAGAATCACTGTTTAGAACGGTAAAGTATCATCCTCGTTGGCCTAGCGAAGGTTTCAAATCGTTAGATGAAGCTCGGAAATGGGTAAAAGAATTTGTTTATTGGTACAACAATGAGCATCGCCATAGCAGGATCAAGTTTGTAACGCCATGCCAGAGACATGAAGGTATAGATGTTGAGATACTAGCGAAGCGAAAAGTGTTATATCAAACAAAAAGAAATGAGCATCCAGAGCGATGGTCAAAAGAAGAGCGAAACTGGCAGCCAATAGGCGCTGTGGAGTTAAATCCAGAGCAACACAAAGAGGCTGCTTAACAATTTAGGCGACAACTGTCTTGAAAAACACCGAGAACATTACCAGACATAACGACACTAATAGCCAGTAACAAAATGTAGAGTAAGCTATGTTTTTTTACAACGTTCAATACGCGGGTCAGAAATGGGGGCGAAGTATTCAAAAAAAGTAGTGTTCATTGAGGTTACCGAAATAGTTATTATGCCTCGTTCTGATCGCTACTTAGTCTTAAAGTTCAATTTATAATGATCTTGCCGTGAACACAAAACTGGAACATAGCTAATTATTTGATATCAAAATAGGTCACTCATTATCATATATTAACCCCCATTGTTCTCTTAGAATGTCCATAGTCTGCATTATATTCAAAGTTTTGGCGTGCGGTAAAATATTACTTTCAATTTGTTTTGAACGAATACAATCCATTGCGTGATCTATTTCAAAAGTGAAATTTTCATCTTCACGAAAAGGGTATTTGAAGATCTGTGGTTCTTTGTTAGGTAAAAAAACATGTAATTCTTGTGCACCTAAAAAATCAGGTATTCTTATATAACCTTTAGTTCCACTGATAACAGCTTCAGTCGGAGCATGGTGGCTAAATGAAGAAGATAAAATTGCTCTCTTCCCATTATTTTTATCGCTACCAGCAATACCGTCATATTCAAAAAGATAAAATGAACGGTCATCCACACCAGTATCTCCAATGACCGCAGAACTTTTAATACATGACGGTTGCTCATCAAAAACTATTGATGCAAAGGTAATAGGATAGATACCAAGGTCAAGTAATGCTCCCCCAGCCAATGATTTATTTTTTAGTCGGTGATTTGCACTAAAATCATCATATATACTAAAATCAGCCTTAAGCGTTAATACCTCTCCAATAATTTTTTCTTCTAGCATTTCTTGAAGTTTCAAAATAGCAGGTAAAAAACGTGTCCACACAGCTTCCATTAAGAATAGTTTATTCAACTTGGCAAGGTTAATCAGTGCTTTACTTTGCCTTACATTAATTGCCAAAGGTTTTTCACATAACACATGTTTTCCATGTTCAAGACAAAGTTTGGCGTGTTCAAAGTGGAAATTATGTGGTGTTGCGATATAAACAGCATCTACCTGAGGATCATTAACTAACGCATGATAATCTGTATAAACTTTCTCAACATTATATAACGATGAGAATGTTGATGCTCGTTCCTGTGATTTTGAAGCTACAGCCAATAGTTTCCCATTGTCCAATTTGTTTAGTCCTTGGGCAAAAACATTGGCAATATTTCCACAACCAATAATCCCCCAATTAATTAATTCATCTTGCATAACGACCTCATTTTGATTTAAATTTTAAATTTTCATCTCAAATTATCAGTTTAAGTGCCCATTAGAGATAGCGCTAATCAGCACTATATAAAAACTAAATAGACGAATAGAAAACCTATTTAGTGAAAATAACGATATGTATTCATCTCATCATCCATGAATAACTGAAAAGCCATATACGATTTCACTTCGATATACGTCAGTCTTTTCATAAATGATATCAGCAAAATCCTCCTGATTTGACGCATCAACAAAACCCTGACACTCTAAACAAACACCTGCATGTTTTAGAAGTGGCTCCGCCAAATAATTTCCGGTATACACATGTATTGTTGGTTGATCGGTAAATATGTTAAGTTTTACACCATTATTTTTTGAATACAGCACGGCTTTAGATTTTTCAATCGCGCTATTATCTAAAATAAAAGAATGATCTAACCCCCCTTCCTGACACACCTGAGAATAATCACTGTTATTGATTATATCTTTGAGCAAATGATTCCGTCTTACATTAACACCAAGCGCTTTAGTGCTAATAATCTCGCCCGTTGGAATGCCATTATCAAATCGCTCAATAAACGAGGATGATTCAACACTTATGTTTAGTGCTAAACACGAAGTTTGCCCTAACGTAAAGTAAACATGGTTTGTCATATTTATAGGCGTTGCTTTATCGGGTTTCCCTGTATAACTCATAATTAATTCATTACTTTCGGTCAGCACATATTCAACTGTGAAAATATTATTACCCGGGTAACCTCTCTCTAAATCAACAGTTTTAAGTATAAATTTTACGTACTTTTCACTGATAGTATTTTCGTCAACCCCCCAGTAACTATTTGAAAAATTATTCTCTCCACCGTGTAAAGAGTTTTTACCATCGTTCGCAGAAACTTCATATAGTTTATTACCAATTTCAAACTGTGCATTTGAAATACGATTAGCTACAGGACCACATGTTGCCCCTAGATAAAAAGGGTCATCAATAAAGGCTTCAGGCTCTCTATAGGTAACAATCATTTCTTCAAGTTGACCATTCACGGGTAACTTAATTGAGCTTACTCTTGCACCAAAATTAAGAAGGCTTACTACCATTCCAAAAGAATTAGTCAAGGTTATTTCTTTAAGTAATATGCTCAAGTGTTGTAACCATTAGGATTATTAGACTGCCACCGCCAAGTATCTTGCATCATATCTTGCAAACTTTTTTCGGGTTTCCATGACAATACATCACGCGCTTTTGTTGAGTTTGCCCAAAACGCCGATAAATCGCCTTCTCGTCTAGGAGAAAACTCATAGTTAATTGTTTTACCTGAATATTGTTCAAAACCTTGAACAATATCTAGTACAGACAAAGGTTCGCCAGTTCCAAGGTTAAAAGCTTCACAACAACCTTTTTCTTGATTTAACAACCAACGTAAAGCATCAAGGTGGCCATTCGCTAAGTCGGTAACATGAATATAATCACGTAAACAAGTACCATCTTTTGTTGGATAATCATCACCAAAGATAGAAAGTTTTTCACGTTTTCCAACCGCAACTTGCGCAACAAATGGCATTAAATTGTTTGGGATCCCATTAGGATCTTCACCAATTCGCCCACTTTCATCAGCACCTATAGGGTTAAAATAGCGTAAGTTAGCTATTTTCATACTGGAATCGCTCACCGAAACATCCATTAGAATTTGTTCAATCATAGCTTTCGTTTTACCGTAAGGACTCGTAGGAGTACCCAATGGTTGTGATTCTACATAAGGTGGCTTATTGGCTTCACCATAAACCGTAGCTGAAGAACTAAACACTAAGTTAGTAGTGTTAAATTGTTTCATCACCTCAACTAAAGTTAGCGTACCTTCCACATTATTTTGATAGTATTCAAGTGGTTTTTGTACTGATTCACCTACTGCCTTTAAGCCTGCAAAATGAATTACAGCATCAATATTTTCAGTAGAGAATAAGGTGGTTAATGCCGCTTTATCACGTATATCTGCCTCAACAAAAGTCAGCGATTTTTCCGCTAATTGCTCGACACGCTTTAACGAGTCTACAGATGAATTTAATAAATTATCTACTACAACTACTTTGTAACCTTCATTTAGTAATGCTAAAGCAGTATGACTACCAATATAACCGGCACCACCTGTAACAAGTATATTTTTCATAATTATTCTCTTAAATTACTGAAACACCTTTAACGGGCAAACTAGTATAAATGCTTTCTTTTAGTCCTGTTTCATTTTGATATTGACGCTCAACTAAAGCGATAACATTACTAACCAAATCATCAGGAACTAAAGCAACGATACAACCGCCAAAACCACCACCCGTCATTCGTACGCCACCTTTGTCGCCTAATTCTTGATGAATGATGTCAACCAAATAATCAATTTGAGAAGTAGTGATCTCAAAAAGTGACTTCATTGATTCATGACTGTCTCTCATCAACTGACTGATAGTATTTATATTACTCGCATTAAAGGCTTTCATTGCATCTAAGGTTCGTTGGTTTTCATAAATAACATGCTCAGCACGTTGAGCTACTAATGGCTCAAGTTGTTGCTTTTTAGCTTTAAAATCATTTATAGATACATCTCTTAAATGACTAACACCAAAAAATTGTGCCGCAGCTTCACATTGCTGACGTCGAACATTATATTCACTGTCAACCAAACCTCGTTTTACATTTGAATTTATCATCATTATCGTCATTCCTGCGGGAATACTAACCTCGGTTAGTTCAAGCGTTCGACAATCAATTCCAAGCGCTTTACCATCCTCACCACACGCTGAAATGAGTTGGTCCATAATGCCGCAGGCACAACCAACAAAATTATTTTCTGCTGCTTGACTTATTAAGGCGATATCTTTCTTGCTAATATTTAAAGAACAAAGTTGATTAAAAGCATCAGCAATACCAACTTCAAGCGCTGCAGAAGAACTTAAACCGGCTCCTTGAGGCACATTGCCAGTTATAGCAATATTACAACCTTTTAATAAATAGCCGCGTTTTTTAAGCTCTGATACAACGCCTCTTACGTAGTTTGCCCACATTTTGTTTTCTACAAATTCAATAGTTTCATCTATTGAAAATGCATCTTTTTCATCTTGATAATCTAAAGCCGAAACTATCACCTTATTATCATCTCGAGCAGATAGCGCTACTAGCGTTGCGTATTCAATAGCACAAGGAAGCACAAAACCGTCATTGTAATCGGTATGTTCACCAATAAGATTCACGCGTCCAGGCGCTTTAATAATCATATCTGGAGCATGTGAAAAGGCTTGTTCAAAGCCAGAATTTACTTTTTTAATAAGTTCCATAACGTCACCTTTTATTTATTAGAATAATGAATATCAGATAAAGCAGCTAAGCGTTCAGCCGCCTGTTCAGCAGTTAAGTCTCTCTGAGCTTCAGCCATCATTTCATAGCCGACCATAAATTTTTTCACTGTGGCCGAGCGTAGTAATGGTGGGAAAAAATGTGCATGTAGTTGCCATTCAGAATGCTCTTCACCATCATATGGGGCTCCATGCCAACCCATAGAATATGGGAAAGAACAGTTAAATAAATTGTCATATTTAACTGTGATTTTTTTCAAAATATCTGCTAAAGAAACTTTCTGCTCTACAGTTAACTCTGTCATTCGCGATACTGAAAACTTTGGTAATATTAATGTTTCAAACGGCCACGCAGCCCAAAATGGAACACACACTAACCAATCATCATTTTCAACCACTACACGGGTTTGCTCGTGCTCTTCACGTTTAACATAATCTAGCAGTAAGTTAGATTTGTGCTTATTTTGATATTCTGAAAAGCTGCGTTGTTTTTTATCTACCAAAGTAGGTAAATGATTTTGAGCCCAAATTTGACCGTGTGGATGAGGGTTTGAGCACCCCATTACCGCGCCTTTATTTTCAAAAACTTGTACCCAATGATATTTCTCACCTAACTCAACACATTGCTTTTGCCACGTATTAACAACATTAGTTACTTCAGTTAAAGAAAGCTCAGGCAACGATCGCCCGTGATCTTCAGAAAAACAAATAACACGACTTTCCCCTCTTTCTGCACTCATTTTAAACAGTGGATCATCTTGCACAAAGTCAGGTGTTTCTTCATTCAACGCAGCAAAATCATTTACAAAAACAAACGTACCTTTGTAATCAGGGTTTACTTCTCCATTAATGCGAGTATTACCTTTACACAAAAAACAGCTCTCATCGTAATCAGGTTTTTCACTCATATCAGGAGCCTCTTCTTGCCCTTGCCATGGTCTTTTAGCTCTATGTGGAGAAACTAAAACCCATTCTTGAATCAAAGGATTAAATCGACGATGTGGGTGCTCTGTTGGATCAAATTCGTTCATAAATTTTGCTCTCAAATTAAAACTAAAAGTAAATAACAAAACATAAGGTAAACGTTTACCCTAAAAATGACAAGTAAAAAATTTAAATTCATTAATCTATTGCATACATCAATAAAAATAAGGCACAATCGAGAAAACTATAAATATAAACGTTTACCTATGACGACAATTAAAGATGTAGCAAGAGTCGCAAATGTATCTGTCGCTACTGTTTCAAGAGTAATAAATGATGGACCTAAGGTTGGAGATAAAACGCGACAAAAAGTAAAAGTAATAATGAATGAATTAGGTTATCGCCCAAATGCTAATGCTAGAGCATTAGTAACCAACACTAATTTAACTATTGGCGTTATTATTCCTGATGTAGCAGATCCTTTTTTTGCTGCACTAGCACACGGCGTAGATAAAATTGCTCGTCAAAATAAAATACAACTTCTTATTAGCACAAGCTCAGTAAGTAAAGAATCTGAGAAGAATGCCATTGAATTACTTCGACAACAACAATGTAGATGTATAGTATTTCACAGTAAAAAATTATCTAATCAAGAGCTTTCAGCATACTGTGAGGCACTTCCTAACTTAGTGCTTATTAATAGATTTATTGCTACCCACACAAGCCGGTGTGTATGGGTTGACAATAAAGAAGGTGGCAAAATTGCAGCAAGACATTTACTTTCTCTAAACCACAAAAACATTGCCTATATTAATAGTAATTACGATATTGAAGATCCTAAACTTCGATTAGCCGGTTTTAGTGAAGAGCTAGAATTGAATGGTGTACATATGCTTCCTGAATTGATTGTTAATTGCGAGCCTAATCACGAAGGCGGAGAAGAAGCGGCACAACGACTTATTTCTTCAGGTAAACGTTTTACCTCACTATTCGCTTATAATGACGCTATGGCTATTGGCGCAATATCTACTTTAGAAGACAACGGATATAGAGTGCCTAGAGACGTTTCTGTGGTCGGATTCGATGATGTTTTATTTGCTAAGTATGCAAGGCCAAAATTAACAACTTTATGCTACCCTATTGTCGCAATGGCAGAAGAAGCAGCCAAATTATCTTTATCGCTTTCAAATAATAAAGAACATAGCACTAAATCGTTAAAATTTTTGCCATTACTCATTAGAAGAGAGTCCGCTATTAATTGTTAGATGAACTAGCAACCAATAATTAACTATTGCTTTCTATATTGACTTGGTGAATTTCCTACCGATTTTTTAAACCGTTTAGAGAAGCTAAATATATCATTATATCCAACATGATTGGCTATTTGATCTATTGACCAACTAGAGTGTAACAGCAGGTATTTTGCACGCTCAATTCGTAAATATATCACCTGCTGAACAGGACTACGCCCAAAACGATTTAAACATAAGCGGTGTAAATGCGGTGCTGAATAATGTATTCGATCACACATGTTTTCAATGGTCCACGTATAATGTAATTGTTTCTCTACCGCATGAAATAATGTTTCTATTCTTTGATGATCTTTAGTTTGGTTTGTCGATGCGTTAAGAGTTTCTAACAAATGAAATTCTATTAATTGCATTATAGTTTTTCGCATCGACGACTTATCTTCAAGATAAATTAATTTCAACAAATGAAATAAATACTCTGGGTTTTGATTAGATGAAAAAGTTGGTCTTCTTCTGCAAATATCACTCCACCTTGGAGTGTCACATAAATCCATCCAAACAATCGACCAAGCTTTACTATCTAGTTCAATTAAAAAAGGCTCACCCGCGGGTAATGTTACCAAAGACCATTTATCTAATAGGTATTCACCATTATTAGTATGTAATTTCCCTTGGCCTTCACGAGTGTAGAAAAGTGTATGATTTATTGGATTTATCCGCCCTACTCGATAATATCCAGCCAACGTTGATACACCTGCAAGTTGAATTTCAAGATCAGCTATCTCAGGTGCTTTAATTAAATCAATAAAAAGTTCATGGCACTCAGGGCCAATTTCGAGCACATCTTCCCACATGATTTTTTAGGATTCCAAAAAAACAAACTAAACATTATTATCTCTACTTTTCAAAATGATAGTTTTGGATAAAAATTTGATAGCTATAAGCATAACGTAGACTAATGAAATTGGCTATATTTATAACTCTCGTTAAATAAAAATTTTGTTAGAAGGTATTGAAATGAATTGGCTTGATTCTTTAGGTTTAGTTGCCGCAGTTTGTACTACTTTTTCATTTATTCCACAAGTTGTAATGGTTTACAAAAGTAACAATACAAGTGCGTTATCGCCAACTATGTATAGTGTATTTACTATAGGTGTTTTTCTATGGTTGCTGTATGGAATAGTGAAGCAAGATACAGCAATAATCATCGCAAATTTCGTCACTCTGTTATTAGGATTAAGTATTTTATTTAAAATTATAATTCATAGGCATGAAAGTTAAACAAAATATTTAAGCAGAAAATTGTTAGACACTATTTTTAATTTATAAATCGCATAATAAAGGTAAATAAGAGATGACCAACCTTTCTGAAATATTAAAAAGACGTGATTGGGAAAACCCTCAATCAATTCAAGTAAACAAGCTAAACGCACATTGCCCATTACACGCTTATAAAACACAGGAAGATGCGCTTGCGAATAAAAATACTCAAAGGGTCTTTTTAAATGGTCTTTGGAATTTCCAGTTATTTTCTAAACCAGAAGATGTGCCAGAGTCCTTTATTCAACCTTTTTCTGCCGAGATAACTGACGAAACGAATAGTGAGTTATGGACTAAAATTCCCGTGCCTGCTAATTGGCAGCTTCAAGGATTTGATAAACCAATTTACTGTAATGTTAAATACCCTTTTGATGTTAATCCACCTTTTGTACCAAACGATAATCCTACTGGTTGTTATCGAACTGAATTTAATCTGACACAAGCGCAACTATCTGAACAGAATAGAATTATTTTTGAAGGTGTGAACTCTGCTTTTTATCTGTGGTGCAATAGTCACTGGGTAGGATATTCACAAGATAGTAGATTACCAGCAGAATTTGATCTTAGCCCTTACCTTGTTAATGGACAAAATACTTTGGCTGTAATGGTGCTTCGTTGGAGTGATGGTAGTTACCTTGAAGATCAAGATATGTGGTGGTTAAGTGGCATATTTCGTGATGTATATCTTTTACATAAACCAAGAAATCAAATTGTAGATGTATTCATTACACCTGAATTAGATGCTTGCTACCGTAATGGTTGGTTAGATTGTAAAACCCGAATACAAGCTTCAGATTCATACTCAGTTCAAATACAAATATTTGATGAAGATGAGATCGCCGTATCTGACGCTATTATTACCAAGCCCAACGATAAAGTCATTGATGAAAAAGGTGGTTGGGATGATGTTTGTTTTCACCATGTACCACTAGAAACGCCTAAACTGTGGAGTGCAGAAATACCCAATTTATATCGCTGCGTAGTAACGTTACTTGATGAAGGTAATAATGTTTCTGATATTGAAGCCTACAACATTGGCTTTAGAAAAATCGAAATGCTGAATGAGCAATTATGTCTTAATGGCAAACCGTTATTGATTAAAGGTGTTAATCGGCACGAACATCACCCTGAGCTAGGCCATGTTGTCACTGAAGGCGATATGGTACGCGACATTCAGTTAATGAAACAAAATAATTTTAATGCTGTGCGTACCGCCCATTATCCAAATCATCCTCGTTGGTACGAATTATGTGATGAACTAGGTTTGTACGTTTGTGATGAAGCTAATATTGAAACCCATGGCATGTATCCTATGGGTCGATTGGCTTCAGATCCACTTTGGGCAAATGCATTTATGTCTCGTTATATGCAAATGGTCGAGCGCGATAAAAATCACGCTTGTATTATTATTTGGTCGCTTGGTAACGAATCAGGTCATGGCAGTACACACAACGCTATGTATGCATGGTCGAAAGATTATGATCCCTCTCGCCCTGTACAATATGAAGGTGGTGGAGCAAATACTAAAGCCACTGATATTATTTGTCCTATGTATGCCCGTGTTGATGAAGATCAGCCTTTTGATACAGTACCTAAATGGTCGATAAAAAAATGGATAGGGTTGCCTAATGAATCTCGCCCTCTAATTTTATGTGAGTATGCACATGCAATGGGTAACAGTTTAGGAAGCTTTGAAATATATTGGCAAGCATTTAGGGCTAATCCAAAGCTTCAAGGTGGCTTCATTTGGGACTGGGTTGATCAGGGAATAAGTAAGGTTGATGAAAATGGTCAGCATTTTTGGGCTTATGGTGGAGACTTTGGTGATATACAAAACGATCGTCAGTTTTGCATTAATGGTTTACTGTTTCCGGATAGATCAGCTCACCCTGCTTTATCAGAAGCTAAATATTGTCAACAAAACCTACATTTCGCGTTAAACGAGTTATCTAACCATGCTACCAGTAATACATTTAATATTACTATAATCAGTGAATGGTTATTTAGAACCACAGATAATGAACAACTTTGTTGGGCATTAAAAGAAAACGGTCGTGTTTTGGTGGAAGGTTCATTGTTGCTAGCTATCTCTCCTCAATCGAGCAAGAAAATATCAATTGAAATTCCGTTTACAAGAAACGAGGCTAGTCAATATCACTTAGATTTTGACGTAAAAACTATCAACGATTGCCCATGGTCACCTGCGGGCACCGTTGTTGCAACAGAGCAATTTAAGCTCAACAATCAGTTAGCATTATCAAAACCTGTATTTGATATGTCTGAAGTTTTATCTAAAAGTTCTTTAACGATGAAAGAGAATGACAAATTATGGATTATTTCAAACGATAGTATCGCAAAACCTTTTGAATTTCATTGGAATAAAAAAACAGGATTACTTGAGCAATGGTATATAAATAAAGAAGCAATGTTTAGTTCAGCTTTGCAGGATAATTTTTATCGTGCTCCATTAGATAATGATATAGGTACAAGTGAAGCCGATTGTATTGATCCTAACGCTTGGATATCGCGTTGGGATAAGTCCGGTATTGGTCATTGGGAACGAGAATGTTTACGATGCCAAGTAACACCAATTGCAGATAAGTTTTTAATAGAATCTGTTTTTAGCTATTGTTATCAAAATCAAGTTCAGGCAATCACAACGTGGCAATATCAAGTAAGTACATCAGGAGAAATTGAAATAAATGTTGATGTAGAAATTAATGATAGCGTGCCGCCTATACCCCGTGTTGGATTAACCTTTGCTTTGCCAAATGAAACCAATACCATAAAAAGTGCTCAATGGTTTGGACTTGGACCCTTTGAAAACTATCCTGACAGAAAGGCGGCAGCTAGAATGGGCCGTTATCAAAATTCAATTGACGAGCTTCATACTCCATACATTTTTCCTTCAGATAATGGTTTACGTTGTGATACTAAATGTTTATCAATAGGAACAATTGACATTCGAGGTAATTTTCACTTTAGTGTCAGTCAATTTGATCAACAACAGCTTACACAAGCTAAACATGATAACGAACTGATGGCAAAACAACAGTTGTATATCAATATTGATCATAAACATATGGGCATTGGAGGGGATGACTCATGGAGTCCAAGTGTCCACTCCGAGTTTGTTTTGACCGATAAAAAATATAATTATCAGTTAATGATGACTCAAAATTAGCATAGGGATTGATAATGTAAATTTATTAAGTGTCTAAAAAAGATAACTTTTATACGTTTAAAGCCATACCAACGAACAAAAACAACAAAAAAGAACAACAAAAAGAACAAAAACGAAAATATATAGTGATTAATGTTTTTCTTTATATTAATATTATACTCAATTATTGAAGTACTGTTTAAAATTGAACGGCTGTAGCTATTTATTTTTATCACAAAAATTAATTAGAAAAAAGTAACGGTGAACGAAATACATATTTTCTGCTGAGTACTTTACTAAATGAGGAATAACCAATGAATCAACAACCTAAATTTGTACAACTAAACAGTTGTAATGTATCACTCATTATTGATTGTCAATTACGTACACCTGCAGTGTTGTATTGGGGTAAAAGTCTATCTGACGCTACATCTCAAGATATGATCAAACGATTATCGACCAGACAGGAAGTTAATTGTGGTTTGGTTGTTGAAGCGCCGATTTCGTTATCACCATTACTCGGACAAGGTTTTACGGGTAGTCCTGGTATTGAGCTGCATAACAATCAAAATGGTTGGGGGCTAGGTGGAGACATCACTGCAATCAATCAAATAGATGAAAATGAAGTGAAATTTGAAAGTATTGATTCTGTACGTAACATCAAAGTTATACATCAATTACAATTAGATAAATATACGGATGTACTAATAAGTTCAACAACGGTTGAAAATCAAAGTGAACAGCCAATTAACCTTGACTGGTGTGCTGCCCCTACACTTCCACTACCTGATGATATGACTAAAATACTATCTTTTGAGGGGAGATGGTCTAATGAATTTCTACGTAACACGGTTGATTTGTTTTTAGGTAGTTTTGTACGCGAAAATCGTAAAGGAAAAACATCTCATGATAACTTTCCTGGTTTTGTTGTGCATAACGCTTTAACCAATGAACAAATGGGTGAATGTTATGGTTTTCATTTAGGCTGGAGCGGTAATAGCAAAATGCGTGTTGAACATTTACCTGAGGGAAGAAATTATGCTCAACTTGGTGAATTGTTATTACCAGGTGAAATTGTCTTGGCTCCTCAGGAATCTTACCAAAGCCCTAAATTATACGCGAGCTATTCAGACAACGGTTTTAGCGGTCTATCTAGTTGTTTTCATCGTTATGTACGTTCTAATATATTATCAGACAACATAAAGAAAAAACCTCGTCCAATTCATTACAACACGTGGGAAGGCATCTACTTCGATCATAACATTGATACATTAAAAGCGTTAGCAGACCAAGTAGCTGACTTAGGTATAGAACGTTTTGTTCTTGATGATGGTTGGTTTAATGGTCGTCGTGGTGACAATGCAGGTCTTGGAGATTGGTTTGTTGACAAGGCTATTTACCCACAAGGATTATCGCCAATAATTGATCATGTTAATCTTAATGGCATGGAGTTTGGCCTTTGGTTTGAACCTGAAATGGTGAATCCAGACAGTGATTTATTTCGTCAACATCCCGATTGGGTTTTGTCTGTTGAAGGCAATGAACAACTTCAATTTCGTCATCAATTAGTGCTCGATTTAACACGTAAAGAAGTGACCGATTATTTATTTAAAGTGATCGACGATATATTAGTAGAATACCCTAAAATTGTGTATATCAAGTGGGATAACAATCGCGATTATAATCATGCTGGAGGCATGAATGGTAAGCCAGCCATACATAATCAAACCAAAGCTTTTTATCTACTCGTTGACCGTCTTAAAACAGCACACCCTCACTTAGAAATAGAAAGCTGCTCTTCTGGTGGCTCCCGTATTGATTATGAAGTGTTAAGTCATACCGATCGTGTTTGGACGTCTGACTCTAACGACGCTATAGATCGCTTATCTATTCAACGGGGTTGCTCTTTCTTTTTCCCCGCTGAAATTATGGGAGCACACGTTGGTCCAAGGGATTGTCATATTACAGGCAGACGAGTGAATATGGAAATGCGAGCTGCGGTGTCTTTCTTTGGTCATATGGGCATTGAAATGGATCCTAGGGAGTTAACCGATGAAGAAACGGGTTTATTAAAAGACATTATCGCCTTACATAAAAAACATCGTTCTTTGATACACAGTGGTGAGTTAATACGTATTAATGATGATGAGTTTTCTGTTGATTTTGCGATAGCGAATGAAGATAAATCTCACGCGCTTTATGCTTATAACTCGATTAAGGAAGTTCATCGTACCAATCAGCCTAAATTTAGGTTTATAGGGTTAGATGAGCGTAAAACATACAAACTAGACTTAATTTGGCCAACGGTATTAAAAGAGTATTCGTCTTCTGTTATTGCCAAGGTTAATGGTCAATTATTTACAGGGGAAGCATTAGTACATTTTGGTATGCAATTGCCGAAGCTTTTCCCACAATCATCGTTAATCTTTGAGCTATCTGAAGTGTAAATACGCGCTCATTGATGTATTAAGTGTGAACAATCATATCTACTCAAGCCCCTTCAAGATGAAGGGGTCAGTTGGTATTAGAAACGTATTTAGGCAAGGCATAGATTGAAGAGAATGGTTACTCAGGAGAATATGCTCCTAATTATCTAATAACACCATTCGTGTAGCGCCATTATCAAAATCAATAGCAGCGTATAAAGCGCTTCAAAAAAAGCCTTTGGGGATGCTTGATCATAATACGTTCAGGCGTCCTAAAACTCATATCTTGAAATGGTTTGGCTGTAATCTAATATTCTATTTTAGGTTATTGAACTATATGGGTTACAACTTTGTGATTGAGCAAAAGTTCTTTAATTTCATCAGGCGGGGCAACATCGGTGAATAAATGGTCAACCTGAATAATGCTACCTTGTTTAACCATGGCACTACGGCCAAATTTAGAGTGGTCTGTCGCTAAAAGTACACAATCTGAATTATCAATAATAGCCTGAGCTACTTTTACTTCCCGAAAGTCAAAATCAAGTAAAGAGCCATCTTGACTAATAGCACTAATACCGATAATGCCAAAGTCCATTTGAAATTGACCAATAAAATCACATGTTGCTTCACCAATAATTCCGCCATCACGATGACGAACTTCGCCTGCCGCTATGATAACGGTAAAGTCTTCTTTTGCTGATAGAATTGTTGCTACATGAATGTTGTTGGTGACAATATTTAAATTTTTATGGTTTAGTAATGCTCTGGCAATGGTTTCTGTTGTTGTACCAATATTAATGAATAATGATGCACCATTCGGTATTTCTTTTACAAGCTCCTTTGCAATAAGCTCTTTAGCTTGTAGGTTCATTATTTTTCTAGATTGGTAGGACGTATTTTCAGTGGTAGATGATGCTATTGCTTCAGCACCACCGTGATGACGTATAATTAAATTACCTTCTGCTAATAAGTTTAAATCACGTCTTATCGTTTGTGGTGTTACACACAAATATCGCACAAGTTCGTCAATGCTAACAAAACCTTTATCCTGTAAAAACTCAACAAGTGTTGCCTGTCTTTTGTTTTGCATTATTCTTTCCTTAAGCCATCTAGCTTATGTTATTTACCACAACCACTTTTTTATTTTCTATAACTAGGTTTATTATTAAACATAAGTTCTTTTAATAATATGAAAACGTTGTATTCAAAACAACATTTTAGCAGAAATAGAAAATATTCGTATATATTTACATTATATTTTTAAATGAATAACAATAAATCATCTAAAGTCATTAGTTATTCCTCTAAATTAGCCTGTTATATTTTAAATACCGCAGTAAGTTGTCAACAATAATTTAAAATATATCAATGACATGTTAAATAGTTCATTTTAAGCTTATCTATAAATATTCCTTTTCGTAACCATCGATACTTCATCAAAATTAATTAAATATCTATTCTATAAATAATTCAATAATTTACATCACTTATCTACAAAAAACTAATTTACCTACTATCCTTTAATGTATGTCCTATATTCTAAAGTAATGATTTAAATACAACACAGCCAACAAAAAAACGTTCACTTTAGAAGATAAATGTTGATTTATGTTCTAAAACGAATTAAATTGGTTTCATAAACAACGGAGATAGCTATTTATATGTCGAGTTTTATTTTATCTATTGATCAAGGTACAACAAGTTCACGTGCAATTCTTTTTACTAAAGGAGGGCGGGTCCATGGTATTGCTCAACAAGAATTCAATCAACACTTTCCAAAGGATGGTTGGGTTGAGCATGACCCGAATGATATTTGGTTGTCTGTACTTTCTACCTGCAAACAAGTTCTTCGTGAAAATAATGTAACTGCTCAAGATATTGCCGCTATCGGTATTGCAAACCAACGTGAAACAACACTTGTTTGGGATAGAACAACCGGCGAAGCAATTTATAACGCTATTGTTTGGCAAGACCGTAGAACCAATGACTATTGTAAATCTATTGATTCAGAATATGTTCAAAGACTCATTAATGAAAAAACAGGTTTATTACTCGATTCTTATTTTTCTGCAACAAAGATTCGTTGGATTTTAGACAATGTGCCTGATGCAAAAGAAAAAGCACAAAAAGGTGAGTTGGCTTTTGGCACCGTTGATAGCTTTTTATTGTGGCATTTAACG
This sequence comes from Colwellia sp., assembly GCA_047633255.1. Lineage (GTDB taxonomy): Bacteria > Pseudomonadota > Gammaproteobacteria > Enterobacterales > Alteromonadaceae > Colwellia. The sequence continues at coordinate 17,669 of JBLIEW010000059.1, forward strand.
GGCGGCAAAGAGCATCGCACCGATGCAACCAATGCCTCTAGAACTATGATTTTCAATATTCATCAGCAGTGTTGGGACAAAGAATTACTTGAGTTGTTCTCTATTCCTGAAAATTTATTACCCGAAGTTATGGATAGCGCGGATCATTTTGGTGTGACTGATTCATCTTTTTTCGGACAATCCATTCCGATCCTTGGCATTGCAGGTGATCAACAAGCAGCCCTTATTGGTCAAGCATGTTTTAGCAAAGGCATGGCAAAAAGTACTTACGGAACTGGATGTTTCATGATGCTAAACACAGGTGATACCGTTTTATCTTCTAAAAACAAATTATTAAGTACTGTTGCTTATCGTTTAAATGGTAAGCCTACCTATGCCATAGAAGGCAGCATATTCATGGCAGGTGCAACACTACAGTGGATACGAGATGGCCTACAACTCATTAAACAAGCTAGTGAATCAGAACAATTAGCAGAACAAACACCTTATGATCATGGCGTATTTTTGGTACCCGCTTTTACAGGGTTAGGCGCACCTTATTGGGATGCTGATGCTAGAGGGGCCATTTTAGGACTAACACGAGATTCGGGCATTAAAGAAATTGTTACTGCCGGTCTACAATCTGTTTGTTATCAAACTAAAGATTTATTAAATGCCATGGAAAGTGATGGTTTAACACCTAAAATTCTTAGAGTTGATGGTGGCATGGTAGAAAATGATTGGACTTTAACCTTTTTAGCCGGAATTTTAGGCTTAGATGTTCAACGACCTGAAATTACTGAAACAACTGCGTTAGGTGTCGCTTATTTAGCTGGTTTAACCGCAGGTGTTTTTGAGTCGACTGAGCAGTTAGAGAAACTTTGGCATTGTCAAAAAACGTTCAATACAACGATCGATGCTGAATTAAAGAATAACTTATATAACCAATGGTTAAATGCTGTAAGAAAAGTACGAAGCTAAATAAGTTTTTATTTAGTTAATTAAGTACTGATGTTTTTATCTGTATTAAGTTATAGAAAACTAAAACAAAATTATAAAACAAAATCTTCTAGGGGGAGATAATAATGAAGAAAACAATAGGTAAATATACTGCAATAGCTATAGCAATATCAAGTGCTTTAACCCATGCGAATATTCAAGCTGCAGAAAATGAAAATGTCGATGATATTGAAGTCATTCAAGTTACGGGTATGCTAAGTAGTTTAAAACGTGCTATGTCTGATAAAAAAGAAGGACTTGGCGTTTCTGATGGTATTGCTGCTGAAGACTTAGGTAAGTTTCCTGATCTAAATGTTGCTGAATCATTACAACGTATTACAGGTGTTTCCATCGATCGTAGTGGCGGTGAAGGGCAAGCCGTAACAGTTCGTGGTTTTGGTCCACAGTTCAACACGGTACTAGTTAATGGTCGTCAAATCGCAACCGATAGTGCTGGACGTGAATTCAATTTTGATATTATCGCTGCTGATCAAATTACAGGTGCAAACGTATATAAAACCGGTACTGCAAACTTACAAGAAGGGGGTATTGGTGGCACAATCAATATCACTACAGCTAGACCTTTTGATTATGAAGGTTTACAAATTGTAGGTTCTTTAAAGGGTATGTATGAAAGCCTTTCTGAAGAAGTATCTCCAGCGGGCTCTTTATTGATAAGTAACACCTTTGCCGATAACCGTTTAGGTGTTTTAGCGGCAGTAAGCCATTCAGAACGTGACGTACAAATTAACCGCATCGAAACAGGTGGTTGGCGTTCAGGTCAAACGATTAGTAATAAAAACGAAGTTTTATTTACTAACGCATATATTCCACGCAACTGGGATCAAATTGTTGATGAACAAGAACGTACTCGTACAAATGCTAGCTTAGTTGTTCAATATGCACCAACAGATGAAATAAGCATTACTGTTGATGGTTTTATGTCAAAATTTGAAGTTGATTCAGTAGCGACAGATTTAGCATCTTGGTTTGAGCCTGACCGTGTTGGTAGTGCAACTATCGACCCTGCAACAGGAACATTAACGTCATTCACTCAAGAAATTGGCCTGCACAACGGTAGTGGTGATCCAGCAAGTGATTTTGTTTCTCATACTCGTAATTCACGTGATGTGACTAACAGTGGTTTTGGTATCAATGTTGAATGGGACATTAATGACCAATTAACAGCAACATTTGATGTATCAAATTCAACCGCAGAAAATGACCGAGCGGGTAACGATAGATTCAACGTTGTGGGCATAATTAACAACTACGAGTTTGATGGTACAGGTAGTATTCCAACCGTTAGACATGATGGCTTTGAAAATGGCAACTTACCAAGTGCCGATCGTTCACGTTTACATTACAATGAAAAAGGTAATCGTTTTAGTGATGAAGATGAAGTTACCGAACTAAAAGCTGATTTCGTTTATATGTCTGATAGTGATGTATTTGAGTCAGCGCAATTTGGTTTTTATCGTCAAGAACGTGAAAAATCTAGCTTCCAAATTTTTGGTAATCAATGTCAGTTCTGTGGTTACGGAACGGCAGCGCCAAATGATGAAATTGATTTTAAACCTTATACAGCAGAAAACTATTTCTCAGGTTTAATTGATACCTTCTATACTTATGACGGTGACAAGTATGTTGATTATTTAGCTGACCAAGGTTTCCCAATTGAACCTACATTACAAAATAACCGCTATACCATTGAAGAAGATATAACTAGCTTATATCTAGACTTTACTTTTGCCCACGATCTAGGTGACATGCCTATAGTGGTTAACTTTGGCGCACGATATTCAACAACTGATGTTGTCGCTTCAGCGGTTCAAAGTGATATAACAGACGTTGTAGCTACAACAGATCCTACCTTGTTCTCAAATGTGTTTTCTAACCCCGCGCAAGTCATAAATGAATCAGGTAGTTATTCAAGTTTATTACCTAACTTAAACGTGAAGTTACAAATTCATGAAGATATGGTCTTACGTTTTGCTGCATACGACTCTTTAACTCGTCCAACTATGTCGCAATTATCTCCTGCGACTACATTTAACGAACCAAGACGTCAAAATCTAACAGCGCAAGGCGGTAACCAAAATCTGAAGCCATATAAATCAGAGAACTGGGATATTTCTTACGAGTGGTATTACGGCGATGCAAGCATGTTCACTTTTGCTGTATTCAATAAAAAAGTTGACGACTTTATCGTAACTTCATCAGGTAACGAAACGTTTAACTTAACGGACCGCGATCCATCTGATTACAACTGTACTGTAAATTGTCCTGCCGATGAGCTATATGGTGCATCTGAAGTCTACACCGTAAGTCGACCACAAAATGGTGAAAATGCTACAGTAACAGGTTATGAAATTGCCATTACTCATGTATTTGATAACGGTTTTGGTTTTACAGCAAATGCTACTGTTGTTGATAGTGACGTGAGCTTAGACGCTGATACTTCTCAAACATTTGCCCTAGAAGGTTTAGGCGATTCACAAAACATTATCGCTTTTTATGAAGCTAATAACTGGCAAGCTCGTATTGCTTATAACAACCGTGAAGGTTTCTTACGTTACACGGATAATGCTTCTGCAGGTGGTAATACTGGCGAACCTGTAAATACTGAAACATTTGGTCAATGGGACGTAAGTGCTAGCTACGATATCAACGATAACGTGACGGTATTTGTTGAAGGTATTAACGTAACAAGTGAAGAATTAGTTCAAACAGGTCGTTTTGCTAATCAAACATACAGCGTTGAAGATAACGGATCTCGTTATGCTGTAGGCGTACGCGCTAAGTTTTAAGTTAAAAAACTATGTAAATGACCTTGGTTTTTAAGGTCATTTTTCATAATAAAATAATTTCCATTGATATTTTATTATGAAAAATAAACAAATTTATGTACTTGTTTTACTAATCAATCGATTAAACCTCTGTCAGTATAGTGAAATGTTTATAGAGTGAAGGAATGTGAATTATGGCGAAGCCGGTAAAAAATATTGTTGTTGTGGGTGGAGGAACCGCTGGTTGGTTAACCGCCGCGCTTGTTGCCTCTCATCATCAACATGCTAATAAAGACCAGTTTACTATTACGTTAGTTGAATCTTCAGATATTCCAACTGTTGGTGTGGGTGAAGGTACTTGGCCTACAATGAAAAATACCCTGCAACAAATTGGTATTAAAGAGTCTGACTTGTTTAAACACTGCCATGCGACATTTAAACAAGGAGGTAAGTTTGTTGAGTGGGTGCATGGTGATGGTGATTCTTATTACCATCCGTTTACCGTGCCATTAGGTTATGGTGGTATTGATTTAGCACCCTATGCATCAAACATAAAAAATTTCGCTGTAGAATCAAATTTTCAGCAAGACGTTTGTGAAGCAGGTTTAGCGCCTCGAACATTGGCAGAATCTGATTATCAAGGTCACTGTAATTATGGTTACCATATAGACGCGGGGGCTTTTGCTGATTTATTAAAACGTCACTGTAAAGAAAAGTTTAATGTGATTCATGTTATTGATACGGTAAAACATTGTGTTTCATATACCATGGAAAATATTGATGCGATTATTTTAGAAAAATCTGGAGAGTTAACCGCTGATTTATTTGTAGATTGCACCGGGTTTTCTTCATTATTGTTAGGCCAAACTCTCGGTGTACCTTTTAAAAAAGTAGATGGTGTTTTATTTAATGATAGCGCATTAGCTATGCATGTACCTTACGAAAATGAAGACTCTCCTATTGCCTGTCATACCATAGCGACAGCTCAAAATTCCGGTTGGATTTGGGATATTGGTTTAACCAATAGACGTGGCGTTGGTCATGTATATTCAAGTAAATTTTTAAGTGATGATGAAGCCGAAGCTAATTTACGACGATACATTGGTAAAGGTGCTGATAATTTAACAGCAAGAAAAATATCTTTTGAGTCGGGTCATCGTGAACAGTTTTGGAAAGGTAATTGTGTAGCCGTTGGTATGGCAGCAGGTTTTGTAGAGCCATTAGAAGCAACCGCTATTATGTTAATAGAAATTTCAGCTAGATATATTGCCGAAAACATACCAGCTGAAGACAGTTTAATGCCACTGGTTGAAAAACGTTTTAATGAGCAAATGGATTATCGCTGGAGTCGCATTATCGATTTTCTCAAGTTCCATTACATGCTTACCAAACGCCCAGAGCCTTATTGGCAAGCACATTGTAAAAAAGAGTCAATACCACAAAGTTTAAAAGATGATCTAGCGTTATGGCAATACCGAGGTCCAAGTACGAGTGATTTTACCAGTTCAATGGAGCTTTTTCCTGCGGCAAGTTATCAATATGTTTTATATGGAATGGAATTTAAACCTGATTTTTCTCGTCAAAGTTATTTATTTAATCAACAGCAGAAAGCTGAGCAGTTAATTAAACGCAATACACAAATTACACAGCAAATGTTACAAACATTACCTGCTCACCGTGATTATATTAATAAATGGCTTGCTACCTCATATTAGGAATTGAAATATGTCTGAATTAACAGAACTAGATCACACTAAACATAGTGATCTTCATGTCATCAAAAATTCGCAAATTAACTTTTCAGCCACTCAACATTTATTAAATATACGTGTGACTGAAGTTGGGCAAATGGTTTGTAGTTTACCGGTTTTTTTAACTAAAGATCCGCAACATGGTTTATGGCGATTATCAGCAGTAACCAGTTTTGCACTAGGACATAATTTGTTGGTACAAAACGATCGTTGGATGGCGCCATATCAACCGAGTTATATACAAACCTATCCATTCTATTTGATGAATTCTCCTAGAGAAGAAAAAACTTACACCATAGGTATTGATGAAAGCAGTGAAGTATTTTCAACAGAAGATGGTGAAGCTTTATTTGATAATAGTGGTAAAGGAACAGAGTTTCTAAGCCGTATTAAAACAATGCTAGAAGCAGATATTGAAAACAATATTAACACCTACAAATTTGGTAAAGAAATGGATGCACTAGGTTTATGTAAACCGATTAATTTATTAATTAGCTATGCTGATAATACCACGCAAAAAATTACGGGTTTAACGACGATTGATGAAGATAAATTACAATATTTAACGGCAGAAAATTTATTTGAACTAAATAAAAAAGGCTACTTAACTCCGATACACGGCATGTTGATTTCAATGTTGCAGTTGAACGGGTTGATACAAAAAAACAACAATATTGAAGCATTGCCAAAAATAAAAAATATAAAACTAGAAGTCACCAAGTAATGACAATAAATCACTAAAAAGTGAACACTGTCCAATAGCCATATAACTAACACAACACAACACAACACAACCAACTTGATAATACTTATCCGAGTTGGATGGGGAACATAAATGTCTGAAAATATGATTCAAATAGCAGTTTTTTTATTCATTACCGCCTTAATAGGTTTACTTACTTATCTGCATTGTCGAGGAAAAGGCCACAGCACTGAAAATAATACAAAAGAATATTTTCTCGCTGGTGGCGGTTTAGCTTGGTATTTTGTTGCAGGTTCTATTACCTTAACTAATTTAAGTACAGATCAATTAGTAGGGATGAATGGACAGCAAATGGCGTTATTGGCATTGTGGGAATTTTCTGCCGTTATTGGTTTGATTATTCTTGCTAAGATATTTCTGCCGGTTTATTACCGGTTTAATTGCACAACAACCACTGAGTTACTAGAGCAGCGCTATAACAGTAAGCATATCCGAGCCGTTATTAGTGTTATGTTTTTCTTAGGTAGCGCCTTAATTTTTTGTCCTGCTGTTATCTATTCAGGCTCTTTGTTTATGCAATCTATGTTTAATGTCGACATTCCTTTAATTTACATAGCTATAGCATTCGCTATTGTTGGTGCTTTATATGCCATTTTTGGTGGCTTAAGAGCCGTTGCAGTATCGGATACTTATTCAGGTGTTTTATTACTAGTCATGGCGGTATTAGTCGTTGTACTTTCATTAAATGCCATTGATTATGATTTTTCAGGCATTCCTGCGGAACGTTTAACGTTAATTGGTGGTGATGATTCGCCTCTTCCATGGCACACCCTATTAACTGGTATGATATTTATTCAAACGTTTTATTGGGGTACAAACCAAGTTGTTACGCAAAGAGCAATGGCGGCCCCTAATTTAAAAGAAGCCCAAAAGGGTGTTTATGCCGCTGCTATTATTCGCATCATCATAGTACCCGCTATTATTGTTGTGCCAGGCATTATTGCTTTTAAACTTTATGGTGATATTGGTGATATTGCTTACGGACAAATAGTAGGTGATTTATTACCTGCATGGTTATCCGGTATATTTGCTGCCGCCATGGCGGCGGCGGTACTCACCACATTCAACAGTAACTTGAATTCAGCAACTGCATTGTATGTTTGTGATATTCATGAAGCGTATATTGACGACAAACCAGATGTACCAAAACTAAGTGGCAGAGTAACCATTTTGCTAACGATATTATCAATCGCTTTAGTGCCAGTATATCAACAAGCTGACAGTATTATAAATTTATTACAGCAGTTATATGGCTTGCTAAGTATGCCTATCTTATCCGTATTCATTATTGGCTTAGTATTCAAAAATGTTCACGCCAATGCCGCCATTATTGCTGTTCTTTTTGGTGTGTTTCTTTACGGTGCTATGTCATTTGAATTCTCACCTATGCATGCACCTTTTGGCCTTCATTACATACATTTAATGTTTATTACTTTGTTTTCATGTGTTGGAGTCGCCTTGTTGTTGAATAAAATTATTTTTAAACAGAACGCTAAATTATCTTGGATAAATAGCCCTGTTTCCGCTTAACCTCAAACTAAAGTTATAACTCGTATGAATAATTTAAGAAAAAGTAACATAAAAAAATTACCTGAAAGTACTTTCGATGTACTGATTTTAGGAGGCGGAATCAACGGTGCAGTTTCTGCCGCTGCACTTGCGGCTAAAGGGGTTAAGGTAGCATTAATCGACAAAGGAGACTTTGCAGGTTTTACTAGCTCTAATTCGTCTAATCTTGCTTGGGGCGGTATTAAGTATTTAGAAAGTTACGAATATGCTTTAGTGAATAAACTCTGTAAAAGCCGTAACCATTTAATGCGAAGTTATCCTTCAACCGTTAAAGAAATTCGATTTTTAACCAGCATACAAAAAGGTTTTCGATTTCCGCCTGTTTTTATTTTTATGGGCACATTATTGTATTGGGTGATGGGACGTTTTTTTACTCGTATGCCATCGTTATTATCTTCTAAAGCCATTAAATCACTGGAAGCGACAATAAATACCACACAGGTTAATGGTGGTTTTGAATATTCAGATGCCTACTTATATGATAACGATGCTCGCTTTGTGTTTAATTTTATTCGTTCAAGCATGAGTTACGGTTGTATTGCTGCCAATTATGTTGAATCACTAGGCTCAGTTAAAGAAGATGGTATATGGGTTACGAAAAGTAAAGATGGCATTACAGGTGAAGAAATTACCATTCGGTCAAAAAGTATTATTAATGCCTGTGGTCCTTTTGTCGATCCGGTAAATACAGTGAACGATGAAAAAACAGAGCATCATCATGTATTTTCTAAAGGCATACATTTAATCGTTGATAAAATTACCGATAGCAACAAAGTACTCACGTTTTTTGCAGATGATGGACGTTTATTTTTTGTGATCCCTATGGGGACAAAAACATCGATAGGCACAACGGATACCCAAGTGAGTAGTCCTCTTGCTTACGTCACTGATGAAGATCGCCAATTTGTGTTAGACAATGTTAATAAATTACTCGACTTACCTAAACCATTGACAAAGGAAGATATTATTTCTGAACGTTGTGGAGTGCGTCCTCTTGCAATTAAGGAAAAAAATGGTAAAGCTGATTGGGTGAAGTTGTCTCGTAAACACGCGATAGATATCAATAAAGAAACCGCTTATATGTCAATTTTTGGTGGTAAGCTAACAGATTGTATCAACGTAGGTAATGAAGTTGCAGACATTATTGCTAGCTTTGGCATAACCTTACCCTTTGCCCAAAAAAAATGGTACGGAGAACCTGATGATAGTATTAAAAATGAGTTTATGCACAGAGCTAAGCTTATGAATTTTGATGACTTAACACCTGATTCATCTTCAGAGCCATTGACTCAGCGTTTTTGGCGTCGTTATGGGCGAAATGCCATTAACATGTTAGAGAGTGTCAGAGAAAATCCTGAAAAAGCTCGGTTATTAATACAAAATGCAGAATATTTGGTTGTTGAACTTGAGCATGCATCACAACGGGAAATGGTCACTAAACTTGCTGATTTTTTACGTAGAAGATCTAAAATATCAATGGTCTTGAATGAGGAAGATATTCTCTCTGATCCGGGCTTACAAGAAGCGTGTAAAATTCTATTCGGTGATGAAGCTGACAGTAAAATTCAAGAATACAGCGATATGCTTGTTATAAAAAATAAGGGAACTGAAACTAAGCAAGTAAACTTATAGTTGATGCCAATTGATATATCTAACTTTAATACCTAACAACAATAGTCATAATACGTATAAAGTGTTCATAAATTCTATCTCGGTATGTGCCCCAAAGCGCCATAGAATCATAGAATCATAAATTTTAATATGTAAAATCATACTAATCTAATGTCGGCTTTGGTATTTTTTATCAAATTAGAATTTTTTGACTTTACAGATTCTTGATGAAATTTAGAACAATTATATTATCTAACTCAGGGCTGATTTTTGTCGGATCATTTGCAGCTAGATAAGCCAAGTCTAACGTCTTCT
>JBLIEW010000060.1:0-27364 GCA_047633255.1 Colwellia sp.
GGTCAAATGATAGTAACGCAATTTTTTAATTTCCGTTTAGAAACAGCAAAAGAAGTTACCTTTAACTGCGCTTTCTGTAAATAACTACTCTAATCATTATTATCAAGGCAGCAAAGTACTCGCTATAGTTAGAGCTTGCTTTACTAACGGCAGCTCCCCGAAAAAGCATTGGTTAGTATCAATGGTTATCTTATGACTATTGATCGTTGTGAACTACCCCGCGACTAAAGATCACTGGGTTTTCTCGACGATGTTCGATAAAATAAAGAAAGTGGCTTGGAGAATTAATCAATACCTGCAATTTAACCGTTTATTTTTTCTATAGTTTTACAATAAACTAATATATTATAAATGGAGTAAGTGTACTTTTACTAAAATCAGAGAAAATCCATTGATACTATTATTCTCCAGTCGCTTTTTTCTTCTCTATTTTTTTATGGTATTTTCAACTTTTAAATTTGTTTCGGCGGCAGATTATAAAGTGGAACTGTTAAATGCTGACAATGGCTTTGCTTCTTCGGTGATATTTTCCATTGTTCAAGATTCTCAAGGTTTTCTCTGGTTTGGCTCCGGTCATCAAGGTTTATTTCGCTACGATGGGAAAAACATTAAAAGATTTAAACATGATCCAAACAATCCAAGCTCACTCCCCCACAATAACACCGGCAACTTAACAATAGACAGTAATAATAACCTATGGATTGGTAGCTGGGGCGGCAGTGCTATTAAATATAACTTAGCCACAGCAAAATTCTCTCAATACTCCCATAACCCCTTAACAATTAGCACCATTAGTGATCAATTTGTTCAAAAAATATTTCAGGATAATCAAGGCGATTACTGGATGGGAACATTTTCACATGGTTTAAATAAATTTAATATTAAAGACAATACTTTTACACGCTTTCCTTTTAGTGTTGATACCGGTGATGGGACATCTAATGAGAGAGTATGGGATATAGTTGAAACTGAAAAAAACAACTTATGGCTTGCGACAAGCTATGGGTTAAACCACCTTGACAAATCTACAGGAAAATTTAGCTATTTTATACAAGAGCCAAATAATGTATTAAAATCATCGAATAAAATAAGAAAAATATTAGCGACTGATGATAATCGCTTAGTAGTAGCATCCGATGATGGCGTGTTACTGTTTGATATTTCGAAACAAACTTTTACACATTTACCAGAACGAATGAATAAAAGTATTGGTGAAGCCTATTCAATAATAAAAACCTCGTTTGACCAATACTGGGTCGCAAGCGCTAGTGGTATATATACTTTTACACTGGATAATTTAGTATTAGAAAAAATCAACTTAGGTATTAATGATGAATGTAGTCAAACGTTATTTGAAGATAGAGAAGGATTTATTTGGCTATCCTGTGAGGGCATAGGGGTTTACAAAATAACGCCTAATAAATATTTTAATTTAAAAAACACACCGTACTTCAGAACTGTTCGTAACATAACTCCCGCCAGTGATAATAGCATCTACCTACTTAGTGCTACATTGGGCATTCGAGAATGGTTTCCTGAAACAAACACCTTGACCTTGCCTTTCCCTAAAACTGATAGTCTTCGATTAGATAGTCTAATGCATAATAAGGACAATGAAATACTAATTAAAGGGGAAAAAAAGCTATATTCAATCAATAAAGCAGGAAACATAACACCTATAAAAATCCCGTCCAAACTCCAAAGCTTAGCGCTAACCGAGGACTCTATTACTTATCGCACTTTTAAAAAAGACAAATATTCTCGGCTTTGGATCGGAACAGATAAAGGTTTATTTATTATTGATAATGCTAAGAACGAATTTTTTCATTTCGGCAATGGTTCATCGAATATTAAAGCCTTTAAACACCAATATATACATCATGTCTACAGGGATCATGATGATAAAATGTGGGTGGCGACTCCTGATGGTTTGTATTTATGGAATGAAATAGAAAACCACTTTAATAAATACAATATGAATGAAAATATAGAGTTAAGTGTAAGGCAAGAGTATTATATAACTACGATCTATCAGGATAAGAAAAAAACAATTTGGCTGGGAGGCCGAAATGGGCTTTATTTACTGAATGAAAAAATAGGAGAGATTATCCCTTCAGTAGTTAATACTGATTTAGCCGATAAAAATATTAAAGCTATTATAGAAGATAATGACAATAATTTATGGTTACTCACTGATGTCGGTTTAAGTCGATTTAACCCTAAAACAAAGACTTTTCAAAATTATGATCATCGCGATGGTTTATCTGACAGTCGCTCCTATGAACAATTTGTTAAAACAAGCGACGGCACCCTCTATTTTTCTAGCCGAGAAGGTCTACATTTTTTTAACCCTAAGTCATTAAATAAGCAACCCTATAATGCTAATACCGTATTAACCAACTTTGAAGTATTAGGCTCGCCCACCGATAACAAAATATATACCCCAAACGCATCAAAGTTTACCTTAGCTTACGATGAAAACTATTTGAAATTTGAGTTCGCTACGATAGTACATGCTAATGCAAGGCAAATTAATTACTTTTATAAACTTGAAGGTTTTGATGAAGATTGGATAAATAATGGTAATAATAACACCGCTATTTATACCAATTTAAATGGTGGCGATTATACCTTCAAAGTCCGTTCAGCTTATCGAAAAAATGAATGGTACGAACAAGAATTAGCGGTAGACGTAAATATTGCAACCCCTTTTTGGCTTACGTGGTGGATGTACACAATTTATGGGTGTGTATTCCTTTTGCTTATCCAGCAATATATAAAACGTAAAAATGTTACACAACAACAAATTATCAAGCAGCAACAGAATTTTGTTATTGAGCTAGAGCTAAAAGTTGCCGAAAAAACCGCATCAATAGCACAGGAATCGCATAAGTTAGCGCAAGAATCGCATAAGCTCGCACAAGAATCACATAAGCTAGCGCAGGCAAATAAAATAAAAAGCCAATTTTTAGCCAATATGAGCCATGAAATTAGAACACCGCTCAATGCAGTCATCGGTTTAAGCAATATTGTCCTTCGCATTGAAACTGATCAAACCAAAGCGGATTATTTGCATAAAATACAAGACTCGTCTCAATCTTTACTCTCCTTGATTAATGGTATTTTAGATTTATCTAAAATAGAAGCGAATAAACTGTCTTTAGAGTATCTTCCTTTTAACCTAGATGTTCTGATCACTAAAACTGTCAATATTTGTAGTTTTAAAGCCCATGAGAAAAATTTAGAGTTAATTGTTGATATTGCCGATGATGTAAAGAAAGAGCTAATAGGCGACCAATTGAGATTACAGCAAATATTAATAAACCTAGTGTACAATGCAATTAAATTCACAGAAAAAGGCTTGGTTTACCTGAGTGTGGAAAGTGTTTCTACTGATAAAGAACACACAACTTTACAGTTTTCAATCACCGACACGGGTATCGGTATGAACCTCGCTAAACAAACACATTTATTTGATGCCTTCGCACAAGCGGATGACTCTATAACCAAAAAGTATGGTGGTACTGGGTTAGGGTTAACAATAAGTAAACAATTAATTGAATTGATGAATGGCAAGATATCTGTTCGAAGTGAATTAACAAAAGGCTCTGTTTTCACCTTCACCGCAGAGTTTTATTCTACCGAAAATAACAACTTAAACGATAGCGAGAATCAACAACTATTGAATGAGTCTTTAAAAATAATGATAGCTGATAGTAACAATATTGTTGGCAATATTATGATGAGAATACTCAATCGTGTAAATGTGTTTCCTGACTATGTCGCCAACAACCAAGAAGCAATAAAACAAATAGTATTGGCTGAAAAAAATAACCGTCCCTATGATCTCATTATTTTAGATTGGAAAATGTTCAAGCTTGATGAAGCTGACGTTTCACTCAAAGCTCAACAAGAGAGTATAACCAAGGTGCCTCATATATTTGTAGGCGATTGCTTTGATAAAGATGAATGTAAAACAGCCATTCAAAACTCCTCATTTAAAGGCTTTATCGAAAAACCTATTATTCCCTCAACGTTTATCGAATCAGTAACCCGTTTACTGCCTACAACAATACAAAAAAATTCGATTAAAGAGGTACAAACGATAATTCCACAATTACAACATTATTCAGTATTACTTGTTGAGGACAACATCTTAAATCAACTCGTGGCTAAAACGTTCTTAGCGGACACCAATATACAAATAGATTGTGCTGAAGATGGCGAAATCGCCATAGCTAAAATCAAGAAAAAAACTTACGATATTGTATTAATGGACATTCAAATGCCTAATATGGATGGATTAACTGCCGCCTCTATTATTAGAAATGACTTAAAGCTAACCAAACTACCTATTATTGCCATGACGGCTCACGCGATGGAAGGGGATGCCCAAAAGAGCAAAGAGATGGGCATGAATGAGCATTTAACCAAACCGATATCCCCAGAGAAGCTTTATGAAATACTAGTAAAAAATTTACAATAAGCCATATTTCCTTTACTGAATACCACAGCCTTTGAGTATTATTTGCGTTAATGACGTAGCAACGTCTTCATAATCATCATCAGTCATTGCTTCTTTACCCAACCCAGCAACAACTTGTACATTAAAATCAGCGTAATGCTGCGTTGAACTCCAAATCAAGAAGAGTAAATGATGGGGGTTGACGTTATCAATGAGACCTTGATTAATCCATGATTCAATCACCGTCACTTTACTATGAAGCCATACTTTAAAATCACTATTGAGGTAGTCATTTAGCACAGGCGCGCCATGTATTATCTCACTAGCGAATATTCTAGAGGCATCGGGATCATTCTTTGAATACATAACTTTTGCCCGAATATAGTCGCCAAGCGCTTCTTTAGGTTCAATATCGGCATTTAATGTGTCGTAATCTCTATTCCATACGGCAATAATATTACTAAGAAGCTGCTGATATAAATCAGTTTTGTCTTTAAAATAGTAATGAACGTTCGCACGAGGCATATTCGCCCGTTCAGCCATACGTTTAATTGACGCACCTTTAAAGCCATAAGTGACAAATTCTTTTTTGGCGGCACTAAAAATAATGGCTTTATTTTTTTGTCGAATAGTCCCTTCAATTGTTTTCTCTTTTGTCACAAAAACTCCTAGTAGAAAATAAAAATCACCAGCATTAAATGCTTTTATCTATGCTATTGATTATTAGATAATAAAAGGTAAGTTTTTTCAACCAAGATAATCATTAATTTTAGTGTTAACTCCGTACTTTAATTTGCTTATTTTACCTTTTCTTGGGTTAACCAAATAGCTAAGAGAGTTCGCTCTTTGTCAGTCATTTGGGTTTTATTCATAAAGGGCATATCGTGAGTGTCAATGACACGGGCTTTAATTCGCGGAGCCCATTGTTTAATTGAGGCGATATCGCCAAAAACAACTCCCGCTTGTGGCGATTTAAACAGGTCATCTGTGTTGTTATTTGAGTGGCAAGCGCTGCAACGCTTGTCAATCAACTTTACCACTTGCTCGTTACTCACTGTTTGCTGTTTTTGTGCTTCACTTAGCTCCGTTGGTTGAGGCGCAACAAGAAATGCGAGTGCAATGGTCGCTATAACAGAGCCGACTAAAAGCAAAGGTTTTTGTTTACCAAAGTGACGCAATACAAAATATTGACGTACTGTGGCAGTAATTAAAATAATAGCAATTAATATCAACCAATTGGCACTGTGGTTGTAAGTCATTGGGTAATGGTTTGAAATCATAATAAAAAGGATCGGTAACGTCGTATACGTATTATGTGTTGAACGTACTTTCGCGTTTACACCATAGGCAGGATCTGGCGCTTTGCCCTCTTCAACCGCTTTAACTAAAGCACGCTGTGACGGCATAATACCGAAAAACACATTACCCGCCATAATAGTACCTATGATAGCGCCCATGTGCATGTAGGCACCACGGGCACTAAATAGTTGCGTTAACCCATAAGAAAAAGCCGTTGCCACAATGATTAAGATCAAACCTAAAATAATGCCATGATTTCTTAATTTAGTGCGTACTAATGCTTCATAAATACCGACACCCAAAACGATAGAACCGATACCTAATGCAATGGCTTGTAATTGCGTTAAGTCTGCTACTCGTTTATCAATTAAGTAAGATTCAGCACCAACATAAAACATTAGTGATAATAGTAAAAAACCGGTGATCCATGTGGTGTAAGCTTCCCATTTAAACCAATGCAGGGTTGTTGGCATTTGTGGTGGTGCCAATTTATATTTTGCTACTTCATAAAAACCGCCACCGTGAATCGCCCATAAGTCACCACCAATACCTTTATCGACTTTTTCTTGCGGCGGTAGTTCTAAATTATTATCTAACCAAACAAAGTAAAACGAGGCACCTATCCAAGCGATACCCGTAATCAGATGAGCAAATCGAATAACTAAGTTAAGCCACTCATTAATATATGGATCCATAATTTTTCCCAATGTCTGTTATTTATTTGCTTATCAGCGCTTGATATTTATTAATTTACCGTGAATGAATTGGCTAAACGCGTTCACCCATAATATGAGTTGCTTTAACATGGCGTTCATCGCCTAACATGCTTAATATGAATAACTTCTCGGATAAGCTTTTACAATGCTGCATTCGTCTGTCCATCAATGGTGTGGCATGATAATCAAGCACAATAAAATCTGCCTCTGCGCCTTTAGTGAAGTTACCAATGGTTCCCTCAAGATCTAAAGCAATAGCCCCGCCTAAAGTCGCTAAATAAAACGATTTAAATGGGCTAAGTGGGTTACCCCGTAATTGCTGAGTTTTATAGCCTTCATTTATCGTGCTTAGCATAGAGAATGTTGTACCTGCCCCTATATCAGAGCCAATCCCCAGGTTAATGTCGTATTTTTGCGCCTGCTTTAAGTTAAATAAACCACTGCCTAAAAATAGGTTTGAGCTTGGACAAAAAGCAATTGCCGAGTCAGTTTCACCTAAACGCTTACATTCACTGTCATGTAGATGTACGCCATGAGCAAAAACACTACGGCGACCTAGTAATTGACTTTGATCATATACATCGAGGTAACCTTCATTATCAGGAAACAAATCCTTTACCCAAGCAATTTCAGTTTTGTTTTCACTTAAATGGGTATGTAAATAGACGCTGGGATTCTCAGCTAGCAATTGCCCTGCTTTGTCTAATTGATCTCTTGAACAGGTAGGGGCAAACCGTGGCGTGATGGCATATTGTAAACGATCGGTGTTATGCCACTTTTCAATTAATGCTTTGCTGTCGTCATATCCACTTTGCGCGGTATCTGATAAGTAATCTGGACAGTTTCTATCCATTAATACCTTGCCACAAATCATCCGAAGCTTTTTTTGTTGGGCAATAGTAAAGAACGCTTCCACAGATTCTTTATGTACCGTACCAAAGACTAAAGCTGTTGTTGTGCCTGCTTCAAGTAATTGTTCGAGAAAGAACTTTGCAACTTTTTTACCGTGTTCCAAATCTGAAAACTGACGTTCAAAAGGGAAAGTATAGTTCTCTAACCACTCAAGTAGTTGCTCACCGTATGACGCAATCATTTCAGTTTGGGGATAATGCACATGAGTATCAATAAAGCCTGGCATGATTAACCCCTTTTTATAATGAGTAACGTCAACAGCCTCATCTAACGTAGGTAACAATTGAGCGGCTTCGCCTATTTGTTCAACTAATCCGTCTTTAATAATTAACAACCCATCTTCTATATACTGATAGCTGTCTTGTAACGTTACTTTGACGGGATCTGCCAAGAAGTGCAGTAACTCGCCACGAAATACTTTTAACATCTTCTTTCGCCTTGTGCGTTATATTGTCGGTTTCAGTTAGTGTGGTGATTGTTTTTTTAGTGTCTCTTTTTAGTGCTTTGTTCAGTGCTTTAGCTTGTAGCGATAACTAACGAGCCATCTAACTCAAGCACATCGCAGTTATCGCCCGCACCGCCTCTATCAACCACCAAGAAGTCACTTTCACTGCCCAGTGCTAAACAAAAGTGGTGCCAAGTACCTTTGTGGTAATTCACCCCTTGATTTGAATTAGCAATAAACACTTCAATGTTGTTTACATCAAATTCGCCAGCAGGGGCGACTACTACTAAATATGAATTGCTTCCCATCGGGATAAACGCCTGACTCCCATAAGGATGTCGCTCCATCATTTTAATAGCAATGGGCTGAGCTAATGGCGTTGAACGAAAAATATTGATCAAAGCATGACCATTACTATCATTCACATCAACCTTGGCTAAATCGTGATAACGCTGAGTAAACCCAGCATTAATCGGGAAGTTTTTTGACTCAGTGCTCGCCTCAATAACATCACCAAAAGCAGAAAAAGCGTCGTTTGTTAACTGTTTTGGCGTCAGTATCTGTAAATTATCAGTTATAAGTATGCTCATATAAAACTCTTTTAACTGCCACGATAAGTTGAATAACCAAACGCGGTTAATAACAACGGGATATGGTAATGACTGTTGCTGCCGTCTAGTTCAAAAACGATGTCAACAAAGGGATAGAAACCTTGTTCGTTATTCGCTTCAAAATACGTTTTAGTGGCAAAGTGCATACGGTAAACACCTGCTTGAAGCACTACATCATCAGCTAATAAGCCTACAATACGGCCCTCTGTATTCGTTAGATCCGAGGATAATTCTTGCCAACCCTCATCGGTTTGGGCAAATAGCGTGATAGGTAAATTTTGTGCAGGTAATCCACGTGTGGTGTCTAGTACATGAGTAGTGATTTGGCTCATAATAATTTCTCTATTCGTAGATGGAAAATTTTTCGCTGTTCTTCTGCCGCATTGGCTAACTCGACGGCTTTATCGTTTGGCAACCGCGCAACTAATAAAGCCAGCATTTGTGCTGCACTTTTGCCAGTGGCGCAAACAATAAAGATGAAGCCAAATTTTTCAAGGTAATCGGCATTGCCTTTAGCTAAAGCAACTAATACCTCTTCGGTTGCTTGGCTCATTGAACTTTGCTCACCACTAGCAAGCGCTTTAGTATTGGCATACTTTTCTCGAAGTGTCGCCACATTACCAATTTGAGGGTGACCTTCAAACGCTTCTAAATAATCAGCTTCGCCTAGTGTTTGCCAAGTTAAATCAGCTTGTTGGACAATCGCTAAGGTGTCACTAAAAGGTCGTGCCTTAACCATGGCATTAACCCAAGTTGATGCGGTACAACACTGCATAAACGTATGTGTAGCTTGCGTAATGGGTAACATATTTAATTTTTCTAAGTTCATATTTATGCCCTTAAAGATCGCTTTTTTCAAGCACTTTACCAAAAACACGCATGCGTGATATGCCACCATCAGGGAATATATTTAAACGCACGTGAGTAAATGTTTCGTCGTTTTTTACCCTGATCTCATTAATAAATACGTGTTCACGATTTGCGTATAACTTAGTTTTGGCCATCACTGGCCGCCATTTATCTTGTTGTTGACCATGACTAAAGTCATCGCTAGTGGAAACAATGCCTTCTAAGGTAAACGTATCCGGAAAATTACCTTTAAAATGACAGGTATCAACAATCAATTTTTCAATGCTGCCACACCTTGCTAGTTTAACAATAGACCAATCTGGACCGGGATCACGACGACGTTTAGTTTCCCAACCATCACCCATGTCTTTACCACGGCCTGGCATAATTAGGTTATTTTTATCACTAAAAAACATATCACTGACTAGCAAGGCTTTACCACCATTTTTAATGTAGGCTAAATCAATTAACTCACCCTCAATAAACTGATCCCAGTTAACAACCGCTTCACCAAAAACACGTAGGCGAGCAATGCCGCCATCAGGAAAGATATTCAAACGAATATGAGTCCAAGCCTTACCCTGGTGAACAGTATTGCTAATAGCAAAAATATTTTGGCTGTGTGCTGCCACTGTCGACTGCGCTAATACCGTATGCCAAACCGTATCAGCATTAGGTTCAATATTGCTGACACAAGCTTGCACCGATACAGCTTCAGGCGCATTGCCACGAAAGTAGTTAGTATCAATATCAAAACCATGAATAACACCTTGCATCCCCAAGCGAATAATACACCAATCAAATTCTCTACCATTGTCACGACCATAACTACGTCGAGATTCCCAACCGTCCATCCATTTACCACGGTCGGTAAATTTATCATCGATAAATATTCCTCTCCCTGGTTTGATAAGGTTTTCCATTTCAGCAAAAAAATCATCGCTACAAGACAACGTTTCACCGCCTACGCGTTGACTGGCTAAATCGACAAAGTGAGTTGTCAACTGACTCTCTAATTCAAGCGACGCACCACTTAGCTTATTTTGTGCTTGGGTATCTATGTCTAGCATCATCTACAGTTTTCCTTTTAATAAAGGACGCCCTTTAGGCGTATTAATAAATTCATCTTGTTGATACACATGGTGACCACGCACAAACGTATGCTGTACTTGCCCTGACACTTTTCGGCCGGCATAAGGGGTAATGTTGTGGCGATGTTTAATCATTTCATTAGTGATGGTGAATTCAATATTTGGGTCAAACACTAAAAAGTCAGCATGGTTACCCACTTTGATCGCCCCTTTTACTGAGTCTAACCCGGCAAACTTAGCGGTTTCAGTGGACATTAAACGCGCAATATTCACCAAGGTAAAACCGCGTTGTTTCGCTTCAGTCCAAATTAATGAAATACCAAACTGTAAGGCGGAAATACCGCCCCATGCTTTTTCAATATCGCCGGTATCAATATGTTTTAGCTCAGGCGTACAAGGCGAGTGATCTGAGACAATAAAGCTTAAACGACCATCTTGAATCGCTTGCCATAAATGTTCACGGTTTTGGTTTTCACGAATTGGCGGACAGCATTTAAATAACGTTTTACCGTCAGGAATATCTTCAGAAGCAATCGTTAAATAATGCGGACACGTTTCCGCAGTAAAACGTAACCCTTCACGCTTAGCTTGGGCAATGGTATCTAAGGCTTCATCACTAGATAAATGCACGATATGCACTTTACAGTTATCTCCTTTTTCTTTTGACTCGCGCGCCATCTCTACCATTAATGCAATAGCCTCGTTTTCCCAACTTTTAGGACGCGACTGAAGAAAACTGTTATATTTTTTCGTTATTTTAACATCATTAAAGCTACCGCAATCTAACTCAGCGTGAATCAAATAAGGGACGTCATGTTTAGCCAGAATAGGCATAGCAGCACGAATATTTTTCGCTGTGACGTGGGGGAACTCCTTAATGCCTGAGTCAATCAAAAATGATTTAACCCCTAAAATACCCGCATTAAGCAGCTCATCTAAATCATCAATATTTTGTGGAATAACGCCGCCCCAAAAACCACAATCAACCCATAATTTATCGTCAACCGCATCAAGCTTTTCTTGGAAAGCGGTTTTAGTTGTGGTGACCGGGATACAATTTAATGGCATATCCACAAGCGTAGTAATGCCACCCGCAGCGGCTGCTTGTGTTGCGGTATTAAAACCTTCCCATTCAGTTCGTCCAGGTTCATTAATATGTACGTGCGAGTCAACAAGTCCAGGCATAATGACATTGTCATTATGCTCTTGTATAGGGCAAGGCAATGGGTTTCCGTAGGGGTGAATAGCGTATATCAGTTCATCCTTTATTTCGACACAGGCAGCGATCATCTCACCGTTAATAATGACGTTTTTACTTTGCAGGGCAAAATGAGACACCTTACTTCTCCTATTGTTGGTGCGGCTAATAACCTGACTACTCGCTAGTCAGTAATTGCTTAAATTCTTGCCAGTGAACACCCTGTTGTGATGTTGGCCGTGTTTTATTAGCGGATTGGGCCGCTAAGGATAAGTCTTGCGCGTTTTGTTTGCTTTGATTTGCAGTTACTTGTTGCTCAACTTGATAAAGTTTAATAATCTCTGCTGATACTGATACCGCGACTTCCATAGGTAACTTACCGCCAACTTGCGACAGTCCAATAGGGCAATTCATACGAGCCACTTGGGCTTGATCTATATCGCGATGTTTGTAACGCTGCTGAAAACGACGCCATTTAGTGTCCGAGGCAATAAGGCCTAAATAGTTAAAGTCAGCACGGTTTAAAATTGCTTGTGTTATGTCAAAATCCATTTGATGATTATGAGTCATCACAATGTAATAGCTATTTTTAGGCATGCTCGCCACTTCAAATTCAGGCGCATCACTAACCACTTTATGTACGTTGTGATAATCATCGGCATTGCTTGGAAACTGTTCCTCACGACTATCAACCCAAGTTACTTGGCAAGGTAATTGCGCTAAAACAGGGATTAATGCTTTGCCAACATGACCCGCACCAAACAGCATAATATTCACCCCTACAGCCGCAAAACATTCGAACAACACACTGGCGTTACCACCACAACATTGACCTAAGTTAGCGCCCAATTGAAAGTGTTCCAAATGCTGACTATCATTACCTTCCACCAGAGCTGCCGCCAGCATTTTTTGTGCCTGTTTAACAGCTTTATGCTCAAGATGACCACCACCAATAGTGTCATATAACTCATTTTTACTGATCACCATTTTAGTGCCACTATTTCTAGGCGTTGAACCCGACACACCCACCAATGTCACTAACACATAAGCTTGGCCTTGCTTACTTAATTGATAAGCGGCACTGTTCCAGTTATCACGGTTAGAAATAGTCATTATGCTGTCCTCTTGTCTATTCGCTTGGCTTTTGCTGCTGCTTTTACTTACTTTACTTATTTTACTGACATGCTTGCTTTAGATTGTGCTTTCATTAATTCAACCGACCAAAGCACTCTCTCTGGAGTGGCGGGTGTATCAAGCAAAGGGCTTAGCTGGTAATCAGAGAGACTCGAAATAGCATCTTTGATGGCAGACCAAACCGAAATACCTAACATAAATGGGGGTTCGCCCACCGCTTTAGAATTGTAAATAGTGTGCTCACGGTTTGGCGTATCAGGCACTAAGGCCACACGAAAATCTTTGGGGGCATCATTTATCGCAGGAATTTTGTAAGTCGCAAGGTTATTTGACAGTAAACGTCCTTGCTCATTCCATACCAACTCTTCGGTGGTTAACCACCCCATGCCTTGAACAAAAGCCCCTTCTATTTGGCCAATATCAATCGCTGGATTAATTGAGTGCCCCACATCTTGCAATATATCGGTACGCAAAGTTTTGTATTCACCCGTTAACGTATCAATAATTACCTCAGAGACGGCAGCACCTGTTGCGAAATAAAAAAATGGACAACCTTTGCCTGTCGCTCGGTCAAAGTGTATTTTGGGTGTTTTGTAGAACCCCGTTGAAGATAAAGAAACACGCCCCATATAAGCGATTTGAGCAAACTCAGCAAAACTGAACGTTTGCTCACCGACAATCACATGATTGTTTTCGAATTTAACGTGCTCAGCGTCCACTTGGTATTTTTCACAAGCAAAATCAATTAAGCGTTGCTTAATGGTTTTAGCTGCGGCTTGTGCTGCTTTGCCATTTAAGTCAGTACCCGAAGACGCTGCCGTTGGTGACGAGTTAGGTACCTTATCGGTACGTGCTGATGAAATAGCGACTGTATCGACATCAACTTGAAATTCTTCAGCAACAATTTGTGCCACTTTAGTATTCAAACCTTGACCCATTTCAGTGCCACCATGGCTTAAATGAATAGTGCCATCAGTATAAACATGCACTAGTGCGCCCGCTTGGTTCAAATGCTGAACCGTAAATGAGATTCCAAACTTAACCGGTGTTAAGGCAATACCTTTTTTCAATATTGGGCTATTAGCATTAAAGTCGGTCACCGCTTTACGGCGTGCTTGGTAATCAGAGCTTTCTTCTAAGGTGTCAATTATTTCTGCTAAGTTATTATGTTCAACGGTTTGATGATAGTGCGTCACGTTACGACCTTCACCGCCATATAAATTGATTTTTCTAATAGTTAACGGATCTTTACCTAAGTGACGAGCAATTTCGTCCATAACCAGTTCAATGGTCATCATGCCTTGAGGACCACCAAAACCACGGAAAGCGGTGTGAGAAACGGTATTAAGTTTACACCGATTACCGGTAACGGTTGCTTGATCTAAAAAGTAAGCG
The DNA here is from genome assembly GCA_047633255.1 of Colwellia sp. GTDB lineage: Bacteria > Pseudomonadota > Gammaproteobacteria > Enterobacterales > Alteromonadaceae > Colwellia. Next base: position 14,116 of record JBLIEW010000060.1, read on the forward strand.
TTATCTGAGTGAAACATCGCCCTATCAACAATAGCATCGGATAAATCAGGTGAATATCCGCAGTTACCGTTGACTTCAATATTAATACCTTTGATCTGACCGTTACCGTCAAAACCAACAGTATAGTTATTTTCAAAGGGATGACGCTTACCCGTCATGATCATATCGTCTAACCGCGCTAATTTAAATTTAACAGACCGTTTGGTTACATTGGCCAATAACGCAGCAATACATGCCCAAGGCGCGGCTTGTGTTTCTTTACCACCAAAGCCGCCACCCATGCGGCGCATATCAACCATCACCTTGTTCAAGGGAATAGCTAACACCTCAGCCACTAACTTTTGTACTTCACTTGGGTGCTGTGACGATGTATAAATTTCCATACCGCCATCTTCGGTTGGCACCGCGGTTGATACTTGGCCTTCAAGGTACACATGCTCTTGACCACCGACAATAATTGCACCCGACAACTGATGTTCCGCCGCTGCAATAGCAGATGCAGAGTCTCCTCGTTTCATGGTAAATGGTGGACGAACAAAGTTTTGTTTCGCTAAGGCATCTTGCACGGTTAATACCGCATCAAGTACTTGATATTCAACTTTTGCCAATTTAACAGCTTTACGTGCCAAGTCGAAACTTGTGGCGGCAACAGCAAAAAGTGGTTGGCCAATAAATTCTACTCTGCCAATAGCTAGTACGGGGTCACCTGGGAAAACAGGGCCAATATCAATATGGCCTGGCACGTCTTCAACGGTAATTACCGCGACAACACCTTTCGCTGATTTAACCGCTGATAAATCCATTGAAAGAATATTCGCGTGTGCAACAGTCGATTGACCTACCGCTGCATGTAATTCACCACGTAATGCTGGACGGTCATCAACATAAAGCGCTTCACCGGCTACTTGTTTACCTGCACTTTCATGTTTTTTAGAGCGACCTACCCCACCTAAACCAACACTTTTTTGTCCGTTAACAATACTTTCATGAGTATTTTCGTCAGCTTTGTTTGCATTAGTTTTTTTTAACTCAATAAGACTACGCATAATTTACCACTCGTGTTTCTATCACATTGCTTTGCAGCTCTACAAAGCATTTTTCCATAAGGTTTTGCGCTACTTTCATACGGTATTTGTCTGACGCACGAACATCTGACAGTGGTTGAAAGTCGGTGGCTAAGGCTATTTTTGCTTGCTCAACTAACGCTTTTGTTAAACAGTTACCTAGCAGAATCGCTTCAGCGGTAGACGCTCGCTTAGGAATAGCAGCCATGCCACCAAATGCCAGACGAACAGCCGTTATTTTTTGATTATGATCGGCTACACCTGGTTTCACTTCTCTTTCAACTTCTCTTTCAATAAAGAACGCAGCTAATACTGCTGAGATATCATCATCGATACGTTTGGATATTTTATAAAGCGTTAACGTTTGACCGGCCGTCGGTTTAGGTATTTGAACTGACTTGATAAACTCTGAGGGTTTAAGTATTGTTTTTTTATAATCGACAAAATAGTCTTCGACTAAAATGGTGCGTTCACTGCCATTAACATGCAAGGTCATAGTTGCGCCGAGGGCAATAAGCGCCGGAGGCATATCACCAATGGGCGACGCGTTACCAATATTTCCACCTAATGTGCCGGTATTGCGCACTTGTTTTGAGCCAATTCGCTCAATCATATCGCCTAAATCAGGATAATAATGATGTAAAACATCAATAAATTTACTGTACGGTAGCGCTGAGCCAATAACAATTTCAGTGTCGGTTTCTTCAATAGTGGTTAACTCTTTCACATCCCCCAGATACACTAGCGTTTCTATAGTCGCTAAATTTTGAGTAACAGATAACGCTAAATCAGTGCCACCCACCACTAACGTTGATTTGGGTTCATGCATTAACTCATTCGCTAACTCATCAATATTTTTAGGCGCAATAAAACGATGGCCATTACCCGTTAAGCTAGGTGTCGGTAATTTTTTAAACTCGCTAAGCGTTGCGACGGTGTTTTGATAATGCTGAGCAAAAGAGTCTTCGTCACTGTTTTCACTTGAGGTAATAGCCGCTGCTATAATTGAACGGTAGCCGGTACAACGACAGAGATTACCGGCTAATGCTTCAAGTACCTCGGCACGATTGGGCGTTTTATTCTGTTTATGTAGGGCAAAAGACGACATAACAAAACCGGGTGTACAAAAACCACATTGTGAACCGTGATTATCAACCAATGTTTGTTGGGCATGGTGTAACTTAGCCCCGTCTTTCAAATTTTCAACAGTAATTAACTGCTTAGCGTGTAAGTTACCAATGAAAGTAATGCACGAGTTAATAGATTTATAATAAAGTTGGTCGACCTTATCGATGTCTAACTCGGCAAGTACAACGGTACACGCACCACAGTCACCTGAAGCGCAACCTTCTTTAGTACCTGATTTGAATTGTATTTCACGAAGGTACTGTAAGACCGTTAAGTTCGGGTCAATATTTTCTATTGTCACAACGTCATTGTTTAATAAGAAACGAACTGTACTCATGGTCATATTACCTTCCGTCAATAATCATAAAAAATTTGCCTAGTCAGTTTTTAATCATCTACAACAAAATTATTTCAAGGTACGGGGCCAGGATGATTGCGGTAACTTGCCTATAAATATATCAGATTAAAAACCTGACACAAGTGTCAATTAAGGAAATGTTAAAATTTACGTCCTTATTTACTGATTTGTTAGCTGTGTTAAAGTGGCTAAAAAAAATTTAAAATTACCCAACTATCATGCGCTCAGCCCTATTTCAATAATGTTATATACACTAAAAAACATAGCCATTTTAATAAATGAAAGTTATTAACTTGAGGAGTGAAAACGTGTTATACCAAACAGATTAATTTAGTGATCAATTTTAATGAGGATAAATTTTCAAGAACGAGGCACTTGATTGAGCAATAGCTGGCTTATGTGGACTCCTCCTTGTCAACAACAAAAAACTTTATTCAAAGAAATTAATGCGTGCTTATGCACGAGCTCTAGTTGAGAAGATATCTCTGGCTCTATTATATTCACGCGAACCCGTTGTCAAATCTATTAAGCGAGCTCAACGGCTCTATGCCAGCTACTGACTAAACGGGTTGATTTTTATCTTCGTTTATTGCATTTTGTTGGTTGAACTCTTTTTAAACAGTGAGTCATGCTGCCTGTAATCTTTTACGTTTTACTTTACGCTTCTATACGGCCAGCAACACGGCTTTATATTCTGTTCCTTGTGTTAGCATGGCATGAGCGGTTCTTACCGTTTTATTCGCCAAGGCAACCGCGGCACACTTTTTACCTCGACGCCTATGATCTGGCTCTAAACTCCAATACGGTCGCGTTAATACAAAACCTTGGTTGTCCATTGGGACCATCTGGAAATACGTGACCCAGATGAATGCCTGACGTTTTAGAACGAATTTCTGTTCGTACCATACCGTAACGATTATCGGGCTTTTCAATGACTGAACCTTCAACGGCCTTAGTAAAAGATAACCAACCAGAGTCTGAATTAAAGCGGTCTCGGGTATCAAATAAAGGTACGCCACTTAACTTATCAATAAAAACGCCATCAGGCGTGTTCTTGAATATTTCATATTCTTTACAAAACCGACCATCCGTTCCTTCATCAAAAGCGACATTAAATGCTTCACTTTGTCCTAATTTAAACACACCTAACGCTTTGTAAAAGTTCTCAGGGCTCATATATCCTTGTCTTCCAAAGACCTCTTCACCGTCTTGAATAAATATAATAGTGGGTGTTGCCCAAGTTTCAGTCTTTACAGTTAACCCGTCAAGCTGGCTTGCTAGACGAAAGTTTATTGCAATTGATCCTTTATAATCATTCACTACATTCTCTTTGAACTTCTCACAATAAGGGCAATAATTTTCTGATTCGATAACCACAATATGTTTGCCTTTTAACAAGGATGAATTATCCATTTTTTGATTAGCTAGTGTCGCTTTATTGGCTGCCGCATCAAACTTAATACCAGTAGAGTGATCTGGACAGTAACCATTAGGATTTTTGACTAAATAATCTTGGTGGTATTGTTCGGCTTCAAAAAATTCAGTAAGTGAACTTATTTTTGTGGCAATTTTTCCATAACCAGAGTCTGTTAATAATTTTTGATACTGCGCTGTTACTTTTAGTGCCGTTTCATTTTGTTGTTTATTACTGGTTAAGATAGTTGAACGATATTGCGTTCCAACATCATTACCTTGGCGATTAAGCTGAGTGGGATCATGCCCCTCATAGTAACTATGTAAAATAGTTTCCAAACTGACCATTGAGCTGTTGAATATGATTTTAACTACTTCTGCATGATTATTTTCATTGAATTTATTTTTTCTCTGAGTAATCTCTCGATAAGTAGCACTCACATTTTTACCATCGGCATAACCTGATATAGCATCAACAACACCGGGGATGGCCTGATATCTTTTTTCAGCGCCCCAGAAACAACCTGCACCTAATACAATGCTGTCTAAATGAGCGGTAGCAGACATTTTTTCAGTTGGCTTGGATGATTTAGGCATCATTTTATCGAAATCAGTTTGAATTTCAGTTTGAGCTACTGCTGAGCCTGTAGCTGAATACTCTGTGGATTTTGGTGTCAGAGTATAAAACGCAAGTACTGAGACTAATGCGATTGCTGTGATTAGCGATATTGTTTTCATAATTCTATCCTGATTCAAAGTTGAAGTGAGATTGGTCTGTTAAACTTGACCTCAACAATAAATCATCTCTATTTATATTGAATCACTGAGTTATAACAATTTCATCACAAATTCATCACAATGGTGAAGTATATCTGCATAATACTATTGGCTTTAGGTAAATATCCATAAGTAAATTGTTAGCAAAACTTTCAGTCTCTAAACATTTAATCATTAGTGTTCACTCCCTATCAGACTTGGCTATCTGTATTTTTTATATTTTACTGTAATCTACAACATTCTATTGTTATGCTGCGCAAATCTGAGCCAGTTTACAGTATCATTAATGATCATGATGTCGTTTACTTAACACCCTATACGCTGACCACCTAATACATAGAAGAGAATTGCTTGTGATAATGACCCTTAAACCTTTTGTACTAACACTAACAAGTGGTTTTTTGTTAATGTTAGGTTATGGGTTAAGCAATATTTTGTTGCCTGTACGTATGCAGAGCGATGGAGTAAGCCTAGATAATATGGGCTTAGTATTGTCAATGTTGTCCGTGGGTTTTTTGTTGGGTGCTTATTATAGCCGTATGTTATTACAACGTGTTGGCCACATAAGAATATTTGCCATGTGCGGTAGTTTAACCTCTGTTGCTATTTTAATTTCAGGCCTTTATCCAGAGCCTTTAATGCTTGCCGGTATGAGGGTGATCACTGGGTTTTGTATTGCTTGCACTAATGCCACGCTAGATAGTTGGTTGAGCCATAGCGCCACTGAAAAAAATAGAGGTCGTATACTTTCTATTAATCAGATGATGATAATGACTGCACTTTTTTCTGGCCAATTTTTATTAAATGTTGCGCCAATTGACGATATTACCTTGTTTGTTATCTGCGGTATTTTATTTAGCTTATCCATTACCCCTATTGTTATCAGTAGACAAAAAGGCCCACAAATTGAAGACAGCCAATCAATGTCTATCATGACTGTTTTCAAACTGTCTCCTTTGGGTGTGGTCAGTAGTTTTTATTGTGGCATCTTGTATGCCGGTTTAATGAATATGTTGCCTATCTTCGCCAGTCAAAATGGTATTACTGATTTAGATTTATCGATATTTATGGGCTCAGCTATTTCTGGTGCAATCATTTTACAATTTCCTATTGCTTATTTATCAGATAACTTTGACCGACGAAAAGTGATGCTATTCATGGTAGCAACACTGATGGCACTCTGTTTACTTGTCCCCTTTCTTATGTCTGCTGATATGTTCAAACTGACCTTATTCGCTATTGCACTCATCACTGGGTTGGTTGCCTGTCTTTACCCCATGAGTATGTCTGAAACTTTTGATACCGTATTAAAAGATCAAATATTATCAGCAATGAGTTCGTTATTATTGATCTATGCATTGGGCAGTATTTTAGGCCCTTATCTTGCTTCTTTGATGATGAATACTTTTGGTAGCAGCGCTCTATTTAGCTTCATGAACGTCGTCGCATTAACCCTATTACTTTTTATTATTGTTAGGATGAAACTGCAGCAAGCTTTACCCCTTGATGAGCAAGAAAGCTTTGTTATGCAAACACCCAGTGGTGTAGTGTCAGCATTGGATCCTCGTACGCAATATACAGAGGCTCAGTTTGAAGCAACTCCAGAAGTGGAGGTTGCCATTAGTTTAGCCAGTAAAAACCCCTCCGCTGCGGTTAATATGGTTAAAGCACTCGTGCTAAGAGACCCAAACAATGCGTCAAATTTAGCGGCTGCATTAAGTACCATAGACGCGATAGACATTGGCAGGTTATATGCTGCCATAACCTCAGCAGCACCACAAATGAGTATTCACATCGCTGAAGCATTAACCAATGCTTCTCCTGAGCAAGCCGATCAACTGGTTGATTGGATCACCTCTGAGTATCCCGATCAGTTTACTAATATTGTTGTTGCGATTGCTAATGCAATGCCTGATAACGGTATTGATTTAATGGAATTAGCCGCTGAAAATATGGCTGAAGAATACCCGAGTGAACTACTGGAAATGACTGAAGAATACATGACAAACTTATCAGACTCTTTAGATGCCATGCGACCAGTCGATAGGGTAGCTGCCGCCTCAGAAAATACGGCAACAGAACTTTACAATCGTTTAACAGAGGTTTCTCCTGATCAGTCAGCAGAGCTTGCTTTCACAGTGTCAGAATCTCTTCCTGAATCGTCAAATGATGTTGCCGAAGCCTATGTTCAGAACTTAATTGACAGTGAAAGCGAAGGCGAGAATGAAAGTGAACAAATTTACTCAGAGCATGCATTAGAAAATATTGAAAGTGCTGCCAATAATTATATCAATCATATGATTGATAACATCCCCGAACATGCAGTGGATGTTGCTAGTACGTTTGTCGATTCTTTTCCTGAAGTTGCCTCAGATGTGCTCGAAATATTGCAAGACTCAGACGGTATTGAAGACAGCGAGTTAACCACGTCTATTGATGATAAGCCGTTACAAAGTATGGTGGAACAGCAATTACAAGAAGCCGTACAAACACAGTCTGATCATATTGAAGATAACGTTTAATTTACTTCCGCTATTGCTCTTTGAGCAGATCACCTAACTCGATGGCTGCCTGGCGTAATACAGGTTCAAAATCGAGTAATTCAGCTAAACTTTTGCGGATCACGGGCGCATGGGTGAAAAGACAGGCAAATAGCCTACCATCCTGATCTTTAATGGGCACCGAGCAGGCAACCATGCCATCGACAAATTCTTCGTTATCCGTTCCGAGATCATTTACTTGAATTGTTAACAGCTCTCTTTCTAATGATTCAGACTCAGTAAAGGTATTACGTGCCACTTTGTCCAGTGGTAGTTTACCTACAATACGGTGACGACGCTCTTTGGGCAGAGAGCTTAAATACAGTTTACCACTGGCAGTACACCATACCGGGGTATGACTGCCAACAGGTAAATGGATCCGCAACGGCCAATTGCTTTCAACACGATCGTAATAGATCATCTCGGTGCCGTCGGGGATTGCAATGCCGCAGGTTTCACCAATAGTTTCCGCCAAATCTTTTAAAATGGCCTGTCGCAACGCTTTAAATCGGCTGCTATGAAGCACCCCTAAAGCGATATTATGCATGCGGTCACCTGGAAGCAACAAGCCACGCATATTAATTTGTACGTAATTATCCGCTTCAAGTTGCTGTAGTAAACGATGAATACTGGGTTTAGGTATATCGAGTAAAAAGGCCAATTCAGCGGGTGACATAGGTCGCTCGGCACGAGAAATAGCCTCGATTATTTCTAGTACCCGGGTTATAGATGAGCCTTTTTCTCTTCGCTGCGCTGTCATTTTATATCCTGTCATAAATTTCATGCTCATTATAGACAATCCTGGTGTATCTAGGCAAGCAACAAAAGGGTCAACTACACTTATCATAAATAAAAAAGCTTAAATAAACAGGCTTAAACAAAAAAGGCTAGCCTATCTATTAAACAGGCTAGCCAATAAGCGCTCACACTTAACCGTGGGCGCAATTAAATTGTACTGGTTTTAGCTCAATGTTGGCATTGAAAACTCTGCACCCTCACGAACTCCGGCAGAAGGCCAGCGCTGGGTCACAGTTTTACGCTTGCTGTAAAAGCGAACAGCATCAGGTCCGTAAGCATGTAAATCACCAAACAATGAACGCTTCCAACCACCAAAGCTATGATAAGCAACAGGCACAGGCAGTGGCACGTTAATACCCACCATACCCACTTGAATGTTATCAGAAAAATAACGCGCCGCTTCACCATCACGGGTAAAGATACAGGTACCATTGCCATATTCATGGGCGTCAATTATATCCATGGCTTCTTGCATTGTTTGCACACGAATAACTTGTAATACCGGGCCAAAAATTTCTTCTTTATAGCTCACCATATCAGTAGTCACGTTATCAATTAACGTACCGCCAACAAAGAAACCATCCGAATAGCCTTCAACCTCTGGGTTTCTACCATCAACTACAATCGTTGCGCCCTGCTCTTGAGCATGATTGATATAACCAACCACTTTGTCACGATGCTGAGCGGTGATAACAGGGCCAAAATCATTGATGCTATCACTGTATGCGCCCACTTTTAGACCTGCCATTGCTTTGGTCATTTTTTCAACTAACGCATCACCGGCAACATCGCCAACAGCAACGGCAACAGACAACGCCATACAACGTTCACCCGATGAACCAAATGCAGCACCAAGTAACTGGTTAACCGCATTGTCCATATCCGCATCTGGCATCACGATAGCGTGATTTTTTGCACCACCTAATGCCTGACAACGTTTACCGTTAGCGTTAGCAGTGGCATAAATATATTCAGCAATCGGCGTTGAACCCACAAAACTAACCGCTTTAATACGTTCATCAGACAGCAACACATCAACAGCAACCTTATCGCCATTAACAACATTCATAACGCCGTCAGGTAGTCCCGCTTCTTTTAATAACTGAGCAATAAGTAACGTTGAGCTTGGATCGCGCTCTGATGGTTTTAAGATAAAACAGTTACCGCAAGCAATAGCCATTGGAAACATCCACAACGGTACCATCGCAGGGAAGTTAAATGGCGTAATACCCGCCACAACACCTAAGGGTTGAAACTCGCTCCATGAATCAATGTTTGGTCCAACATTTTTACTGTGCTCGCCTTTTAATAATTCAGGCACACCGCAAGCGTATTCAACATTTTCGATGCCGCGTTGTAATTCACCCGCCGCATCATGTGATATTTTTCCATGCTCTTCGCCTATCAACTGGCAGATTTTATCGGCATTAGCTTCAAGCAATTCTTTAAAACGAAACATCACTCGCGCACGTTTAATTGGCGGCGTATTTCGCCATGCAGGAAATGCAGCCTGAGCACAGCTAATAGCTTGCTCTACTGTTTCAACCGAGGCTAATGCTACTTGTCGAGTGGGCTTACCTGTTGCTGGGTTAAACACATCTTGTGTGCGAGCGGCGTCGGTGCAAATTTCACCGTTAATTAAATGTCCAATTGTATTCATAAATAATTCCTAACGTTATAAAAAGTTATATAAGTAATGTAAGTACAGAGCTTAATCCCACAGCCCTTGGTAGATAGCGACCATATCGCTAATAGACGGTTCAATCGGGTTATTACTGGGAGAGCCTGACGCCAATGCCTGCTCTGCCATGGTTTGACACACCTCGAAAAAATCATCACGCTTAATACCAAATTGCTCTGGCGTTGGCACCGCTAATTCATCGTTTAATGCCCGAAGTTCAATTAATAGTTTCTGGTTAGCAAGCTCATCGCTGTCTTGCTCAGTTGCAATACCCATCGCTCTTGCACAATCAGCATAGCGTGCTGGCGCAGCGGGAATAGAATAGGCGGTAACGCTTGGTAATAACATCGCATTTGATAGGCCGTGAGGCACATGAAAAAAGGCGCCAATAGGACGACTCATACCATGTACTAAGGCCACTGATGCGCTAGAGAAGGCAATACCCGCTAAGGTAGAGCCAAGCATCATTGCTTCACGCGCTTTTTCATCACTGCCTGTGTTATATACTGTCCGTAAGTTTGGCCCTATTAACTTAATTGCAGCAATCGCTTGGCAATCACTATAGGAATTGGCTTTCTTACTCACATAAGCTTCCATGGCATGGGTTAAGGCATCAATACCGGTATCAGCTGTTGTTCGAGGTGGCAGGCTCATGGTTAATTTATAATCAACCAGAGCTGCAACAGGCATAAACCCAATGCCCACACACAGCATTTTTTCATCACTTGTTTCGTCGGTTATGATGGTAAATTTAGTGACCTCAGAGCCCGTGCCCGCAGTAGTAGGTATAGCAATAACAGGCAAGCCTTGCTCGATAACCATGCGTGGAAAACGGTAATCTTGCATCACGCCGCCATGTTTAGCCAAAATAGCAATCGCCTTGGCACTATCAATTGGACTACCGCCACCAAGGGCAATAATACAGTCGTAATTACCCTCTCTTGCCTTTTCAACACCGGCTTGAATGGATTTTACTGTTGGCTCTGGCACGGTATCGTCAAACACATGAGCACAAATGTTTTTTGCAGCTAAATTCATTTGAATACGACCGGCATATCCCAGTTCCACCATCATCTTGTCGGTAATAATCAAGGGACGGTTGCAGCCAAGACTAACTAATATGTTTGGTAATTCCAGTGCAGCATCTTCACCTACCTGCATAATGCGCGGTAGAATAACTTGAGTAGACATATCAATTCCTTTCTCTTGTTTTAGTTATGTGGGTATGTGACTTCATCAATAGTAAAAGCCTAAACACTCCCCGTTGATTTATTATTTCTAGCGATGGCGAAAAACAGGTGCTCGCTTGGCAATAAACGCATGCATACCTTCTTTCTGTCCCTCTGTAGCAAAAGCAGCCTGAAATAAGCGACGCTCATGACGCATGCCTTCAGTAAGGCTAGTTTCAAAAGCGACATTTACCGCTTCTTTAGCCATACGTACCGCAGGACTGTTATAACCGGCAATCGTATGCGCTGCTTCTAATGCGGTTTGTAACAGCTCTTTACCCGGTACAACTCGCGCGACTAGGCCAGCAGCTTTTGCTTCATGAACATCAATGGTTCTGCCCGTTAGAACAAGATCCATCGCCAATGACTTACCCACGGCATTAGCTAAACGTTGTGAGCCACCAATACCAGGCAAAATACCAAGCTTAATTTCCGGTTGTCCAAACTGAGCGTCTTCTGAGGCAATAATAAAATCACACATCAACGCTAACTCACAACCACCGCCAAGTGCATAGCCACTTACGGCGGCAATAATCGGTTTGCTGATTGAGCGTAATTCATCCCAAGGTGCAAAGATATCGTCACAATAAAATTCAGCATAGGTCAGGTTGGCCATTTCCTCAATATCTGCCCCGGCGGCAAATGCTCGAGCACTACCGGTAATAACAATCGCGCCAATGTTATCGTCGGCGTCGAAGGCCTTTAACGTGTCAACAACTTCTCTGGCAAGCTGTCTGCTCAAAGCATTTAAGCTTTTAGGTCGGTGAAGCGTGATCATCCCTACTCGCTCACGGCGTTCAACCAGTATGGATTCCATCGATGCGACTGTCGGTTTTGCAGCGGCTACAGACTCGGTATTATCTTTAGTATCTCTACTTTCCTGCTCAGTGTCGACGGGTTTAAGTTTAACGCTATCTTTGCTTCTCATAATGTAATTCTCTCTTGAGGGATATAACAGGTTAAGTTTCAGAAATGACTGCGGTGTGCGTATTTAGCTCACTATCATCCGAATTATCCTGAGGGTGTGGTGTCGGGGAATACGCACCGTTGTTTGCCATTAATTCTTCTAATATTGCCTCTCGATGCTCATTAAGTGCTGGCGACTTGAGCGGTACTTCAGGATCAATTTCTGTTACTGAACTCATCTTGATTGGGTTACCGGCTGTGCGTATTGCTGTTTGGTTTTCCCCTATCACTTTAACGATCATGTTACGGGCCAGAAGTTGTGGATGAGTAAATAATTTATCAATGGTATTGATAGGAGAGCAAGGTACTCCCGCTTCATTAAGCGCATCAATCCAATGCTGCATAGGCTCGTTGAGTGTAATTGCTTCAACATCTTTAACCAGTTGTTTACGATTTTGTACGCGCAAATCGTTGGTTAAAAACTGTTCTTCCAAAGCCATTTGAGGTGCGCCTAACGCATCCATCATTAGCAAGAATAAGGTATCATTGCCGGCACAGATAACAAACTTTCCATCCTTTGCCGCAAAGGTTTCAAAGGGGGCAAGCGATGGATGATTGTCACCTGTGCGTGTTGGCACAATTCCCTCAACATCATACCGTGCTAGCGCAGTTTCCATCAACGCCGCCTGACAATCTAGCATGCCTATATCGACTCGAGTTCCTTGCGCATCACGTGTTCGGCTATAAAGCGCTGACAAGATACCAATAACACCAAAGAGTGCTGCACCTAAGTCACCAAAACTGGTGCCAACGCGAGCGGGCTCTTCATCTGGCCAGCCCGTCAAACTCATCACGCCACCCATAGCTTGTACCACCATATCGTAGCCTGGCAATTCACTAAATGGACCGCTGTGACCAAAACCTGAAATAGAGGTATAAATAATATGGGGATGGGTTTTTTCAAGGCGTTCAGGCCCGTAACCAAGACGCTCCATCACGCCAGGTCGAAAATTCTCTACCACCACATCACAACTATCCAACAGACGTTCTAGTAATTCCCGATCGCGTGGTGATTTAATATCCAAAGAAATACTTTCTTTACCGCGATTGAAACACATGAAATAGGCTGAATCAACGCCAACGAAAGGCCCGAATGAACGCGTATCATCGCCCGTGCCAAATCGTTCAATTTTAATAACCCGTGCACCAAGATCCGCTAAAACCATGGTGCAATAGGGTCCTGCCAGCACGCGAGAGAAATCCAACACGGTAATTCCAGACAAAGGGCCTGGTTTTTCATCTGTTTCACTTATTTGATTCATAATTGCTAATCCGGTAATTGATCAAACCTTACG